>JADGHX010000067.1 GCA_019683695.1 Steroidobacteraceae bacterium
GGAGAACACCATGCCGAAACCCCCGCCCATCTGCCCCACCAGCAGCCCGAGCACCAGCGCCAGACCCACACCCAGCATGCCGCCTGCAATGCAGACCAGCACGGCTTCGATCAGAAACTGCTGCAGGATGTCGCTCTGCCGCCCGCCCACGGCGACGCGCACACCGATCTCCCGGGTCCGCTCCGTCACGGACACCAGCATGATGTTCATGACGCCGATGCCGCCGACGATGAGGGCGATCGCGGCGATCGACCCGATGAGCAGCGTCATGGTCTGCGTGGTGGCTTCGATCGTTTCACGGATTTCGGCGGTGTTGTTCAGGAAGAAATCCTGCCGTCCGTGGCGCAAGGTCAGCAGTCTCGTGATCGCTTCCTGTGCGGCGTCCATGGGCGTGTCGTCCGCAATACGCACCGTGATGCTGGAGAGATACGTTTGGCCCAGCATTCGCGTGAGCGCGGTGGTGTATGGGATCCACACGTTCAGCGAATTGCCGCCGCCCATGGGCCCGAAACCCTGCCGTTCCGCCACGCCGATGATGCGGCTCGGCACATTGCCGAGCAGGATCACCTTGCCGATGGGGTTCTCGTTGGGAAAGAGCTGCGTGACCGTGTTCTGATCGATCACCACGCTCTGATCGATGCGCCGGACGGCGGCCGCATCGAATGCGGTGCCCTGGATGATCTTCATGCCCCGCACGCGAAAGAACTGCTCGCCCACGCCGGTCACCTGTGCCGTCGCGGAGTGGCTGCCGTAACGCGCCGTCACGCTCGTGGAGACACTTGGCGTGGCGCTGTCGATGTAACTCTGCGCGGCGAGCGCCTCCGCGTCCGAGGCGCGCAACGTCTGCACCCGGCCCGAGCGCATGTCGCCAAAGCCCGTGCCGGGGTAGATGTCGATCGTGTTCGTGCCGAGCGCACTGATGTTGCTGAGAATGCGCTGCTGCGAGCCGTTGCCCAGCGCGACCACGGACACGACCGATGCCGTCCCGATGATGATGCCGAGCATGGTGAGGAACGTGCGCATCTTGTGCGCGCGCATGGCAAGCAGGGCCATGCGGAACGCCTCGATGAACCGGTCGCGTGCACCCTGCCAGGCGCTGCCTCGCGGCGGCGCGGCCGCTCGCCGCTGCGGCTCTGATGTCGGCGCAACCGCATTCCTGCGATCCGCCACGATCTGGCCATCCCGGATCTCGATGATGCGCTGGGCGTGCCGGGCGACGGCCATGTCGTGCGTCACGAGGATGATCGTGTGCCCTTCGGCGTGCAGCTCCTCGAGAATGCGCATGACTTCCTCACCGGAGCGGCTGTCCAGCGCACCGGTCGGCTCATCTGCGAGGATGACTTTGCCGCCGTTCATCAACGCCCGCGCGATGCTCACGCGTTGCTGCTGTCCGCCGGAGAGTTGCCCGGGCTTGTGGCCCATGCGGTCCTGCAACCCGAGCCGTGTGAGCAGCTGTCGCGCGCGCTCCTGCCGGGCGCCGCGCGCCTGGCCTGCATAGATTGCGGGGACCTCCACGTTGCCGAGCGCGTTGAGATCCCCCAGGAGGTGGTAGCGCTGGAAGATGAAGCCGAAGTGCTCGCGCCGCAGGGCCGCAAGCTCATCGGGGCTCATCTGAGCGGTTTCGCGACCGGCGACGCGGTACGTGCCGGACGTCGGGCGATCCAGACAGCCGAGAATGTTCATCAGCGTCGACTTGCCGGAGCCGGACGCACCCACGATGGCCACCATCTCGCCCGCGTGGATGTCCAGATCGGCATCCTTCAACACGGCAATCGTGTCTTCGCCTGCAGGAAACTCCCGGCGCAGAGCACGCACCTCGAGCAGGGGGGCGCCCGTCATGTCACGCGGGCTCATGGCGACATCATCATGCGCGGCGGGCGGCCGCCTCTGAAGCCGGCGGGCGCGCTTGCCGATGCGGCCGCTTCGCCGACCACGACCTGCTCGCCAGCGGAAAGCCCATCGAGCACCTGTGCGACCACGTTGTTGTTGATGCCCACCTTGATGGGGCGTGGCTCGGGCCGGCCCTGCCCGTTCACGACCTGCACGATGTAGCGACCATCCGGCGTGCGCTCGCCGAGCGCGGATGCAGGAATGGTCAGTGCGTTCTTCGCTTGGTTCAGCACCACATAGACCTGCGCGGTCATCGAGATGCGCAGCTCGCCGTCGGGATTCGGCACTTCGAACAGCGCGTTGTAATAGACGGCGCTGCTGCTGGTGCTGCTCGAGGCGGAAGCGCTCATCGAGGACGTGCCCTCGGTCTCGATCGATTCCGGCGCGGGCTCGACGGTGCGCAACGTGCCGTAGTAGCGCTTCTCCGGGTTGCCGAGGATCGTGAAGTAGACGGTCTGCCCGCTCTTCACCTTGATGACATCCGCTTCGGAGATCTCCGCGCTCACGGTGATGGTGTCGAGCTTCGCCAGCTTCACGATCGTGGGCGCGGCCTGCATCGCATTCACCGTCTGCCCTTCCTTCACCACGACGGCCACCACCGTGCCGTCCATGGGGGCGCGGATCTTGGTGTACCCCAGATTGGCCTTCGCGGTGTCGAGCGCCGTCTGGCTCTGCTCGATCTGGGCATCGAGCGCCTGGATCTGCGCCCGTATCGATGCCAGGTTTGCTTCCGCGCTCTCGTAATCGGCGCGCGAGGTGGCCTCTTCGGCAAGCATCATCTTCTGCCGCTCGAACGCCAGTTCCGCCTGCCTGAGCGCGGCCACCTGCACGTTCCTTTGCGCACGCGCGCTGGCCAGCGCCGCTTGCGCGTTCCGAACGTCGTTCTCCTGCGTCGTGGAATCGATCTCCGCGATCAGATCGCCGGTCTTCACCACGTCCCCGAGCTTCACCTTCAGGGACTTGATCTGCCCGGACACCTGCGCGCCCACACTCACCATCTGCGAGGCTTCCAGGGTGCCCGTCGCGATCACCGTGTCTTCGATGTCCGCCACGGTGACAGGCGTTGTGGCCAGCGCTGGCGCCGGATCGTCGCGCAGGAAACCGGTCGCCAGCGCCACGCCCGCAGCAGCGGCCAGCGTGACGCCGATGATCCGGGCGCGTCGATTGGCGGGCAGTGTGATTCGCATCTTCCGGGCTTCTTCTGACTTTCGGGCCGCAGCTGCGGCGTTACGGCAGCAGTGTGGTGAGACTGCCGGCCGGCCTCAACGCACGAAATTTGTCGTTCTGTATCCGCCGCGCCCGCTGTGTATCGCTCTGTATCACGGGATCGAACGGGACAGGCTTCGATACAAAACCGGTATGCCGCCGATCCGCTACGATGCAATCATTGCGACATGAGCGAGGGCGGCACCGTGCATCGGCTGTTGGTGGTGGATGACGACGTGGATATCCGGTCCATGCTGGCGGAGCAACTCAGCAAGGCAGGGTATGTGGTCAGCACCGCGGGCAGCGGCAGCGAGATGCGGCGTGCGCTGGAACGGGAGCGCGTGGATCTCATCGTGCTCGACCTCAACCTGCCTGGCGAGGATGGCCTCACGCTCTGCCGCGACCTGCGGGCGCGCTCCAACACCCCCGTGATCATGCTCACCGCGCGCAGCGAGCCCATCGATCGCGTGCTCGGGCTCGAAATGGGCGCGGACGATTACGTGCCCAAGCCCTTCGAGCCGCGCGAGCTGCTCGCGCGCATCCGTAATGTGCTCCGGCGCACCGAGGCGCTCCCCACCAGTCTGGACGTGGTCAGTGTCGGCGAGGCGAAGTTTGCCGGTTGGACGCTGAACCTGCAGAAGCGCCACCTGGTCGATCCGGCCGGCCGGGTCGTCGTGCTCTCGGGTGCGGAGTTCCGGCTGCTCCGCGTATTCGTCACGCATCCGAACCGCGTGCTCACCCGCGAGCAGCTCGTCGCCCTCAGCAGCGGGCGCGCGTACGAATCCCAGCAGCGCGCCATCGATTTGCAGGTGAGCCGGCTCCGGCACAAGCTCGGTGACGATCAGGCCGAGTCCGCCCTCATCAAGACCGTGCGCAACGAGGGCTATGTCTTCGCCGCGGCGGTCACGATGACATGATGGCCCTGCGCGCCTTCTTCCAATCCATGACCGGGCGGATCTTCGGAACGCTCGTCGTGGGGATGGCGTTCGCGGCCGTCGGCGTCTGGGTGGTCACCACCTCCATCGGCGACAGGGATTTCGAGCGACAGTTGCTCGAACGAACGGCGGACCGTCTGGAAGGCTATGTGCTGCTGATCGATGCCGTTCCTCCATCCATGCGCGATCAGCTCCTCGCCGCATCCGCATTCGGTGGTGTGCGCGCGCAGCCCGCGGATGCTTCCGGCGAGGCGCGTGACGAAGCGTTCGAGCGCGTGCTGGATGCACGAGGCGGTCTCGTGTCACAGGCAAAAGTGCAGCGCGCCCGGATCGATGTGTGCTTCCCCGAGCTGCGCACGGTCTCACGGGAAGAACTGCAGCGCGTGTGGGAGAGCGAGGAGGTCCGCCGTGCGCTCGAGCAGGCGAGCGCGCGCATGCCGCCGCCGCCCAGCCCCCGCAGAACGCAGGTGATTCCGCCCGTCTGCAGGCTCATCAACCTGCCGCTGAGCGACGGCACCCGGCTGAATGTGAGCCTCGACACGCGGTGGGTCGAGCGCGAGCGCAGTCCCTTGTTCGAGCCCGCCGCACTGATCCCACTTCTCATTGCGCTGGGCGTGCTGGCCTATGTGGTCGCACGCATCGCCACCTCGCCGCTCATGCGGTTGTCCGCCGCCGCGCAGGAGCTCGGGCAGGATCTGGATCGCCCGCCCGTCAGCGTCTCCGGGCCGACCGAGGTCCGGCGAGCCGCCGAAGCGTTCAACGCCATGCAGCGCCAGCTGCAGCAGCACGTTTCCGAGCGCACGCGCATGCTCGCCGCAATCACACACGACCTGCAGACCCCGCTCACACGTTTGCGTCTGAGAATGGAACGCGTCGAGGATGAGTCGCTGCGCGAACGTCTCGTTGCCGACCTGCGCGCGATGAAGGCCCTCGTCGATGAAGGGCTAGAGCTCGCACGAAGCGCCGAAACCGCGGAACAACGCGTGATGCTCGATCTGGATTCACTGCTCGAGAGCCTGGTCGAGGACGCCTCAGACGCGGGTCACAAGGCCGTGTTCGAGGGCGGATGCCACGCGGTGCTGAAGCTGCGCCCGCTCGCGGCGCGCAGGATGTTCGCCAATCTCATCGACAACGCGATCAAGTACGGCGGGTCCGCCTCCGTTTCCGCCGAGCGCGTCAACGGCACGGCGGTCGTGCGCATCCGCGATCACGGGCCCGGGCTGCCCGAGCAGATGCTGGAGCGCGTTTTCGATCCCTTCGTGCGCCTCGATGACTCGCGCTCGCGCGAAACCGGTGGAGCGGGACTCGGCCTCACCATCGCGCGCATGCTTGCCGAGAAGAACGGCGCGAAGCTCTCGCTCCGCAACCATCCTGAAGGCGGTCTGGAAGCCACCGTCCTCTGGCACGACCTCGCGTCCCTGGAAAGCGTCAGCGGCTCAGCAGCATCGCAATGATGAGCAGCAGAATCGCGGAGAGCGCTTTCCAGAACATCAGCGGATCGCGCTCGATGAGTGGCGGGCGCGTTCGCTTCAGATACGCCGGGTTGGGGTGCCGGAGATCGTAAAGCAACTCCGAGAGCTCCTCGTATCGCTCCCGGGGATCGGGATGCGTGGCTCGTCTCAGCACATCGTCGATCCAGGCCGGAATCGCGCGGTGCTCATCGACGAGCGGGCGGTATCTGAGCCTGCGTTGTGCCGCCCGTGTTCTCGACTGCGCAACCTCGGCTCCATACGGCAGTTTGCCCGAGAGCATTTCATATGCGATCACGCCCAGCGAAAAGAGATCCGCGCGCGGTGTACCGGCTTCGCCGAGAAAATATTCCGGGGCGGTGTATTGTGCGGTACCAAGAATTTCGCTGTGCGTGGCGGGCGCTGCGCTTTCGGCGATGCCCGCGACGTGCGTGGAGCCGAAATCCACAATCTTCACGGTGCCCGTGCGGTCGATCATCACGTTCTCGGGGCGCAGATCCTGATGCAACATCTCGAGGCGATGAAATGCCATCAGGCCTCTCGCGATCTGCTCGATGATGCCGCGCACGGTTTCCAGCGAGGGCCTGGGGTTGTCGATCATCCACTGCCTCAGCGTCTGGCCGTCCACGAATTCCATCACCGAGTACAGATAGTTCCGTCTGCGCGCAGGGTCGCTGGCCTTCGCGACGTGCGGGTTATCGATGCGACGCGCGATCCAGTCCTCCATCAGAAAACGCTCGAGGTAAGCGGGGTCGGCGCGCAGATCGACGGAAGGCACCTTGATCACGACGGGAGCTGCACTCCCCTCGTCCGCTGCGAGGTACACGTGACTTCGACTCGTGGAGTGCAGCTCACGGATGATGCGATATCCGTCGAAGCACATTCGCGGTGAGAGCTCAGGAGGAAGGGGAAGCTCCGTAAGCTGCTGGTGAACGTCGGACGCGCTCTGCGCCGGCAATTCCTCCACGCGCACGATCTGCACGGTCAGGTTGTCATCGCTCCCGCACCGATAGGCTTCCTCAATGAGCGCTCTCGCTGCACGATCCAGGTCGCCGGCGTGCTGGCACACGGCTTCAGCAATGAACTGTGGCGTGACGAATTCGTGCACGCCGTCCGTGAGAAGGATGAAGACATCGTCCTGCTCCACCGCCAGCGCGTGATAATCGATCTCCACCTGCGGATTGAAGCCGAGCGCGCGGCCGAGGTAGCTCTCTTCGCGAGTCACCCACACGCGGTGATCGTTCGTCAGCTGCTCGAGCGAGCCTTCTCGCAGGCGATAGATCCGCGCGTCTCCGACATGAAACAGATGAGCCGTCGCGGACTTGATCACCAGGGCGCTGAGCGTGCAGACGTAACCCCGGTCCCGCTCGTAGCGATACGGGCTCTGGCGGGATTGCGAGTGCAGCCACGAGTTCAACGCCGCCAGCACACGGTGCGCCGACGTTTTCACGGACCACGCCGGGGAAGTGCAGAAGTAGTCGTCCAGGAACGCCTTCACGGCCGTTTCGCTCGCGACGCGGCTCACGGCGCTGCTGCTCACGCCGTCCGCCAGCGCGACGGCGATGCCCTTGGCGCCGAGTTGCGGCTCCTCCGGGATGCAGGCGCCGTGAAAGTCCTGCTGGACAGGCTTCCGCCCCTGCTCGGAATGCTGGCCCAACGTGACTCGCAGCTGGCGCCCCGGCCCTGCGAGCGGGCCGGGGGTTGCAGCGACGATCACGCGATCAGCCGTATGCCCGGCGCGGCGCGGAAGCCGCGCGTAGCGGAATAGCCTTCTTCGGTGCCGTTTTCAGGTGCGTGGAGTAGAGCGTGAGACCTGTGAACGCGAGCCCGCCCGTGAGATTGCCCAGCACGGTGGGTATTTCGTTCCAGATGAGGTAGTCCAGCACCGAGAAGTTGCCGCCCATGATGAGCGCCGAAGGGAACAGGAACATGTTCACCACGGAATGCTCGAACGTCATCCCGAAGAACACCATGATCGGCATCCACATCGAGATCACCTTGCCGCTCACGGATGTGGAGATCATCGCGCCCACCACGCCCGTCGACACCATCCAGTTGCAGAGCACGCCGCGGATGAACAGGGTGAGCATGCCCGCCGCGCCATATTGCTTGTAACCGAGCGTGCGTGCCTCGCCGATGCCCGCGATAGTCTTGCCTACCGCGTTCGGCTCGGTGGAAAAGCCATAGGTGAACACGATGGCCATCATGACAGCCACCGTGACGGCGCCGACCAGATTTCCCGTGAACACGAGCCCCCAGTTCCGGAGCACGCCGCCGAGCGTCACGCCCGGACGCTTGTCGAGCAACGCAAGCGACGTCAGCACGAACACCCCGGTGAGCAGATCGAAGCCCAGCAGGTAGAGCATGCAGAAGCCGACGGGGAACAGGATCGCACCGATGATCGGATAGCCGGTCTGCTGCGTCACGGCCACCGCGAAGACGGCCGCAAGGGCGAGGATGGCACCGGCCATGTACGCCCGGATCAACGTGTCGCGCGTGGACATGAATATCTTGGATTCGCCGGCGTCCACCATCTTGGCGACGAATTCGGTTGGAGCGAGATACGACATGACGGTCCGGTTGCCTTTCGAAGTTGTACGACCCGCTGGAATGGCCCAAAAAAATCGCCCTCGGCAAAAAGAGGCGCGCGAGCGCTCTTCATGCGGAGGGCGGCTTTGCCCGTCGACCCGTCGCTGGGTCGAGCAGCGTGGCCAAAGCAAACCGTATGCCAGTTGCCGCGCGTGCGTGCGGCGGCGGGAGATGCCTGAAAACGCGGCGGATTTCCCGACGGCCCAAGCGCAGGACGAGCAGGTCGGCGCGAGCGTGTGCTGATTCAGTGCACGGCGGGAGAGCCGTGCGCCCAAATGGTTCAGCGGAGCGGGCACCCAACGTCCCTTCAAAACAACACCGGTTTTAACCCAGGCAAATGTCTCAAAACCAGAGCAATGCGCGAGGGCGGATGGGAATAGCGATTGCGTGCGACGAGCGCTGATTTTTCAGCGCGAAGGAGCACGCTCATGTTGAGAAGAACCGCTGCCGCGAGCGGCATCGCAGCTCTCGGCACCATGGCGCTGGTATGTGGCGCACCCGCAAAGGCGGAGGTCAAAGCCGGTACGAACGAAGTCCATGTGTTCGCCGGGTATCTTTTCGGGGACGACCTGACGGAGACCCCGATTTCCGGCACGACGCCGGAGCTGGATGACGACTTCCTCGTCGGCCTGCGCTACGACTACAACTTCACGGACGTGCTGGGCCTCGACGCCTCGCTCGGCTTCAGTCCCAACTCCGCCAAGGGTGTGCCCGGAGGCGGCGATGTCGACCTCGACATCACGATGCTCGATGTCGACGCCATCTGGACGTTCCTGCCGGACGCGCAGTTCGCTCCCTATCTGCTCGGGGGTGTCGGCTACGCCTCCGCCAACCTCGACACGCCCATCGTGGGCGTGGTGGACGGCCAACCCGTGCAGATCGATGACGACAACGGATTCACGCTCAATGCGGGAATCGGGGCGCGCTGGTTCTTCACGGAGCGCGGGCTGATGCGCCTCGAGGCCCGCTATCGCTTCATGGACAAGCTCGTCGACAACTTCGATGACTCGCTGAACACGTTCGAGGCAACGGTCAGCGTCGGCATGACGTTCTGACGGCGCGGGCCAGCGAGCACCGGTGCGCAGGCTGGCCCGCCATGACGCGCTCAGTTCGCGGGCTCGATGCGCAGGATCGCGCCCTTCGGCTCGTCCGTCGCCACATAGAGCAGACCGTCGGGGCCCTGCTTCACGTCCCGGATGCGCTGGTGCAGGTCCACCAGCAGCGACTCGCGGCGCAGCTCTTCCAGCTTGTCGTTGAACAGCACGCGGTCCAGGCGCCCCGTGCCCGGAATCTCACCCATGCGCAGGCCGCCCACGAACAGATCGCCCTTCCACTTCGGGAGCTTGTCGCCGGTATAGAACGTGAGCCCGGAGACGGAGATCGACGGCATCCAGTAGATGACGGGCGGCTCATACCCCTGGTGCGTCGGCTCGTTCGTCTTCGCCTGCCACGGGCCCGGGTACGTGCGCCCGAGGCTCACGATCGGCCAGCCATAGTTGCGCCCGGGGCGCAGCACGTTGATCTCGTCGCCCCCGTTCGGCCCCATTTCACTGAGCCACACCT
This sequence comes from Steroidobacteraceae bacterium, assembly GCA_019683695.1. Classification (GTDB taxonomy): domain Bacteria; phylum Pseudomonadota; class Gammaproteobacteria; order Steroidobacterales; family Steroidobacteraceae; genus JADGHX01. The sequence continues at coordinate 9,653 of JADGHX010000067.1, forward strand.
CATGCGTCACCGGATGCACGGTGAGACCGAGCGCAGCCCGATGCCCGAGCGTGTAGATTTCGGGGCGATACCCTTCGCGTCCGACGAACGGATTGTCCGGCGGAACGCTGCCGTCGTCCCGCAGTCGCAGGACTTTTCCGGCCAGTGAACCCGGGTCCTGCGAACTATCGCCGCTCGTGGCGATCCAGAGCATGCCATCCGGCGTGAAGGTAATTGCGGTGGCGCCTCGGACGTCGTCGCCGACGAAGACGTCCCGCACATCGCTCATCCTGCTGTCATCGAGCCGCGCGCGTGCCACAGCGACGACCGCGCGCTTTTCGTCGAGCGGCTTGGTGTAGCTGAAATAGATCCATCGGTTCTCATCGAAGCGGGGGTGCACCGCGAGACTCATGTAGCCATGCACTGCGCCGACCAGGCCGGAGCGGCCCGAGAAGCGCGACGCCGGGCCACCCGCAATCGGTTTCGGGTCCAGCACGCCATTGCGGATGATGCGCAGCCGGCCCGGGCGCTCCGTGAACAGGAGATCGCCGCTCGGCAGGAACGCGAGGCTGTATGGGTATTCGAGGTCACGCGCCACCACCACAACCCGCACGTCCTGTTCCTCGGCCGTGCGATAGGTGAAAGGGCCCTCTCCCAACGGCTGATCGTTGAGGCCGTTCGGTGCGACCGGATAGCCGTTTGCAAAAGGCACCTTCTTCTGCTGCCCGAAAGCGAATCCCGCACACAATGCGAAAGCGACTGCGCAGAGCGCGCGACGCGTGGTCCTCATGCCGCCCCCCTTTGTTCTGAAGCGTTCGTGGCGTGATGCCTGCCGGGATGCTAGCCCACGCGCACATCCCGCGCAGCGGCCGGCGGCTGGGCCGTCCACACCGCGTCAGATGACCCTGCTCGTCAGAAGCGCTCGAGCGTTTCGGAGCTTGCGGACGTGAGCCCCCGGTTCATGCCGGTGAGCGAGAACGGGCCGAAGTGCACGCGCTTCGGTTCCGCGGTTTCCATGTCCGTGAGCGCCACGCGAATGCGCGGCCCGCCTTCCACGAAGAGGCTCCAGACGCTGAAGAACCGGTCATCGCGCCGCTGCGACTGCGGATACGCGAAAAACAGAACCCCCTGGTAAGTGTCCTGTGGCAGCAGGATGGTTTCCTTGAATGCCACGCCTTCGAAGAAGCTCTGCACGTGCTCGCGCGTCTTTCGGCTGAAGCGCCAGCGCTCGTCCCGGGCGGCCGCGACCACCGTCTGGATCGGCACGGGATCGATGATCTCGCGACCGCGGTGAAGCAGCACGTCCGAGGGCTTCACGATGACACGGTGAGCGCTGTGATTCGTCACGACGACGACCACGGGCAGTATGCCCGCGCGAGGCAGATTCGCGCCGAAGTAGCGCTGGGCGCGGGCGGGTGCGCGAACCTCATCGATGGCAACGGTGAGACCTTCACGCGTCTGCGAGAGCGGATACATGTCCGCCGCACGCTCCGGCATCTCCACCACGCGATAGGCGGAGCTACACCCCGCGCCGCTGAGCAGAGCCAAAGCGATCGTCAATGCGAGGGTGCGCGGCACGCGTATGCCTTCTGATGCAGCCTCGGTTCGGGCGCATGGCATTGTCGCGCCAGACCTGGCGGCCAACAAGGAACAACCGCCAACACGATGCGCAGAGTTCAGGCCACCGCTCGCGGACCGCCGCTTGCTGCGCAAGGCACAGTTCAGGCTCCGGGGCGCGCATCAATCGACATGAGGAGGAAAGCCGTGGAAGCCGCCAGATCGACCTCTGCATTCACGCGTGTGGCGCAGTGGACCGCGCGCACATCGGGCCGGCCTGCCGCGTTCGTCATATCGCTTGCGGTCGTGCTCGTCTGGGCCTTGTCCGGCCCGCTCTTCCGATTCAGCAATACGTGGCAGCTCGTCATCAACACAGGCACCACCATCGTGACGTTCCTGATGGTGTTCCTGATTCAGAACACGCAATACCGGGATTCGGAAGCCGTTCACCTGAAACTGGACGAGCTCATTCGTGTGACCTCGCACGCGCGGAACGCGCTCATGGACCTCGAGGATCTCGAAGGGCCGGAGCTCGATGAGATTCGCGCCGAGTACGAAGCGCTCGCCGAGCGGGCGCGGAAGGCACGCGGTCGCGGATCGGGCACCCCGAAGGCGCCGGGCACCGGCAAGCCGCGCTGAACGGAGGGATGGCGCTCGTGCGGTACATGATTTGCTCGACTGCTCTCACTGAAGAGCCGGGGGCTGCGCGTTGCCTGCTCGCATCGAAGACTATGCCCTGATCGGTGACGGGCACAGTGCCGCGCTCGTGAGCCGCGACGGCTCCGTCGACTGGCTCTGCTGGCCCCGATTCGACTCGGGCGCCTGCTTCGCCGCGCTTCTGGGGACGCCCGAGCACGGCCGATGGCTGATCACGACGCGGGACACGCCACGCGCGGTGTCCCGTCGATACCTGCCCGACACGCTGATCCTCGAAACCACGCTCGAGACGCCGAGCGGCACGGTGCAGCTCGTGGACTTCATGCCCCGGCACGAGGGCGCGTCGAGTCTCATCCGGATCGTCCGCTGCAGCGAGGGCCGCGTGGCTCTGCAGACCGAGCTGATCATCCGCTTCGATTTCGGATCGATCATTCCGTGGGTCACCCAGACCCGAGGGCCTGTGAACGAGCTGCACGCCGTGGCCGGACCCGACATGCTCACGTTGCGAACGCGCGTCGAGCTGCGCGGGCAGGATGCGCGCACCGTGGGCGAGTTCGAGCTCGAAGCCGGCACGGAAGTGTCATTCGTGCTGACGTACGGCTCCTCTCACCTGCCACCTCCCCAAGCCCCGGACGTGCAGCGCGCGCTGCACGAAACACGCGCGTTCTGGCAGAACTGGGCGGGCACGTGCCGACTGGACGGCCCGTGGCGCAGCGCCGTCGTGCGCTCGCTCATCACGCTGAAGTCGCTCATCTATGAGCCGACCGGCGGCATCGTGGCTGCTCCCACCACGTCGCTTCCCGAGCGCATTCAGGGCGAGCGCAACTGGGATTACCGCTACTGCTGGCTGCGAGATGCAACCTTCACGCTGCTGTCGCTCATGGATGCGGGCTATGTCGAAGAAGCCGAGCACTGGCGCACGTGGCTGATCCGCGCACTCGCCGGCGCGCCTGCGCAGGCGCAGATCATGTACGGCGTTGCGGGTGAGCGCCGTCTGACGGAGCTCGAGCTCCCCTGGCTTCCGGGATACGAAGGCTCGAGTCCCGTGCGAATCGGCAACGCCGCGGCCGCGCAACTGCAACTCGATGTGTACGGCGAGGTGGCGGACGCGCTTCAGCATGCGCGACTCGGAGGATTGTGCTTACGCACCGAGGGCTGGGCCGTGCAACGCGCGCTGACCGAGCACGTGGCGACCATCTGGAACCAGCCGGATGAGGGCATCTGGGAGGTGCGCGGTCCGCGCCAGCACTTCACGCATTCGAAGGTGATGGCGTGGGTCGCGCTCGACCGCGCCATCAAGGCTGTGGAAACGCACGACCTGCCCGGCCCGGTGGAGCGCTGGCGCGACGTGCGCGAGCGCATCCATGCCGAGGTGTGCGCGCAAGGCTTCAATTCCAGGCTCGGCAGCTTCGTGCAGTCGTATGGCTCGCATCAGCTCGATGCGAGCCTGCTCATGATTCCGCTGGTGGGATTCCTGCCCGCGAGCGATCCGCGCGTCCGCGGCACTGTGGACGCGGTAGGAAAGCATCTGATCGTGGACGGGCTCGTGCACCGCTACAACACCGCGCAGACCGATGATGGCCTGCCTCCGGGCGAGGGAGCCTTTCTCGCCTGCACGTTCTGGTATGTGGACAATCTCGCGCTGTGCGGGCGATGGCCCGAAGCGCGAGAGATCTTCGAGCACCTGCTCACCTTGCGTAACGACGTAGGCCTGCTCGCGGAGGAGTACGACCCCAAAGCGCGCCGCCAGCTCGGGAATTTCCCACAGGCGTTCTCCCACGTGTCGCTCGTGGGTTCCGCTTATAACCTCACGACGAATGCCCGTGCCAAACCGGCCCATCAGCGCAGCGCTTCGGGCCGTCCGTAGAATCCACCGCGATCATCGTGCGCTTGCAGCCGAGCTGACCTTGCGCGGGACCGCCGGGCGACCTTGTGCGCACTCGAGTGCCTCGCGATCCCACTTGCCGAGATCCGCAGCCGCTTCGTATGTGGTCTGCAGGAAAGCCAGCAACATCGCATCCGGATCGGGCGACCGCCGAACCTCATCGTAGGGCAGCAAAAACTCGCGGAGCGTGTCGCTGTAGAACGCCGCGCCCGGCTGCACGGGCGAGGTGCCGAAGCCCTCCGGCTCCGGATAGGCATACGAGTAGAACGCGGCGAAGTCGATTCCGCCTCCCCCCGGCCAGAACCCGGCGCTGCTCACCTCATGCGAGTACGCCTCGCGCACAACATCATCCGCAAGGCCCGGAACGCCGCCGGGGTGAAGTGGCGCGGATCGCCCCGAGAACCGCGTCACGGCCAGATCGAACGCGCCCCAGAAAAAGTGCACGGGGCTCGCTTTCCCGAGAAAGCCCGTCCGGAACTGCTTGAACACCCGGTCCGACTGGACGAGCGCGCGCCAGAAACGCTGGGCGTATCCGGCGTCGTATGCGCAATGGGTGTGATCCTGCGAGAAGGGCACGGGATCGGGCACCTCGGACGGGCGCTCGTCGATCGGCACCGTGATTCCCATCTCCTGCAGCGCGGCCACGACGGCCGCGTGGAAATTGGCGACGCACTGCGGACGAAGAGGGACGCACTTCAGCGCGCCGTCATTGCTGGCGATGACGAGCTCGTGCGAGATGAAATCCATGTTCATCTCGAACGAGCGCCCGTCGTAGGCAATGGGTGAGGTCGTGAGCCCACGCGCGGTGAGGTACAGGGGCACTTGCCAGGAATGATTCAGCCAGGGCGCGAGAGCGAGCCGCAGCTTGCCGGGAATCTGCGTCCACAAATGCAAGGTCGTGCAGGTGTCCTTCCATGCATCGTAGGGAAGCTCCGGCCAGGTGTCCTGCTGTGCACGGGTTGTCATGGCGAGAACCGCTCAGCGCCGCACGGCCCTCGGGACACGATACTCGCAAGGGTCACGACTTGCAGACGCGACCTCGACCCGTGGCGTTCTCTCGCTCGCGATTGGCTGCAATCTGCATCAAACCGCCGGTATTGGCTCCAACCTGCACCGGATTCCGCAACCGCGCGACCGCCGATCCGATCAAGATACGTAAAGCGTTGACGTGGCCGGCATCACGGATCCGCAACGCTGATGGCATCACGATGACGCACACATCTTCGACGGACGGATTCTCGCCCCTGTCCGACGAGTTCTACCGCACCTACGCGGCGCACGTGAAGGCGCAGCTGCCCGGCTGCCGGGACATCGCCTTCCTGAACCCGAACGGCACGGTTCGCTGGAGCGATGTGGACGCATCCGTTCTCGATGAACGACTCCTGGATCGCTTGCGCGCCTGCCTCAGCGCCACCGATGCGCGCGCGCAGCTGATCGATCCCGCACGACTCCTCGCGATCTTTCCGCTTGCCGAAGACGAGCAAACCCTCGGCGCGCTGCTCGCGTCCATAGATCTCCACGAGTGCGAATCCACAGACGATGCGATCGAGCGCATCCGCAGCCGTCTGCAGCCTCTGCTCGATCGCATGACCCGCGATCTCATCGAGACGCGCAGACCACGCAGCAAGGCCGACGAGCTGACCGATCGCACGAAAGAGCTGCAGTGGCTCTACGGCGTCACCGCCCAGCTCCATGCGAGCTCCGGCGAAACCGCCGCCATCCAGAGCTTGCTGGTTGCCTCGGTCGAGCGCATGAACGCGTCTTACGGCGCACTCGTGATTCCACAACGCAAGCTCAATCTCCGTTACGCCTCCCGCATTCTCGCGGACGACGACGCAGCGCGAGCCCATCAGCATTCACTGCGCAATCTGCTGGCGCACATGCGGCGCTGGACCGCCCCGCTGCTGCTGAATCATCCGACACTCGGCCCGCCCGGCGTGCCGCTGCGCAAGACGCTGGCGCTGCCGCTCGTCGAGCTGAACGGCAAGCTCGCGGGAGTGCTCGTTTTCTACAAGCCGCTATCCCTGCCCGACTTCGGGCGCCGGCAGCTGTATCTCGGGCGCCACCTCGCGCGCCAGATGGAAGCGCTGCTCAACACGCGACATGACCTGGCAACGGGTCTCCTGACGCGCATTGCCGTTGAGCAGGATGCGTTACACATCATCAACACACGTCCGGAAGATCCACACTGTCTTGCGTACATCGATGTCGACCAGCTGCACATCGTGAACGACACCCTCGGCTTCGACTTCGGTGACGAAGCGATTCTGCGCATCGCAAACTTGCTTCAGGCACCGACGCTCCCGGATGACGTGATTGCGGGTCGGCTGGCAGGCGATCAGTTCGTGGTGTTCCTCCCTTCCTGCAACAGCATCCACGCGCTGCAGTACATGCAGCGCCTGGAGCGTGCGGCGAACACGCTCGCTGTCGGCCTGCCCTCGCAGCGGATCACGCTTTCCGTGACCTGCGGAATCGCGAAGCTGCGGAGAGGCCCCTCGGCATTCAGCAAGGCGCTCGCGGCCGCGGAGCTGGCCTGCCGGACCGCGAAAGCGCAGCGCCGCGATCGAGCCAGCGCTCAGCCCCGTTCGGCCGCCCCGCCTAGCGCGCGAGCGTGACCACCGGCGCGAAGCCGCCGAAGATCATCCGCTTGCCATCGAAGGGCATCGGGTTGGTCTCGGGATTCATGCGCGGGTCGGACTTCATCAGCTCGCCCATCTTCGCCATCGCCGCATCGCGGGTAGCCTTGTCCGGCCACTCGATCCACGAGAAGACCACGTCTTCATCCGGCGTGGCCTGCACGGCACGGCGAAAATCCGTCACCTTGCCCTCGGGCACGTCATCCCCCCAGCACTCCAGGACGCGCGTGGCGCCCAGGTCGAAGAACACGCTGTCGCCCTTTTTGGCATGCTCGACGAACTTGTCCTTGTTCGCCTTGGGTACGGCCAATACGAAGCCATCGATGTACGGCATGGTCTGTCTCCTCGGCTCGGGTGTTCAGGAGTAGGCACGCAAACAATGGGCCGCCAGCCAGTGGCCCGACACACAGGACGATCGACGCAGCACGGAACCGACAAGGCGAATACATTCGCAATGACCTTCCTTGTGCCGCCCGAGCTTGCGGCGTCACAAGTCCGTCCCGGCCTCGAGCAGGCGGAAAAAGGCGCACGGGCGAGCGGCACGCCGTTCGTCAGTTTCTTCACGCCGGAGGAGATGCTCGCGTTGGCGCGCGAGACCGGGTTTCGGGACGCTCGACACGTGTCGGCGGCCGCCCTCGCGCAGCGGTATTTCGCCGGCAGGACGGATAGCCTGCGCCCGCCGGACCGCGGCGAGGAAGTGCTTGTCGCGGTCACCTAGCGCCGGCAGCGTGCCTGTTAGCGCAGGCAGCGCGCCTGTCGGGAAGGGGTGCGGTCGTTCGTCCTTGGAGCACTTCCAGGACATGGGCGGCGCATCCTGCGCGCGCCGGGCGCCGGTCGCATGGAACAAACACTGAAAGCACAGGAGCCAAAACAATGAAATCTTCCGGATGGGTCTGCCTGATTGCGCTCGCCGCCGCAACCTCGCTCGGTGTGGCCGCACCGGCCACCTACGAGATCGACCCGAGTCACACGTTCCCGAGCTTCGAAGCCGACCACATGGGCATCTCCGTGTGGCGCGGGAAGCTGAACAAAAGCAGCGGCACAATCGTGCTCGACAAGGACACGGGCACGGGCACGGTGGACCTGGTGGTCGATCTCGCCAGCATCGATTTCGGCCACGATGCGCTCAACCAGTGGGCCATCGGTCCGGACTTCTTCGACACCGCGAAGTACCCGAAGGCCTACTACAAGGGCAAGCTCGAAGGCTTCAAGCCCGGCGCCACGCCGAAGGTGACCGGGGAGCTGACGCTGCACGGCGTGACGAAACCCGTGGCTCTCAAGGTGAATTCATTCAAGTGCATCGAGCACCCGATGCTCAAGCGCGATTACTGCGGGGCGGATGCGCTCGCAAGCTTCAAGCGCGACGAATTCGGCCTCACGGCCGGCAAGGACTACCACTTCAACATGGATGTGCTTCTGCGCATCCAGGTGGAAGCGGTGAAGGCCGCGGACGACGCGAAGACCACCTGAGCGCGAGCGCGCCGGTCACTCTACTGCGGAGGCACCGGCGCGCCGGGCGGTGAGAAGCCCGAACACCAGCGTCACGAGCATCACCGCATGCAGCACGAGGTCGGGCCCGGTTCGCGGGCCCACCCCGATCGCAATCATCAAGAGCCCAACGCACACGCCGAGCAGTGCGAACGCCTGCACCGCCAGCGCCGCGGCGCGAGTCGCCGCGGGCCTGATCAGACAGACCACGAGACCCACGGCGAGCACGGCCGCGATCACGGTCTCCGCCACCGCGGCTCGTGCATGTTCGTATCCGCTGACCAGAATCCCGCGGTGTGCGAGCGACGCAAGCGCGAAAACCGCGACTTGCGCGGCCAGGAAGGCAAGAAGCTTTTGCCGAGTATGACTCATGAGACTTCTCCCGAGGATACACCCCCAGCATGGCCCGGGATTTCCTCCTGAGGCGCGTACGCGGAGTGGATTGCCATCCGGGTTCGGTCGCCGCGGGCAGCTGGGAAATAGAATAATGCGCGCGCAAGAACATCGAGGGGGGTTTCATGCGCAGGTTCTGTGTTTCCGTGGCGCTTGCCGCGCTGGTATCCGCGTGCAGCACCGGCCCTGAATCACCGCAGGGGCAGCGGGCCGCCGCCAACGTCACCACCGAGCGCCTGCTCAATGCGGCAAACGAACCCTCGCAATGGCTCACCTACAACGGCGACTACAACGAGCAGCGTTATTCGCGTCTCAAGCAGATCAACACTGAGAACGTGGCGACGCTGGGCCTTGCGTGGTATGCCGATTTCCCGACGAACCTGCCCGTTGAAGGCTCGCCGCTCTACATCGACGGCGTGATCTATCAGCCGCTGCCCTGGAGCAAGGTGGCGGCGTACGACGCGCGCAAGGGCACTCAGCTGTGGCTCTTCGACCCGAAGGTGCCCGGCGAGTGGAACATCAACATCTGCTGCGGGATCGATACACGCGGCCTCGCCGCCTGGAACGGCAAGATCATCGTCGGCACGCTGGATGGCCGCCTCATTGCGGTGGACGCTGCAACCGGGCAGGAAGTCTGGTCGGTGAACACCATCGACAAGGAATGGCCCTACTCGATCACCGGAGCGCCACGCGTGGCGAAGGGCAAGGTGTTCATCGGCAACGCGGGTGCCGACCTCGGCGTGCGGGGTTATGTCTCCGCCTATGACGCCGAGACGGGCAAGTTCCTCTGGCGCTTCTACACCGTGCCCGGCGACCCCTCGAAGGGCTTCGAGAACGAGGCCATGGAACGGGCCGCGAAGACCTGGACTGGCGAGTGGTGGAAGCTCGGTGGCGGCGGCACCGTATGGGACGCGATCGTCTACGACCCGAAGACGGACCTCCTGTACATCGGCGTCGGCAACGGCAGCCCCTGGAATCAGAAGTACCGCAGCCCGCAAGGGGGCGACAACCTGTATCTGTCTTCGATCGTGGCGCTGAAGCCGGACACGGGCGAATACGTCTGGCACTACCAGGAGACGCCCGGCGAAACCTGGGATTACACCGCCACCCAGCACATCATGATTGCGGACCTGGAGATCGACGGACGGATGCGTCACGTCGTGATGCAGGCGCCGAAGAACGGCTTTTTCTACGTGCTCGATGCGGCGACCGGCGAGCTCATCTCCGCAAACCCCTTCGCGAAGCAGACGTGGGCGAAGGGCGTCGACCTCAGGACCGGCCGGCCGATCGAAGTGCCCGAAGCCCGGTACAACCTGACGGGCAAGCCCTTCAACATGCTTCCGGGCCCTGCGGGCGCGCACGCGTGGCAACCGATGGCGTACAGCCACGAAACCGGCTACGTGTACATCCCGTCCACGGACATGTGGTCCGTGATGTCCGATGCCGAGGGCTATACGCCCACGCGCGGTCGGCCCAATTCCGGTACGGGGGGCCCGCAGGTCGCCCAGCGCTATTACGCCGAGAACCCGGACGCCCCGCGTGGCTTCGTCAGCCGGCTGATCGCGTTCGATCCGGTTGCCGGCAAGCAGGTCTGGAGCACTCCGGATTTCCCGCCCGGCACGGGCGGCATTCAGCTGACGGGCGGCGCGCTCGCCACGGCGGGCGGGCTCGTCTTTCACGGCAACCTGCCGAATCGGGAGTTCGTCGCGTATCGCGCTACGGATGGCGAGCCGCTCTGGCGATACGACATCAAGACCGGCGTGTTCAACGCGGCGATCACTTACGAGCTCGACGGCGAGCAGTACGTGGCGCTTGCGGTGGGCGGCCCCGGGCGCGGCGGCTATTACGCGCCAAACGGTGCGCGGCTTCTTGTGTTCAAGCTGGGCGGCACCGTCGTGCTGCCCGACATACCGCCGTACGAGCAGCCGGATTTCGTTCAGGCGAAACAATTCGCGTCAGCAGAGGTCGTCGCGCGCGGCAGCGATCTTTTCGCGAACAACTGCGCGATCTGCCACGGCCAGGGCGGCGCGGCGCGCGCCACCTTCCCGGACCTGCGCCGCTCACAACTGATCGTGAACCAGGCGGCGTTCGATAACGTGGTTCTCCAGGGCGCGCTCAGCTCGCGCGGCATGGGCTCCTTCGCCGACCGCCTGCAGCCCGCAGACACCGAAGCGCTGCGCGCGTACCTCATCGCACAGGCCGAAACGGCGCGAAACGCACCATCACCATCGACAGCGCCGCCGTCGAGAGCAATCCACGTCGAAGCGAGCGATGCGCGCGCAGGCGGGGACTCTTCCCCTCGAAACCGGCGCTAAAACGGAGCGGCCGACAACGAAGGCGAACCTGATCGGAAGCGGAGCGCCAACACAACGCAAGTGGCAAGTGGTGGCCAAATGCCGCGTTCCCGCAGGCACGTCACGCGGTGTGTGGCCAGCACCCTCACGCGACGTGTCAGACCAGACCCTCGCGCCGCGACGCAGAGATGCGCATCCGGTGCGAGCGCGGCGTCTCAGCGGGAACATCGCGCCGCGCGGCCCACGTCAGCGCGCTTGCCGTGCATAACACTTTCGCGCAGCACGCCAACAGCCAGTCTCTATCGCAATCGCGCTCAACCCAGCGGCGCATGCGCGAGCGGTAACGCGCGAGGTGCGGGGGCGAACACGCGTTTCAGCGGGAACTGTGTCAGCCGCTCCAGCGGGAACGTGCCAGCCGTGTGCCTAGTCTTCTGCTTCGCCCTCCACGCTCGCAGCCGGTCGCAATTTCAATGCACGCCCAACTCAGCGAGCGCCGCGCTCCTGCGAGTGCGCGGCCACCGTGCGTGGCTCGTGCCACCGCGCTTGCCGCACCAGATCTTGCGCGCAGCACGCAAACCGCCGCTCCACTCCATCGCGCGCTCAACTCATTGGCGCGCTGGCGACTGAGCGACGACGCATTGACAAGCCCGGCGCGAACGCGGCACTCCGCGGGAACATCACAGCCGCGCGGCCCATGCCAGCCGGTTGCCGCGCCATGGCACTTTCGCGCAGCACGCCAATGGCCAGTCTCTATCGCAATCAGCGCTTAGCTCAGCGGCGCATGCACGACTGGCAAAGTGCGAGGTGGCAGGGGCGAATGCCGCGTTTCAGCGGGAACTTCATCGCCGTGTGCGGTCGCTGCGGGAACGCCGCGCTTTGCCGCGGCGAGCAGCACGCCAACGGCGAGCCCGTAATCGACCGATTCTCCGCTCCAGCGCGTCACAGCCGTTCCCGGGTGCACCGTGAGACCCGCCTGCTCGTGCTGTATGGCCAGTTGCGTCCAGGCTGATGGCCGCTGCGGCGGCACGCTGTCGAGCGTTTGACCATCCGGCTTCACAAAGCGGAACGCACCATCATCCAGCACCTGAATCTGTACGCCGCCTTCGTGCACGAAGCGGTGATGCCGCCGGCAGAGCAGCACGAGGTTCGAGGCCCTCGTCTCGCCGCCCTGCGCCCAGTGCTGCACATGATGGGCATCGACGAAGCGCGTATGCGTACACCCCGGGAAGCGGCAGCCCCGATCGCGCGCCTGCAGCGCCCGGCGCAGCGCCGGCGGAATGCTGCGCGTCCGCCGACCCACGTTGAGCGGCTCGCCATCCTTGTCCTCGAGCAGGCGAACGACTGCGCTATCGCACGCCAGCCGGCGGGCGGTTTCGGCCGGCAGCGAAGGTCCATGCTCGATCTCGCAACGCCCGGCCGTGCCATCCCGGAGCGTGGTGGCATCTACATGGACGATGATCTGCTGACGCTCCCCGCCGCTTAAGCTCTGCGCACCATGCTTGAGGAAGGATTCCGCCAGAACGCCGAGCGCATCAGCGCGCTGAACCGCCCAGCTCGGGCGATCTGAAGAATCCGCGCCCGCGTGCCTGCCCGAGCCTGTTTCAGCGGGAACGTCCGGCGCGTGCATCTCGTTCACGGCCGCGTCGAGCGCCTTGATCACGAGCGCACCAACGTCCGCAGGAAGCCGCGCCTTCAGCACCAGCGACCCGTCGCTGTCATGGAAGTAGCTGAAACAGCGCCCGGCGTACTGCTGCGCCTCGCGCGAGAGCTCCTCCGCCTCCTTCGCGCGGCGGAACTGCTGCACGATCCGCTCCACGTGATGGGCCGTGCCGTGCAGGGCGATCATCAGGAGGGTGTCTTCGGTTTCCGGGCAGGCAATGCGCGTGAGCGCCCGGACCTTCGAGTAGCTCAGCTCACCGCGCGACATGGCGGCCGAGATCTTCGGAAGCTGTTCCAGCGCATGCGCCACGCGCACCTTCTCGCGCGCGGCGCCGAGTGCGATCCCGCACTTGAAGTTGAGCCAGTGTGCGCACGAGAGGCAGCCGGCCTCGGCCCACCCATTGCGCCGATCGAACTCGGCGATCAGCACGAGCCAGCGATGCTGAGCAGCGTTGAGATGACCGGCCAGCTCAGTGATTTCCGCCTCGAGCTGGGCGAGGGTTCGCGCGGATTGATCCTGAGGTTTTCCGTCCATGGAAGTAACTCCCGATGCGTGGAAGACAGGCGGATTATAGCGTTTTCAAACGCAGGTATCTACTTCAATACACGCGATCTGAAGCGACTCGGGTTGTACGAGGTGCGTAATGTTTCCAGAACGTGCGCGTTGTTGACGTGTACACGATGCGTTGGAAGTCGCGGCCGAGTCGCACACGTCGCCATTGCTGAAGAATGAAAGAACGAAAGGAGAAGAAGCGGAAGAATGGGAGAGAGAAAGAAGGATCGGAAGGTCGCGGAGAATGAGGGCCGGGCAGCACGCGCTGCGCGTGGGATCTGCGCCGCTCGTTCCCGCGGGAACGAGCGCTTGAGGACTGCACTGCATTTGCCAAAGCCGGCGCAC
>JADGHX010000068.1 GCA_019683695.1 Steroidobacteraceae bacterium
CGCCAAACGAAAACGCCGGCACAGGGCCGGCGCTCTCGTGGCTCTGCCCAATTGGCGCGTCAGCGCGTGCTGTGATGAACGCCCGCGGTCGGCGGATCGACCGCTCGAAAATAACCGCGGTGGCGCGACGGGGCTAATTTAGGCGGCTGCCCTGATTCGCCTTACATGCATCCTCGTCTATGGCGGCCGCCAGCACCGCAAGCGAGCGGGCCGCCACCGCTGCCGGGCTCTGCAGTTCAGCAGCATAATCAAATTGCGCCAACAGATACTCGAGTATCGTGGCTATCAGCATTCGCACGTTGTGCGGGGTCAGCGGGATACGCTCACCGGCACCGGGTAGCCGGGCCCGATTGGCCTCCGCGATCAGGCGCTCTGCGGTCATGGGTTCCGGCCGCGCCTTGCGGGCGCGGGTGGACTTTCGGCTCATAATTGTTTCACCTATTTGTTTGCGTGACCCCCTCGGACATATCACCTGATAAGTCCGAGTCCTGCGTCCCGGCAGCGCAGACACGCTGCCGGAGCGCGCTCTCTGGCACACTCTTGGCACACTCGGCGCGGCTCGGGCGCCCGGCAGTCGTGCGGTACTCGTCGGCACCGGCCCGGCATACGCCGCCCCACGTGCCCCCGAGGCGCACGACGAAACAGACACGCATGCTCACGGCGCGTCCTTCACGAAGGGGCGCCACTTCAGGCCGAGGTAGACGCGTTCCTCGCCGCGATCGGCGGTAGTGCTCGGATAGCTCCGGTGCTCCACGCCAAGCGGCATGGTGAGCGTTTCCGACAGCGCAGGCTCGAATCCGGCCGCGACCCGCACGAGCACCTCGTGCGTGAAATCGCGGCCCTCAATGGTGGTGCGCCAGTCTCCGGTCACCTGCCGGGACGCGTCAGCTTCAACCGTGAACGTGGAACAGCCCGCGAGCGCGAGCACGCAGGCGAAGACAAGAACGGATCGCACGTCGATTACTCCCGCAGTCGTGGCGCGGATTGCGCCGTGCGGGCTCAGGTGCGATGGGGCGGGAGGCTCAAACCGAAAGTGGACACGAAGGTGGACACAGACGGTTTTCGAAGTGTTCGTAAGTCCTTGGTCGGAGTGGAGAGATTTGAACTCTCGACCCCTTGCACCCCATGCAAGTGCGCTACCAGGCTGCGCCACACTCCGACCGGGAGCGGAATGATACCACTCCGCGCGAGATCATAGCGATCGGGCGGCGCGGGCCTGGATCACGGCACGGATGAGCGGCAGCAGCGTAATGAGGCGCCGTGCAAGACCCAGCCATGTGAGGACACCGGCGGTGGACTTCACCAGCTGGGGCACCGGGCGCCGCCGCCGTCGTACGAAGCGCAGCAGGAGCACCCCCGCGCCGGCGAGCAAAACGGGCTTTGCGAACCGCTTCGCCGTCGCGTACGCGCGCTCCACGCCGGCCAGGCCGGCGAGGACCACGCGCTGGCTTTCGCCCAGATCGGCGCGCAGCTGCTGGCTGCGCAGGAGAAGTTCACGCCGGCGGAGTGCCAGCTCGTCGATGCGGTCTCTCATGGCGCACTCTCCGCGACACGACACACGCCTTTCGCAGGCCGATGGCCGCGCTCACATCGCCCGTTCCAGCGACTCGCGGTCCCGTTTCAGTTCTTCGAGACTGGCGGACATGAACCCCGGTCTCGCACGCAGTCGCGCACGCGCCAGCAGCGCCGTGATGAGCGCGAGCACCAGGAACGTGGCGGTGATGAGAATTGCGGCAAGCACGCGGTTGTCGTCCCAGAAAATGACCAGGATCGTCACCGCGAGCATCAGCACCGTCAGGCTGCCGAAGAACAACGCGATCATCCCCCAGACCAGGACGCCCGCAGCGCGGTAGATCTCCTCCTGGATCTCGGTGGTGAAGAGCTCGAGCCGGGTGTGAACGATCGCGATGAGCGTCGCGAGCATCCGCCGGGCCGCCTGCAGCAGGCCGCCACCGGGCAGCCGCGCCTCGGTCTCGGGGCCCGGCTCGTACGGCTCGCCGTGCATAGGGATTATCGGCGGCTGACGAGCAGGCCGATGATGAACGCGAGGCCCGCGGCAATGCCGACGGCCTGCCAGGGGTTGTCGCGCACGTAGCGATCCGCCTCCTGCGCGGCCTCGCGGGCGCGGCGCGCGGCCTCCTCCTGCGTGAGGCTCAGGTGCTCCCGGGCCCGGCGCACGGTTTCCTCCACGCGCTGGCGCGCCTCCTGGATGCGCTCGCCCGCCTGCCCTGCCGTTGCGCTGAGCAGCGCCTCCGCATCCGCGAGCACGGCGCGCAGGTCGCTCACGAGTTTGTCGGTGGTGGCCTTGTCGCTGATGGCTTCGTTCATGTCCGGCACTCCTCTCTCGGCAGGATCGCCACCGGCGAACGCCTGCGGAACACTAACGCCGCAGTATCTTCAACAGTTCCTCGAGCTCGAGGCGCATCTGCCTGACGATCTGCTGGCTTTGCGTCACGTCACTGCGCGCTTCCTCGCCCGTGAGCTTGTTGCGTGCGCCACCGATGGTGAAACCCTGATCGTACAGCAGGCTGCGGATCTGCCTTATGACGATGACATCCTGACGCTGGTAGTAGCGGCGATTGCCGCGCCGCTTCACGGGCTTCAGCTGCGGGAACTCCTGCTCCCAGTACCGCAGCACGTGCGGCTTCACCCCGCACAGGTCGCTCACCTCACCGATCGTGAAATACCGCTTCCCGGGGATCGGCGGAAGTTCCGCGTTATTCTTTGGCTCCAACATAGGCTTCGACCCGTGCCTTGAGCTTCTGGCCTGGACGGAACGTCACCACGCGGCGGGCGCTGATCGGGATCTCCTCGCCGGTTTTCGGGTTGCGTCCGGGCCGCTGATTCTTGTCGCGCAGATCGAAATTGCCGAACCCCGACAGCTTCACCTGCTCCCCGTTCGACAGCGCGGCCCGCACCTCCTCGAAAAAGAGGTCGACGAGCTCACGTGCCTCGCGCTTGTTCAGCCCCAACTGGTTGAAGAGCGCTTCGGCCATTTCCGCTTTGGTGAGGGCCATGAGAGTTATTCTCGTATTCTTGCGTTCAAGCTCACGCGCAGCTCCGAGACGATGGACGCCACTGCACGGTCTGCGTCTTCGTCGGTAAGAGTGCGTGTAATGTCCTGAAATATCAAGCCTAAAGCGACACTTTTTCGACCCGGTTCTACCCCCGGACCCCGGTAGACGTCGAAAACGAGGATGTGTCGCAGGAGGCTTGGCGCGGCCAAGCCTACACGCTCGCGCAGGGCACTTAAAGGCACTCCTTCGTCCACCACGACCGCGAGATCGCGCCGCACGGACGGGAACCGCGAGATGTCCTGGAACGCGGGACGCGTGACCGCAAGGCCCTCCACATCCAGCTCGAAGAGCACCGGCGGATATGTAAAGTCCATCTCCCGCACGAGCGTCGGGTGCAGCTCACCCATCCAACCCACCTCTCGCCCGTTGCGGCGAATGCGCGCGCAGCGACCGGGATGCAGGCACGACAGCGCATCCGGCTCGAATGTGAACTCGGAGAACGCCCCGGTGCCGGCGAGCAGCGCTTCGACGTCGGCCTTCACGTCAAAGAAGTCCACGGGCGCGCGGCTGTCTTTGGAGACACCCCATTGCTCCGGCAAGCGGGCGCCGCATGCCACACCTGCCAGCGTATCGATCTCTTGCACGACGCCGTTTGCGGTCGCAAAACGCGTGCCGCGCTCGAAGAGCCGAATACGAGTCTGCTGCCGGCGCTGGTTTTCCAGTGTCACGTGCAGCAAGCCCGGCCACAGAGACACGCGCATCACCGAGAGATCCGCGGAAATCGGATTCGATAGCGCGAGACCTTCCCGCTCGGGGAACAGCCGCTTCTGCCGTGCCGGATCTACAAACGAGTACGTGATCGCTTCGTAATATCCGCGCGCCGTGAGCGTTTCGTACAACGCGCGATCGGCCGGGCGCTGCTCGGGCAGCGTGCTGAACTGCTGCGGAACGAGCGCATCCACCTCCGGAATGGCGTCGAACCCGATGATGCGCGCCACCTCCTCGATGAGGTCTGCTTCGATCGTGATGTCGAAGCGATGGCTCGGAGGTGTCACCCCCCAGCCCGCGTCGGTGGTCGTCACCTGCATGCCGAGTGCGGTGAGTGTAGAAGTGACACGCTCCGGATCGATTGTCGTGCCGAGCAGTCGCGCGAGTTGTGTGCGCCTCAAGGCAACCGTCGGCCGTTGCGGGACGTGCTCGCCGGACAGGCTGAGCGTGAGCGGACCCGCCTGCCCGCCTGCAATGGCGAGAATGAACTCGGTGGCCCGTTCGGCGGCGCGCTCCTGCAACCCCGGGTCCACGCCTCGCTCGTAGCGCTGGCTGGCATCCGTCGCGAGGTTCCATCGACGCGCACGACCCCGAATGGCATTGGGCGCGAAATACGCTACTTCGAGAAACACATCCGTCGTGTCCTCGCTCACGGACGTGCGCTCGCCGCCCATGATGCCGGCGGCGCCCACGGGCCCCTCACCGTCCGTGATGAACAGGACATCCGGTTCAGCCGTAACCGTTCTGCCATCGAGGAGCGTGATGCTCTCGCCCGCACGCGCGTGGCGCACAACGATGCCGTCGCGGAGCTTGCGCAGATCGTACGCATGCATGGGCTGCCCCAGCTCCAGCAAAACGTAGTTCGTCACATCCACAACGGGGCTGATGGATCGCACACCGCAGCGGCGCAGGCGCTCGCGCATCCACAGAGGTGTCACAGCGCGGTTGTTCACCCCGCGAATTACGCGCCCCACGAACTTGGGACACGCGCTCTTCGCCTCGAGAGTGACGGGGAACGTGTCCTGCACGGAAACGGATACAGGCGGCGACTGCGGCCCCGTGACCGGCCGACCACTCAGCGCAGCGACCTCGCGCGCAATGCCGAGGATGGACATGGCATCGCCGCGATTTGCGGTGACGCTGAACTCGAGCACGGCTTCATCGAGGCCGAGATACTCCCGAAGCGAGCGACCCACGGGCGCGTCGGCCGGCAGCTCGACGATGCCCGAGGATCCATCCGCCAGCCCGAGCTCCCTGGCCGAGGCGAGCATGCCTTGCGATTCCACGCCGCGCAGCTTTGCCGCCTTGATATGCACACCGCCGGGGAGTCTCGCGCCCACGGTGGCGAGCGCGCTCTTAAGGCCGGCGCGCGCGTTGCTCGCGCCGCAGACGATCTGCACCGGCTCGCCCGATCCGGTGGACACGCGGCACACCTGCAATTTGTCGGCTTGCGGGTGCTTCGTCGCTTCGAGGATCTCGGCAACGATCACGCCGCTGAAATCGGGGGCCGCGGGCTCCAACGCTTCGAGCTCGAAGCCCGACAACGTCAGCCGATTGCCCAGCTCCCGCGCCTCCCACGGCACGGCGACCCACTCGCAAAGCCAGGAGTAAGGAACTCTCATGAGGTCAGAATGCGCGGAACTGCTGCAGCAGGCGCAGATCGTTTTCGAACAGCAGGCGCAGGTCGTTCACGCCATAGCGAAGCATCGCAAGGCGATCGATGCCCATGCCGAATGCATAGCCCGTGAAGCGCTCCGGGTCGACGCCACTCGCCTTCAGCACGTGGGGGTGGACCATGCCGCAGCCGGAGATCTCGAGCCACCCGGTGTGCTTGCAAATGCGGCAACCCGCGCCATCGCAGAACACGCAGGACATGTCGACTTCAGCGCCCGGCTCCACGAACGGGAAGTACGACGGACGCAGCCGCATCTTCAGGTCCCGCTCGAAGAATGCCTGCACGAAGCCGTGGAGGATCGCGCGCATGTTCGCGAGGCTCACGTTCTCGCCGACCACCAGGCCCTCGACCTGATGGAACATCGGCGTGTGCGTCACATCCGAATCGGAGCGATACACGCGCCCCGGTGCGATGACGGCCAGCGGCGCGCCCCGTGAAATGAGCGCGCGAATCTGCACCGGCGAGGTATGCGTGCGCAGCAGCTTCCCGTCGGGGAAATAGAAGGTGTCGTGCATCGCCCGCGCCGGATGGTCCGCGGGGATGTTGAGCGCCTCGAAGTTGTGGAAGTCGTCTTCGATTTCCGGCCCTTCGGCCACATCGAATCCGGCGCGACGGAACAGCGCTTCGATGCGCATGCGCGCGCGCGTGACCGGATGCAGACCGCCGCGCTCCTCGCCACGCCCGGGCAACGTGACGTCCACGCGCCCCGAGAGCAGCTCCTGCTCGACGCGTGCGCGCTCGAGCGCCTCGCGCCGGGCCTCGATGGCGGCTTGCAGGGTCTGCTTGGCTTCGTTGATGCGCTGGCCCGCCGCCGGACGTTCGGCCGGCGGAAGCGAGCCCAGCTGCTTCAGCTGCTCGGTGAGCGTGCCCTTCTTGCCGAGCCACCGGACGCGCACGTCATCGAGCGCGGCGAGGTCGCCACTTGCGGCGACCTCCTCCAGCGCGCGGCGCGCGAGCGCGTCCACACTTGAGGCGTGATCGTTCATGCCGACCCGTCCGCGACGCGCGCAGGTCAGGCAGCTTTGGCGAGGGCGGCTTTTGCCTGCTCAGCGATAACGCCAAACGCCGCAGTGTCGTGCACCGCGAGGTCCGCGAGCGTCTTGCGATCGATCTCCACGCCGGCCTTCGCCAGGCCGTTGATCATGCGGCTGTAGGACAGGCCATGCACGCGCGCGGCGGCATTGATGCGGGCAATCCAGAGCGCGCGGAACTCGCGCTTCTTCGCGCGGCGGTCGCGATAGGCATACTGGCCCGCCTTGATGACCGCCTGCTTGGCGGCGCGATAGACCTTGCGCCGCGCGTTGTAGTAGCCCTTCGCCTTGGCGAGAACCTTCTTGTGACGGCGCCCGGCCTGGACGCCCCGTTTCACTCGTGCCATGAGAGTCTCCTCGTGCGGGCGAGCCTCGAGGGGCCCGCCTCACCACACATCCGCAGTTACTTGCCTTCGGCGGCGGCCTTCTCGGCCGGCGCGACGTAAGGCGTGGCGCGCTTGCGCGGGCTGATCTTCGCGTTCGGCATCAGCTGCACGATGCGGCCGACATCGCTCTCATGCACGAGCGAGGAGCCGCCGGAGCGCAGGTGACGCTTCTGCTTGCGGGGTTTGTGGCCGAGGTTGTGGCGACGGCCGGACGAGTACCGCTTGAAGCCTTTCGCCGTCTTGCGAAAACGCTTCGCCGCGGCCCGGTTGGTTTTCAACTTGGGCATCGACGTTTCTCCTGTTGTGTAGCCCCGATCGCAGAGCTACGGGTCCTGCCTTGAAGACCCGTTCGACTTTCGCTCGCTACGGGCGAACGACGCGTGTTGAGCGCGCCGCTACTTCTTCTTCGGTGCGAAGACCATGACCATCTGCTTGCCTTCCATGACCGGGTTCTGCTCGACCGTCGCGACTTCCGCGAGGTCTTTCGCCACCCGGTCGAGGAGCTTGCGACCGATGTCCTGGTGCACCATCTCACGGCCGCGGAACCGCAGGGTTACCTTGGCCTTGTCACCCTCGGTCAGGAAGCGCAGGAGATTCCGGACCTTGATCTGGTAATCCCCTTCTCCCGTACCGGGACGAAACTTCACTTCCTTGACCTGGATCTGCTTCTGCTTGCGCTTCGCTGAGTGGGCCTTCTTGTTCTGCTCGAACAGGAACTTGCCGTAGTCCATGATGCGCACGACCGGCGGATCCGCGGTCGGGGACACCTCGACGAGGTCCAGATCCGCGGCATAGGCCATCTGTAGCGCTTCGTACCGGCTCATGACTCCGGCCTGGCCTCCGTCCGCGCCGATCACCCGCAGCTGGGGCGAAGTGATCTCTTCGTTGCGCCGGACGCGCTTACTCGTTGCACTAGCGATGCGTCAATCCTCCAAAGTTCGGCGCCCGCGGCTGTCGAGCTCGACCCGGAGACGTTCCACGAACGTGTCCGGCGACATCGTGCCCAGATCCTTGCCGCTTCGGGTGCGCACTGAAAGCAGATTTGCGGCCACTTCCTTGTCGCCCGCCACCAGCAGGTATGGAACACGCCTGAGCGTGTGCTCGCGGATCTTAAAGCCCACCTTTTCGTTCCGCAAGTCGGCCTCGACGCGAAGCCCCTGTTTTTTCAGCGATTCCGCGACGCGTGTGACGTAATCGTTCTGCCGGTCCGTGATGGTCATGACCACGGCTTGCACCGGCGCGAGCCAGGCCGGCAGCCGCCCGGCGTGGTGCTCGAGCAGAATGGCGAAGAAGCGCTCCAGCGAGCCGAAGATGGCCCGGTGGAGCATCACCGGCGTGCGCTTCTGGCTCGTCTCGTCGATGTAGTGGGCGCCGAGACGGCCGGGCATGTTGAGGTCCACCTGCAGGGTGCCGCACTGCCAGTCCCGGCCGATGGCGTCCTTCAGCACGAACTCGAGCTTGGGGCCGTAGAAGGCGCCCTCACCCGGGTTCAGCGTGTACTCGATGCCGGCGGCCTCCGTGGCGGCCTTGAGAGCGCTCTCCGCGAGGGTCCACACCTCGTCGCTGCCGACGCGCTTGGGTGGGCGGTCCGCGAACTTCACGCGCACGTTCCGGAAGCCGAAGTCCTCGTAGATGGACAGCAGCAGCCGGATGTTGTGGACCGACTCGTCCTTGATCTGCTCTTCCGTGATGAAGATGTGGGCGTCGTCCTGCGTGAAGGCGCGCACGCGCATGAGCCCGTGCAGCGATCCCGAGGGCTCGTACCGGTGCACCTTGCCGAATTCGCCGAAGCGGATCGGCAGGTCGCGGTAGCTTCGGATGCCCTGCTTGAAGATCTGCACGTGCCCCGGGCAGTTCATGGGCTTGATGGCGTAGAGCCGCTCGTCCGGCGTCTTCGTGAGAAACATGTTCTCGCCGAACTTCTCCAGGTGCCCGGACTGCTGCCACAGGCTCGCATCCATGAGCTCCGGCGCATTCACTTCCTGGAACCCGGCTTCGCGGTTGCGCTCGCGCATGTAGGCGATCAGCGTCTGGAACACCGTCCAGCCGTACGGGTGCCAGAAGACGGCGCCGGGCGCCTCCTCCTGCTGGTGGAACAGATCGAGCTCGCGGCCGATGCGGCGGTGATCGCGCTTCTCGGCCTCTTCGATGCGGTGGAGGTATTCCTCGAGCTGCTTCTTGTCCGCCCACGCGGTGCCGTAGATGCGCTGGAGCATCTCGTTGCGCGAGTCGCCTCGCCAGTAGGCACCCGCCACCTTCATGAGCTTGAAGACCTTCAGCTTGCCGGTGGAGGGCACGTGCGGGCCGCGGCAGAGGTCCACCCAGTCCCCCTGCCCGTAGAGGCTGATCTCCTCGTTCGGCGGGATGCTGGCGATGATCTCGGCCTTGTAGTGCTCGCCCATGTTCCGGAAGAACTCGACGGCCTCATCGCGCGGCATCACACGGCGTGTGACCTTCTGGTCCGCCTTCGCCAGCTCCACCATCTTCGCTTCGATGGCGGCGAGGTCTTCCGTCGTGAAGGGGCGCTTGTACGAGAAGTCGTAGTAGAAGCCGTCCTCGATCGTCGGGCCGATGGTGACCTGCGCATCCGGGAACAGGGACTTCACGGCCTGGGCCAGCAGGTGCGCCGTGGAGTGACGGATGACTTCGAGCCCGTCCGGATCCTTGTCCGTGACGATGGCGACCTCGGCGTCGTGCTCGATGCGGAAGCTCGTGTCGACCAGCTTCCCGTTCACGCGACCGGCCAGCGCGGCCTTGCGCAGGCCCGAGCCGATGCTCGCCGCGACTTCGTCCACCGTTACCGGCTGGTCGAAACGGCGCTGGCTACCGTCGGGCAATGTGATTACGGGCATAGGACAAGCGTCTTGTAGCGATGCTCACGCCTGCTGTTCGAGACGAGAAGGGCGTCCGTGCATCACACGGACGCCCTTCAGCGAATCTGGTAGGCGCGAGTGGGATCGAACCACCGACCACCACCATGTCAAGGTGATGCTCTACCACTGAGCTACGCGCCTGACGAAGCAGAGTGAGGGCGGCGAACGATACAAGAGCCGCCGGCCACTCGCAAGCTAACGCGTGGATTTCCGGGGACTTACGGTGCGAACACCGGGCCGGACGGGCGACCGCGCGGAGCGGCGAGGCGCGAGACGCGCGCAAGGTTCGGGCGCCGCGGGAGTTGCCGTCCCGGGACCGGCTGGCTCCGGCGGACCAGTGCAGTGTGCTCGCCGTTCACTGGACCGGCCGTGCCGGCCCGAGATGCAGACATCGAGCACTGGGGCGGGCCAGGTCGGCCGGTTTACGTGGTCGCGGGATGCGGGTCCTCTGTGGGCGCACGCCGCGGCAGTTTCGCGAACTGCAGCTCCAGCATGGCCATGCACTCGGCAAACGTGGTGCACGTGTGCATGGCACCCGCGGCATTCAGTCGCTGCCTCGGGCGCTCCCAGTCGCCCTGCGCGTTCCACAGCCCCACGATGATCGGCACATCCGGCCACTCGGCTCGCAACGCGCGGCAGGTGAGGCGCGCGCCGGTGACCGCATCTGGCGGCAGCGCGGAGACGATGATCGCGTCCGGCCTGGGTTGCTCCCGCCAGCCGTTGCGGACGATGCGCGTGCGCACACCCTGCTCCACCAGCAAGGGAAGGAGCAGCTTCGAGGTAATGAGGTCCGCCTGATCCTCAGCCGGCACGCACAACACGTTCAGACCGAAGATCGGAGATGCGGGGTCTCCAGGGGGCGCATCGGGCAGCTCGAGCGCCTGGTCGAGTTCATCCGCCCAGCGCTCGATGTGCTCGAACACCATCGAGCGTTTCGCTTCTGACAACAGGCCCCGCTCGTGATCGCTCTCGGCCAGTTGCAGCGCTGGCACGATCACCGAGTCACAGACCTCCACTCTCGACTGCGTTTTCACTGCCTCTTCGAGAAGGTCATCCGCTTCGTCGCGATTGCTGGCGAGCAGGCGTTGATAGAGCCGCTCGTGTGGTGCGAGCACCGGCTGGTCTCCGAGCAGCACGTGCAGGAACGCGAGCTGCGGAATGTATTTGCCCATCACCACGAGGCACACCGTGATGGGAATCGCGAGCAGCAGGCCGATCGGTCCCCACAGCCACATCCAGAAAGCTGCCGCCACCAGCAGTGCAATAGGCGACACGCCCGTGCGGCTGCCGTAAAGCCAGGGCTCCAGCACCACGTAACTGAACATTTCGAGCCCGATGAACAGCACGGCCACCAGAAGCGGCTGCGTCCAGCTGTCGAAGATCGCAAATGAAAGCGTGACGGGCAGCGCCGCCGCGATCCAGATGCCGATGTAGGGGATGAACCGCAGCGCCATCGACAACGCGCCCCAGAGCACCGCGTTCGGCACGCCGATCAGGTACAGCCCGATCGCGGTCATGACGCCCTGCCAGCCGTTGATCACCGTCTGCATGACGATGTACTGGCTGACCTTGCGAGCGGCCTCATCGAGCGCTTCCGTTGTGACGCGCAGGTTCTTCGACCCGAGCAGGCCGATGACGCGGTCTCGCAGATCCGGCAGACGCAGCAGCATGAAGATGACGAATACGACGACGAGCGCCGCCGTGGTGACTGGCTTCACGAGCGGCTCGATCAGCTGCCGGAGGCTTTCCATTCCGGTGGGCGCCGGAGGGATCACCTGCACCTGCGGAATTTCCGACGGAGCACGCGAGCCCGGCGCCACGCGATTGATCTCACGTGTGAGCTGCTCGACCGCATGCGTCGTTTCCGATACGCCGCCACGCAGTGCGCGTGTGAGCTCGCCGAGGTTGGCGCGCAGCTGACGGCGGTACTGCGGCAGGTCCGCCATCAGGTCGGTGAACTGATGGAACACCACCCACGCGAGACCGCCGACCAGGATGATCGCCAGCGTCACGGAGATCACGACGGCAACCGCGCGGTTCAGGCGCCATCGCTGGAGTTTCTCGACGAGCGGCGCCAGCAGGAACGTCATGAGAATGGCGAGCGCGAGCGGGATGAACACTTCCTCCGCGTACCGCAGGACCGCAACGGTGACCACCACCGCGAGGAACACGCGGAGGCTGTAGACGGCTTGAACGGGGCTGTTCATTGGCCCTTTCGTAACAGGAATCGTGCCTGGGGTCGGGCCCGCGCCGTCCGCAGCAGTCGCGCAAACGTCAGGCGCAACGACGCACCGCGCAGTCTTGCGAAGGACTTGAGTGCCCGGCGGGGTCTGCAGACAGGCTCGACGACGTGAACCGACTGCGGCCGCACGAAGCGCGGTTGCCTTCCGTGCTGAGCGCGGCGCCAGTCTTGTCCGGCTGATAACGGCGCGTCGATGCGACCGCCGGCGGGATCAGCCCGCTGCGGCGGGCGTGACGAGCCCCAGCTCGATCTGCTTCAGGCGCTCGATTTCGTCGCGCAGGCGGGCGGCTTCCTCGAACTCGAGATTGCGCGCCTTCTTGAACATTTCCGCTTCGAGCTTCTTGATGTGGCGGACGATGTCCCGCGGCGCGAGGCTTGCAAGCGCCTTCTCCTTGTCCTTGCCCTTCGCACCGCGGCCGCGCAGCGGCGTGGCCTCCTCCGCCCGGTCGCGCGCGCCTTCCATGATGTCCATGACGGCCTTGCGGATGCCGCGCGGTGTAATGCCGTGTGCCTCGTTGAACGCGAGCTGCTTTGCGCGGCGGCGCTCGGTTTCCTCCAGCGCGCGTTTCATGGATCCTGTGATCGTATCCGCGTACAGCAGCGCGCGGCCGTTGAGGTTGCGCGCCGCGCGGCCGATGGTCTGGATGAGCGAATTCTCCGATCGCAGAAAGCCTTCCTTGTCCGCATCCAGAATGGCGACGAGGGACACCTCGGGCATGTCCAGCCCTTCGCGCAGCAGATTGATGCCGACGAGCACGTCGAACTTGCCAAGCCGCAGGTCGCGGATGATCTCGGTGCGCTCCACCGTATCCACGTCCGAGTGCAGGTAGCGCACGCGCACGTCGTGCTCGGCCAGATACTCGGTGAGATCTTCCGCCATGCGCTTCGTGAGCGTGGTGATGAGCACGCGCTCGTTCCGCGCCACGCACTTGCGGATTTCCGAAAGCACGTCGTCTACCTGGCTGCGCACGGGCCGGATCTCCACCTTCGGATCCACGAGGCCCGTCGGCCGCACGACCTGCTCCACCACCTGCGCGGAATGCTCCGCTTCGTAGGGCCCCGGCGTGGCGGAAACGAAGATCATCTGCGGCGCGAGCTGCTCCCATTCCTCGAACTTCAGCGGCCGGTTGTCGAGCGCGGACGGCAGCCGGAACCCGTACTCGACCAGCGTTTCCTTGCGCGAGCGGTCGCCGCGATACATGGCGCCGAGCTGCGGGATCGTCTGATGGCTTTCGTCGATGATGAGCAGCGCATTCGCCGGGAGGTAGTCAAACAGACAGGGCGGTGGCTCGCCCGGCGCGCGGCCGGAGAGATAGCGCGAGTAGTTCTCGATGCCCGCGCAGTAGCCCACCTCTTTCATCATCTCCATGTCGAACATCGTGCGCTGCTCGAGCCGCTGGGCTTCGAGGAGCTTTCCGGCCTCGCGCAGCTCACGCAGGCGCACGCGCAGATCCTCGCGGATCTGGTCCACGGCAGTGATCAGGCGCTCCCGCGGCGTGACGTAGTGCGTGCCCGGGTACACCGTGTAGCGCGGCACCTTGCGCGAGATGGCGCCCGTGAGCGGATCGAACAGCGAGAGCGAGTCGATCTGGTCGTCAAAGAGCTCCACGCGGATGGCTTCGCGCTCGGACTCCGCGGGGAAGATGTCGATCACGTCCCCGCGCACGCGGTAGGTGCCTTGCGTGAGATCCAGCTCATTCCGCGTGTACTGCATGTCTGCCAGGCGCCGAAGCAGGCGGCGCTGATCCATTTTGTCCCCGCGCACCAGGTGCAGGATCATCGAGTGATACGTGGCGGGGTCGCCGAGGCCGTAGATGGCGGAGACGGTGGCCACGATGATGGCGTCCGGCCGCTCGAGCAGCGCCTTCGTGGCGGACAGGCGCATCTGCTCGATGTGCTCGTTGATGGAGGAGTCCTTCTCGATGTAGGTGTCCGTGGAGGGAACGTACGCCTCGGGCTGGTAATAGTCGTAATACGAGACGAAGTACTCCACCGCGTTGTGCGGGAAGAACTCGCGAAATTCGCCATAAAGCTGGGCGGCGAGCGTCTTGTTATGCGCGAGCACCATGGTGGGGCGCTGCACGCGCTGGATCACGTTCGCGATCGTGAACGTCTTGCCCGAGCCCGTCACGCCGAGCAGCGTCTGGTGCGCAAGGCCCGCCTCGATGCCCTCGACGAGCTTCTCGATGGCCTCGGGCTGATCGCCTGCGGGCTCGTAGTCCGCGACGAGCTGGAAGAGCGTGTGCTCGCGGGTGTCATCCATAGGTGCCGGTCCTGAGAAGCTGTATGAGGCGCATTGGTCGGGCGCGGGCGCAATCCGGTAATATAGCGCGCGTCCACTCCTTCCGATCTGCAGGTCTCACCGTGACTGTATCTGTCTCCCGACGCGTCCAGCGCGTCAAGCCCTCGCCCACGCTCGCCGTCACGTCCCGTGCCGCCCGGCTGAAAGCGGAGGGGCACGACATCATCAGCCTCAGCGTGGGTGAGCCGGATTTCGACACGCCGGCGCACGTGGCGCAGGCGGGCATCGAGGCGATCCAGCAGGGCTTCACCCGCTACACGAACGTGGACGGCGTGAACGAGCTGAAGGACGCCATCATCGCCAAATTCGAGCGCGACAACGGCATCCGGTACGAGCGCTCGCAGATTCTCGTGTCCTCTGGGGCCAAGCAGACGATTTACAACCTCTGCATGGCCGTGCTGGACCCGGGTGACGAGGCGATCATCCCCGCGCCCTACTGGGTCTCGTACCCGGACATGGTGATGCTGGCGGACGGCCTGCCCGTCACGCCGTTCGCGGGCGCGGCTCAGGGCTACAAGATCACGCCGCGGCAGCTCGCGGCGGCCATCACGCCCAAGACGCGGCTCGTTCTGCTCAACAGCCCGTGCAACCCCACCGGTGCCGCGTACACGCGCGCGGAGCTGCGGGCGCTCGGCGAAGTGCTGCTGGAGCATCCGCGCATCGTCATCGGCACAGATGACATGTACGAGAAGATCTACTGGGGCCCGGAGCCCTTCTGCAGCCTGCTCACGGCCGTGCCGGAACTTTACAACCGCACCGTCACGATCAACGGCTGCTCGAAGGCGTATGCGATGACGGGCTGGCGCCTGGGCTACTGCGGCGGGCCGAAGGAAATCATCACGGCCATGAGCACGATCCAGGGGCAGTCCACGACGAATGCGTCGAGCATCTCGCAGAAGGCCGCCATCGCTGCGCTCAACGCCAGCCAGGAATGCGTGGAGAAGATGAACGCGGCCTTCAAGGAGCGGCACGACTTCATCGTCGAGGGGCTGAACTCGCTGCCGGGCGTGAGTTGCGTGCCGGGCTACGGCACGTTCTACGCGTTCTTCGATGTGACGAAGGCCATGGCCGAGCATGGCTGCCGGGACGACAACGAATTCGCGGAGCTGCTGCTCAACGAGGCAGGCGTCGCGCTGGTGGCCGGCTCGGGCTTCGGTGCGCCGGGGCACATGCGGCTGTCCTTCGCCTGCAGCATGCAGACGCTGGAGAAGGCGCTGGAGCGCATGCGGAAGGCGCTGAGCACGCCGCGCGTCGCGAAGAGCGCGTGAGGGATCGAGGGGTGCCCATGTGGCGCCCCTTGCCGTCTTGACGGGCTTACGCGTGCGCGGCGAGAGCCGCGCTGGGCTGCGTGGAGCTTCGGGGTTTCAGCAGGCCGCGCGTCTCGAGCACGTCGCGCATCGTGGAGAACGAGAACTCGCCCAGCAGCCGGCGCAGGCGTGCTTCGCACTTGTGCAGGTTGTTGTAGTGACGGAAGCGTGAGAGCAGCCCCACTTTCAAGCGCGGCTGCGCCGGGTCCACTTCCCACGGGTGCAGGTAGAACGTGAAGGGTTGCCCCGTGCGCTCGTTGATCTGCCGCAGCCCAGCTCGCGTGACCGCGTACGGCAGCAGGCGGAAGTACCCACCGCCCGAGACGGGCACACGCACGCCACCGAAGGATGCTGCGGACATCGGAAATTCCACGATGGTGCGGCCGGAAGGTGCCGCAATCGGCCCGATGTCCCGCGAGGCGCCGGGGATGCCATACCGGTCGTGCCGAATGGGGAAGACGGAGGAGTCGTACTCGAAGCCCAGGTCGATCAGGGCATCGAGCGCCCACAACGACTGCTTGGTGATCGAGAAGCTCGCCGCACGATAGCCGGTGACCGGCGCGCCAATCGTGTCCTCCAGGAACTGCTTGGCGCGTCGCGCCTCTTCGCGAAACTCCGCCTCGGTTTGCGTGTAGATGAGCTGGTGTGAAAAGCCGTGGCAGGCGATCTCATGCCCCTGCGACGCGATCCGCCGGACGAGGCCCGGCGAGCGCTCGGCGCACCACCCGAGAATGAAGAACGTGCCGCGAATCCCCCGTTCGGCGAGCAGGTTCAGGATGATTTCGGTGTTGCGCTCCACGCGGTACTCGCGCGTGGGCCAGCTCTCTCGCGGCACGGCCGGCGCCAGCGCGGCGACCTGGAAGTAGTCCTCCACGTCGATGGAAAAAGCGTTGACGACTCGGGCCATTGTTCTTGTCCGCGCCCGCTGGGGCGGGCCGCCTTCGGTTCCGGCGAACTATATAGGCGTGCGCGACTGGGCCAAAGGCGGGGCGCACAAAAGAGGGAGTGCGTCACTGAATACGGGCGCGGGTCCAGGAGCCCAGAGGGGCGCCTGCGGGTCACGCTGCGTGCGGGCTGGGCCCGGGTTTGGTCGGCTGCGGTGCTGGCGCGAACGGGGGGAGCTTCGGTGCTGGCCGCGCTGGAGAAGGGCAGCGAGCATTCGGCTCCGTCAGGATGGCGGCAACCGAGGCCGGACCGGGGTATCCGAGTGACGCCTGGCCTGCCCCGCCGCCATCGCTCGAGGCCCGCGCAGGAGTGACTTCGCATTTCCAGCTCGATGGCGTCCTCATCTGAGGCCAGATCGAGTAGCGCACTGCGCGCAGCTTAGCGGCTGATCTCGATGCGAGTCCCGGTAAGAGGACTGTTGCCGGTGTCGCCCGGAGACCACCTTGACCCAGAGCGAACCCTTGCCCTTGTAGTACGAGGTGGTGTCGGCCTTGCGCAGCGCCTTCAGACTGTTCTGCTGCACACCCGAGGCCGCACTGGTGAATCCCGGCAATTCGAAGATCACCCATGAGCCGCTATCCAGTTCCCGCACGTTGAGAGACACCGAGGGCCTTTCCGTGATCACCTTGATTTCGGTACCGGCTCGTACGTTGGCTTCCCCGGCCGCCAGCGTGAACACTCTGCCATTTCGGCTGAGAACGACCGGCGGCTGAGCGGCTCCACCGGCACCGCCGGCGAGACTACCGGGTGCGCGAGAACCCGCGGCATTCGCGCCGGCAGCCGGGCCAGACCCAGCACGAGTCGCAATTGCGACAGGTCCCGCATTCGAGCCAGAACTTGCGGCGCCAGCGCCGGTCGGGCGGGCTCCCGGGGCGCGGAAACCTCCACCGCCGCCGCCAAAACGCACGCGCCCGATATCGCCCCTGCAGACGGCAGCGTTCCAGGCGGGCTTGATCTCACAGGCTTTGTCGTCGATTGCGACTCCGTCATTGATGAGAATGTATGCGTTCGGGACACCGCTGACGGCGCCGTCCTTGTCGCGGAACACCGCGCTCATCCAGCCGGCACGGCTTCCGAAATCGGCAGCCCATTTCCGCTCCATCGGAGGGAAATACACCGGCTTGGCGTTGATGAACTTCGCGTGCTCGATGGTGTTGTTGGAGCTGATCCCGAAGCTCGTGTACATGAGATAAGAGATCGCTCCCGTCTTGCGCGTGGCGTTGTCCTGGAAATTCACGAAGGTGACGTTGTCCACCTCATGACGGAAATCGTAGAACTCGTAGCCGCGAATCGGGTAATCGGGCATTTCGGGGTACGGCAGGCTGCGGCCGTAGGCAATCTCGCCCGGTGTTCCGGGGTTACCGATGTTGTCGCTTTCGCCGACGAACAGCGAGTCGATCACGCGTGACGTGAAGGCGGAACGACCGAGATTGCCGGAGGCATGCGTAAAGCCGATCGCGTTGTCGGCCAGCTTCAGATTCCGGAATGTCTTCAGCTCACCGCGGCTCCAGATGGCGCCATTTCTGTTCTTGTAGCCGGTGAAATCCTCGATGACCGTCTCCACCTGGGGGCTGTTCGGATCAGCGGGATTGGCCAGGGCAATGTGCGCGTGGCCGCCGGCGACCGTGAAGTGTCCATCGGGCTCAGGGCCGCGGTCGAACATCAATCCGTCGAAGTTCGAGTGGGCGACGTTGCCCTTGAACTCCCGCAACGCCATGCGACGTGGCCACGTGGACTTGCTGATCTCGCTGCCTTCGTACGCACCCGTCGGATGCGCCGGCAAGGCAAGCCAGAAGCCGATCTGATCGGAGCCCGCGGCCACGTTGTCCCGGTAGACGTTGTCCGGATTGGTGATCCAGAACGTCGACGCCGTGTTGTCTGAAGGAATCAGCACCTCGCTGGAGTTCTGGCCAGCCGGTCCCGTGACGGGTCTGCCCGCCGCGAGATTGGTCGGGACGCACGGCTTGGTCGGATGACACTTGGTCATGATCCCGAGATTGCGGATGTACTGGTTACCGGTCTCGATGCCGTCTTCGAGGAAGAAGCAGTGACCGACGGTGTTGAAGGTCACGTTGTTTTCGACGAGCACATGGTTCGTGCCATGCACCGTCACGCAGCGATTGAAGGTGTCGTGAATCGCAGAGTTCCTGATGTACTGCCCCTTCGCATCGCTGACCAGATGCCAATGGATCGGATACCGGGCAAGATGCAGATGCTGGCCCATCCGGTTGAACTCAACGCCGGAGACAAACATCCTGCTCGTGGGCATGGCCATCACGTGCCCGCCAAAGTAAGACTGCTCCGCGTCGGCCGACGCCTGGATCCGGATATTGCGCGTCAGGAGACCGACTTCGCCGCGCTCATCCACGCCGAAGGTGATTTCCCCGAAATGCATGTATTCCAGCTTCCGGTCGAGCGTGATCGTATTTCGGTGGATGGCGGAAATGGTGCGCCTCTCGGCCTGCCTGGGATCGAAATCCGTGGACGCGAGGACAATCTCGTCACCAACTCGCCAGCCCGCGGCGTCCAGCACCTCTATTGAGTCGCTGCCTGCCCGGGCTGTCCTGGCGAGCTTGGTCCAGGAGTTCGTCCGGTCACCATGCAGGTTCAGGGTTCCGCCCGCGATCATGATTCCGCGGTCGCCCATTCCCATCACGTTTTCGTCAGGGACGTTGTCGGTGAAGGTGAGGGTCGCCTTGTGCGTGTGGGGGCTGGCTTCGGTGCCGATTTCCAGCTCCCCGTACAGCATGATCCACTCGGTCGTGAGCTCGAGGTCGGCATTGTCTGCGAAGCGGAGCTTGCCCTCGATCGTGAGGCCACCCAGCGCTGGAGGGCTGACGTCGAGGATCACTTCCTTGCCATTCGCAATGGTCACCTTGTCGCCTGCGCGTGGCACCTTCCTGCCCGGCCAGGTGGCCGGATCGGACCAGCGCGTCGCCTTCACTGCCGGCGAGCCTGCTCCTTGCTGAGCCGCTGCAACGACAGCAGATGCGCCAACGAGGAAGGCTGGGACGAGCCACGCGAGAAGGAACGGTCGGCATTGTTTTCTCATGACACCCCCCTGCTCCCGACAGAACCTTGAGCAGCACGAGCGTAGCGCGAGTGTCCGGCGCCAGGCCATCAACTCCGGGGGCCCTTGCTACAACGCGGCCACGCGCCTCCGGAGCCTGCGTTGCATCTCGCGGTTTCCGGCGGCGTTGAACCGCCGTGAAACGAACGCCGCAAAACCTGATCGCCGAGCCGCCTGATCAACTGGAGCGACAGAGCATCCCGAGGAAGTCGTTTAGCGTCGTGCGACGTTGAGCGGCCGGGTGTTCCGAGTTCCAGAACGCAGACCCGGCCCTTTGCGACTCGCGCGCCAGGGCGCGACAAGTTGGGCGCGCATGGCGTGCACAAGCGAGAAACCCCACCCGATCGCTCCCGGCGAGCTCGAGTGGGGTTTCTCAGTCAGCTCGCGCCCAACTGCGAGCCGCTCTTGCGTCATCGCACGCGCGGCCGTTGCACCTACTGGTGCGCGGCCGGCGGAGGCTGCGCTCCTGCGCCCTGCGCCGGGCGAGTTCCCTGGTTCGGCGGGCCGCCAGCACCTGGCGGTCCGAACGCCGGTCGCGGGTTGCGCTTGAGCTCGTTTGCGCGCGCGGTGAGGAAGGAGCGAATCGCCTCGGCATCCTGCTCGGTCAGCGTGTTCTTGAACGAGATCATGCCGTTCTCGGCGAGCGCGCCGTCGACCACGATGGCCTTGAAGAGATCCGGGGCGTTGAGCGCGACCGTGTAGTTGAGATCCGGGAAGCCGCTGAACAGGCGCCCGCCCTCGTGGCAGCCGCTGCAGTTGCGCTGATAAAGGTCCTGGCCGCGCGCGTGCATCGCCTCGTCGCCGAAGTCCGGCGGCGGGTTGAGCACCTGCTGCACGGGTGGCGGGGCCGGCGGCAGCTCCACGTTGCCGTTGAGCTTGTATACCAGAAGCCGGTTCCTGCCCGCGGCCGCGGCAAATCCGGTGCTGGCCGAGGAGATCGCGGCGATGTACTGCACGCCGTCGATCGCGTACGTGATCGGACCGGGCACGACGTTACCCTGAGCGTCGACCTCCCACACCTTCGCGCCGGTGTCTGCACGGAACGCCGCAAACTTCTTTCCGGGGATGCCCTGGAACACCAGATTGCCGGCGGTGGTAAGCGTGCCGGCACTGCCGCTTCCTTCGCGCTGCTCCCACGCCGCCTTGCGGGCCACCGGATCCCAGGCGAGCAGGTACGCGCCGGGGTTCTCGACTTCGGGCCGCTTGCCTTCCGGCGGACGCGCCAGGTTCACATCCACCATCTGGTTGCCGAGGATGCGGCCGCCCTCCTCCGCGTAGAACGACCCCACGCCGCGGCGCATGGGCACGTACATCAGGCCCGTGTTCGGATTGAACGATTGCGGATGCCACACGTGCGCCTGCGAGGGCAGCACGTAGAAGCCCTTGCCGGTCTTGCCGTAGTTGGCTTCCGGATTGAGGATGGGCTTCCAGTTGTTCGCCTTGTCGAAGCCCAGCGCCCAGTTGATCCTGGGCACATAGGGATCCGCCGAGATCACCTTTCCGGTGGCCGCCTCGATCACATAGAACACGCCGTTCTTCGGTGCCTGCATCACCACGTGCTTCCGCTTGCCATCGATGGTGATATCGGCCAGCGTCAGAGGCGCGGTGTTGTCGAAATCGAAGCTGTCCATCGGCGTGGCCTGGTAGTGCCACCGGTATTTGCCGGTCTTCGCATCCACCGCAAGGATCGAAGCGATGAACAGATTGTCGCCGCCGCCCGGTGAGCGCAGTTCCGACGGCCACGGCAGGCCATTGCCGGTGCCGAAGATCACGAGATCGGTCTGCGGGTCGTAGACGATGCCGTCCCACGTGCTGCCGCCACCGCCCTTCTCCCACCACTTGCCACGCCAGGTCTTGGCGGCCATCGGCATCACATCATCGGACGCCTCGCCATCCGGGCCCTTCGAGGGATCGCCGGGCACGGTGTAGAACTTCCACACGCGCTTGCCCGTCTTCACGTCGTACGCGGCAAGGAAGCCGCGGGTGTAGAACTCCCCGCCCCCGACGCCGATGAACACCAGGCCATCGCCGATGCGCGGCGCGCCGGTGATCGAGTACTGCCGCTTCGAGTCCGCGACGCGCGACTCCCAGATCTTCTGTCCGGTCTTCGCATTCACGGCCATCAGGCGCCCGTCGATCGTGCCCCAGATGATCTTGCCGTCCGCGTAGGCGGCACCGCGGTTGGAGATGTTGCAGCAGATCGAGGTGCCGGCGATCTCCCGCGGCGCCTGCGGGTCGACCTTCCACAGCTGCTTGCCGGACTTCGCGTCGAACGCGTAGAGGCTGCTCCACGGAGCTGTCATATAGAGCACGCCGTCAACGACCAGCGGGGTGCTCTGATAACCGCCGCGCTCGGGGATCTCCGCAAACCACGCAAGGCCCAGCTGCTTCACGTTGTCCACGGTCACCTGCTTGAGCTCGCTGTAGCGCTGCTCGTTCGGGTCGCCGCCATGCCGGACCCACTGGACGTTGCCGGCAGCCGCGGCGCCGGTGCTCGCACCCGTCGTGCCCGCGCTGGCGGCAGTGGCCGCGCCGGATTGCGAATACGCGGCCACACCGGCCGCGACGACCAGACCGAAGATCAATCGACGCATCAGTTTCCCCCGAAAGAAATTCCCGGCCCGCGCAGTGCACTGGCCGGGATCGCGGCCGGGAGCGTATCTGTGGAAGGGGCGCACGGCAAATGCGACATCAGCGCCCGTCAGCCACTCGGTGAGGCTCGTTGCTTCAGGGTTTCAGACAGCTCTCTTTCCGGGCCGCCTGCCCCTCCTTCCATGCGCCTGCGCATTCTTCTTTTCCCTCGCCCGTCGCTTGCTGGGCTATTCCCTGGCGACACATAAGAATGCCCACGCGATGGGGTCGGTCTCGTTGGGCGCTGCGGCCGAGTGCAGTTCTACGAGCGTGACGAAACACTGCTGGCGCGGTGAGCGTCTTCGTGCGCGCCGGGCTTGGTTCGGGCGCAGCCGCGATCGTCATCGCGAGTCGCGCGCACCTCGAGACGCTGGAGCGTCTGCCCGGGAGACGTTTCCCGTGCTGGAGCGGCGGGGCGAGTTCCGGGACTCCGCCCAGGCCCAGTAAGACGTGACGAAATGAGGGGTGAACAGCACCCGTAGGGGCGGTGCTGCTGCTGGTTTGCTGCTGAGTCAGGCGTTCCGACCTGTGTGGTCAGTTACGGGCAAGTTGCTGTTTTTATTGGCTCCCCGGGTTGGAATCGAACCAACGACCAACGGATTAACAGTCCGACGCTCTACCGCTGAGCTACCGGGGAACACTGGGAGCTTGCGAAGGGCGCGCATTCTGGTCGAGAGGCGCGGGCGCGTCAAGGAATCAGGGGGTTAGCGCGCAAAAAGCTGGCGGTGGGGGAACGGCGGAACGCGTCAGCGCCGAACGGCTCGCAAGCGGAAACCACGAGGCATGCGGTAGCAGAGCGTGTACACAATGGACCAGACCATTC
>JADGHX010000271.1 GCA_019683695.1 Steroidobacteraceae bacterium
GGGCCGGCGGGGGGGCAGCAGGACGCCGGGCCCGGCACGGACTTTCACGCCATCTCCGAGGGCTATGTTTCAGTGACACCGCTGCAGATCGATCTCACCCGACATGCCGCCATTCCCGCCGTGCAGACCTGGCTGGAGGGTATCGATGACTGATCTGCGCTTCGCCGGCATCGGCATGACCTCCGCGCGCACGCGGGACCGGCTCGTGCAGCGCCTGCGCGAGCAGGGCATCACCAACCTCGCCGTGCTCGAGCGCATGCGCAACGTGCCGAGACACATCTTCGTCGACGAAGCGCTTAGCAGCCGCGCCTACGAGGACACGGCCCTGCCCATCGGGTTCGGGCAGACCATCTCCCAGCCCTACATCGTCGCGCGCATGACCGAAGCGCTGCTCGAGTACGGTCCGGTGGACAAGGTGCTCGAAGTGGGCACGGGCTGCGGCTATCAGACCGCAGTTCTCGCGCCGCTCGTCGGGCGCCTGTACACCGTCGAGCGCATCGCGCCGCTCGTGGAGCGCGCCAAGGCGCGTGCGAAGGAGCTGGATCTCAGGAACGTGCGCTTCAAGCATGGCGATGGCCACCTGGGCTGGAAGGCCGTTGCGCCGTTCGACGGCATTCTGGTGGCGGCGGCGCCGCTCACCGTGCCCGAGGCGCTGCTGAAGCAGCTGCGGGTGGGCGGCCGGCTCATCGTGCCGGTGGGCCCGGAAGGGCAGCAGGAGCTCATCCGCTTCACGCGGCGCGAGCAGAAGATCGATCGCGTGTCGCTCGGGCCGGTGTCCTTCGTGCCGTTGCTCGGGGGCATCGCGTGATGGTTGAGGTGTGTGCCTCAACTCGTTGAATCTCAATTAGGCAAGCGTTTCGGTTCTCTTTCGATACAGGTTTCGGGCCGCTGCGTTGCGGTCGCGCGGCGTGCACTCGCGCACGCAAGGTGCCGGCGTCCGTCGCGATCCCGCGGATGCGCGTGCAGGTGCAGCAGCTGGCGCGCCGCGAAACTCCTTCCTGCTCAAGATGCTTGCGCCCATAACTGTGACGTGATTAACATGTCTGCAAATGCCGACAGGGAGTGGCCGGCAGAGGGCACAGGGCGGAGGGGAGTCGAAAACAAAAGCAAGAACAATCGGTCGCAAGAACAAGAAAAAACACGCAATTGTTCGAGTCTGTCAGCTTCGAATGATTGGTTGGTTGAGCGCCCCTCCTCCTGTGCCCTCTACCGGCCGCTCATCCAACCCCTCCCGTTGAAGCGTACCTCGCCCGGTCGGCCGGGCCTTCCCGAAGAACGCCCGTCATAGTCGCGCTCAGTGCGCCAACGAAGGCGCGGTTCCGAAGCGCTCGCCCTGGCACCGGATGACGAGCCACGTCCGGCAAGTCAGGTCTTTTTGGCGGTGGAACGAAGCCACAGTACCCGGTATAGCCGATGCAGACGGACGATCGGGAAAGGTCACCCCTTGCGTCGTCAGCTGCGAGGGCACGGTCTCGAAAATCGCCGCAAACGCCATGAGGCCCAGCGGGCAAAAGCCACGTCTCTTGTTGGCGGCACCGAAGGCGGACCCGAAAAGATTGCCCCGAACGCGATGCGGAGACACAGCCGGCAAAAGTCACGCCTTTTGCCGGCGGCAACGAAGGCACGGTCTTGAAAAAATCGCCGCAGGCGATTTTTTCCAATGAACTAAAACAGCAGGGCCGCGCAGACGCGCCGTTCCTCCTGCACGAGGATGTTGAACGTGCGGCACGCGGCGCCGAGATCCATCGCTTCGAGTGCCACGTGGCGCTTTGCGAATGCAATTCGCATGGCCGCGGGCGCAAAGCGCTGATGCGTGCCGGTGCCGAGCAGCACCACGTCCGGCTTCAGCGCAAAGAGCGGCTCGAGGTCGGCTTCCTCGAGCTCGTCCACGTTCGCAGGCCGCCAGTCGGCCAGCACGGAATCCGGCGCGATGATGCAGCTGCGCTGAAAGCGCTGTTCCCCGACTCGCACCTCGTGAGTCGAGTACGAGCGGATCAGATTCACCCGGGTGTCGGCATCGAGAGTGAGCTTCATGAGCGGGTACGATACGCGCCCGTGGAAGAAGTCGTCATCGTCATTGCGGATCTTTATCTCACGAGCGCGGCCGAGGCCGCCTCGATCCGCGAGGTGGAATTGCCCGGTCTCGGGCAGATCGCACGCTTTGGCACCGGCGAGGCTATCGGCGAAGGCTGGCGCGCCTGGCTCGCGGCGTGGGCAGGCGGGGAACCGCTTGCGGGCGCGCCGCCGGCCACCATCGCCGCCGCTGCCGGGCGCGCCGCGTCGGCACAGGCCGAAGGGCAGATGGTGTGGCTGGCCACGCCCGTGCATTTCATTGCGGGCCTCTCGAGCGTTCACCTGGATGTGCGCGGGTTGCTGCAGGTGGAAGCGGATGTCCGGCAGTCACTCGCGTCCGAGTTCAACAGCCTGTTCGCAGATTCCGGCTACAGCCTCGAGGCCTTGCCCTCGTCAGGCTTTCTGCTCACGAGTCCGCCGATCGAGGGCGTGCTCACATCGGACCCCGCGCGCGTGCTCGGCGCGAGCATCAACGAGGCGCTGCCCAGCGCCTCGCAGGCGCCTGCGCTGCGGCGGCTGAGCGCTGAAGTGGAGATGTGGCTGCACGAGCATCCGGTGAATCAGCGACGCGTGGAGCAGGGGCGGCTTCCGATCACCGCGTTGTGGTTCTGGGGCGGGGGTACTGCGCCGGCGCAGCGCAATGGCCGTGCGGAAGCCGAAATCGTCTCGACACACGTTGCGGACACCGTGCCCGCGTCGGCCGTGCGAGGTGCCGCGGCGCTCGCATCGACCGCGGCGCCGGCGCCCGGCATGGCGTTCGGACTCGATCCCTATCTCGACGGCCTGTGGCGCACGTTCGGTGGCCGCGCACACGCAATGCCCACGCACTTCGAGGATGCGCTCGCGCACAGCGGTCGCCGCGCGGTGTTCGTCATCGAGCTCTCGCAGGCGTTCGATCAGAACCGCCGCTGGGGCATTCGCGACGCGCTCATGGACGCCGATCAGCGCTGGATCATGCGCGCGCTCGCTGCACTTCGCCGTGGCGATGTCTCGCGCGTCACCGTGATCGCGAACGACCACAAGCTCTCCCTCTCGGCACGCGATCGTCTCAAGCTCTGGCGCATGCCGCGTCCGGCGCTCACCGCGCTCCAATGAAACTCCGCGTCGTACGTCGCACGGTCGGTGAGTGGCTCGGGCTCGGGAGCGGGCTGCACCCGGTGCTGCGTCGGGTGTACGCGGCGCGCGGCATCCGCTCCGCATCGGATGTCAGCTCGTCTCTGGATCGTCTGCTGCCGGTGGGAACGCTTGAAGGGGTAACCGCCGCCGCAGAGCTGCTGCTCGCACATCGCACAAACGGCCGCGTGCTCATCGTGGGCGATTTCGATGCAGATGGCGCCACGAGCACGGCACTCGTCACGCGCGCGCTGCGCGCATGGGGGTTCGCTTCGGTGGATTTCCTCGTGCCGAACCGGTTCGAGTTTGGCTACGGGCTCACGCCGGAGATCGTCGTGTTGGCGGCCGAGCGCCGCCCCACACTCATCGTCACCGTCGACAACGGCATTTCGAGCCTGGCAGGTGTCGCCGAGGCCCGCGCGCGCGGCATCGAGGTGCTGATCACCGATCACCACCTGCCCGGCGAGGAGTTGCCAGCCGCGAACGTGATCGTGAATCCGAATCTGCACGCGAGCCGTTTCGGGAGCCGTGCGCTCGCGGGTGTAGGCGTGGCG
Organism: Steroidobacteraceae bacterium; assembly: GCA_019683695.1. Taxonomy (GTDB): domain Bacteria; phylum Pseudomonadota; class Gammaproteobacteria; order Steroidobacterales; family Steroidobacteraceae; genus JADGHX01. Next base: position 3,741 of record JADGHX010000271.1, read on the forward strand.
TTCTACGTGATGGTGGCCGTGAAGCGACTGCTCGATGCGGCAGGAGCGACATCCGCCGGCGCGCCAGGCCCCGCGGAATTTCTGGATCTGGTGGCACTCGGCACGGTGGCAGACGTGGTGCCGCTCGACGCAAACAACCGAGTGCTCGTCGCGCAGGGCATGAAGCGCATTCAAGCCGGGCGCTGCGTGCCGGGCATTCGCGCACTGCTGGATGTGGCGGGGCGCACGGGCGAGCTCACCGCCGCGGATCTCGCGTTCGGGGTTGCCCCACGACTCAATGCAGCGGGCCGTCTGGACGACATGACCATCGGAATCCAGTGCCTGCTGGCGGACGACCCCGCGTCTGCGACGGCACTCGCCGCGCGACTGGACCAGCTGAACGACGAGCGTCGCGCCATCGAAGCGCGCATGCAATCCGAGGCGCTCGCGGCCGTGGGCCGCCTGAGTGAGCCCGGGCTCGATCGCGCGCAGCGCAACGGGCTGTGCCTGTATCACGAAAGCTGGCATCAGGGCGTGGTCGGGCTGGTGGCGAGCCGCGTGAAGGATCGTGTGCGGCGGCCCGTGATTGCGTTTGCGCGTTCGGGCGAGGCGACACTGCGCGGCTCGGCGCGCTCCATTCCCGGCGTGCACATCCGGGACGTTCTGGACACCATCGCCACCCGTCATCCCGGCCTCATCGCCAAGTTCGGCGGACATGCAATGGCCGCCGGCCTCTCACTCGATCTCGCCGATCTCGATCGCTTTGCGCATGCGTTCGATCAGGAGGTGACGCGCTGGATGGCAGCCGGCGCGCTGGCGCACGACGCAATCGAAACCGATGGCGAGCTGCACTCCGACGAGATCGCGCTCGACACCGCATACGCGCTGCGCGCGGGCGGCCCGTGGGGCCAGTCCTTCCCCGAGCCGTGTTTCGACGGAATCTTCGCGATCCGCAACGCGCGCCTGGTCGGCGAGCGTCACCTCAAGATGTGGATCGAGCACCCGCGCAGCCGCCGCGCCTTCGACGCCATCGCGTTCAACTTCGCCACCGACCCCACACACCCCCTCCCCCAAGGCAGTGTGATATA
>JADGHX010000272.1 GCA_019683695.1 Steroidobacteraceae bacterium
GCCACCCACGCCGTTGAGGCCAGTGCCACCGACACCGTTCAGCCCGGTGCCACCCACGCCGTTGAGGCCAGTGCCACCGACACCGTTCAGCCCGGTGCCGCCCACGCCGTTCAGGCCAGTGCCACCAACGCCGTCCGTACTGTCTCTGTCTCGTGCTGGTGCGATCGCCGTCGCGACAAAGACTCCGCCGGGTACCGGCTGAATGCCGAGCACCTCAATCGCATCGCCAGGATGAACGCTGCTGCCCAGAGAGCCGAGAGTCGGCGTGATGTCCACAGACAAGGCGCCGATTCTCGCCTTGCCGCTACGATCAATCGATTTGACGACACCGGCTACGAAGAGCTGGGTGGCGCCTGGGGTATTGGTCTCCGGGAGAACAGTGAGCGAGTCGACTTTCGGCTTTCCGCCTTGCCGAAGTTCACCATCGACCCAGAGCAGGGCCCCAGGCGACAGCAATCCGATCGCTTTGGACGCTGGGTACGTCTTTTTTCCCGCGACCAACTTCGCCGAGCCGATCTGGTACGTCTGCCCGAGTACGACGATCGTTGAAGTCTTGCTATCGAATTTCTCGACCGTGCCGATCGCGAGGGGGGCCGCCAAGCTGGGAGTCGTTAGCGCAGCAGCCACGACAAACGACAGTGCGACAAAGGTTGGGTGCGAAGACCTGACCGGCATGCGACTTGACATAACGGCGTTCCCAGAAATAAGCCACTTCTGCCCGTGGCTTCGTGTTTACTTATGTAAGCGAAATTAGCAGTGTTTCGTGACAAACGTCAAAGATTTGACGCTTGCATTTCCCGCAGCGATGTGCGGGAACCACGTACGACGGCCCCCTCCTCAAGGGCGAGGCGTAGGCCCGTGGGACGGCAGGTTTTCAGCTGCGATTTTCTTGAACCAGACTGCGCAACGGACGCTCGTCCGCTGGCGGCTCTACGTATAGGAAGATGTTGAGCCCTGTGGGGATGCGCGGCTCGTCTTGTAGGGCAGGTTTCGAGTAAGGCGTAAGCCAATTATCCAGGTCGAGCAGGAACTCCGTCGCCTTCTCTCTGGCATACGCCTCGAACTTCGGCACTACATCCGGCGGTAAGCCTCGGTCGGCTACGACAAAGCGCTCAAGTCGCTTGGATGAGTTCTTGGGATTCATGTTGAACTCGAGCGTTTCCGTCAATCGCGTCAGTGTATTTCCGAAATACTCGATCTGCGGTGGCGACATGGGTTCAGGCATCATGAAGTACCTGGACGTGGCTCGAAAATGCTTCTCACCGGAATAGGTAACCGAGCCAACGCTAATCAGCTCCTCGAGCACGATCCCGGGACTGACGGTGGGGTCGACCATTGCTACCAGGTTACGGATACAACGACCGCCGCCGGGCACTTCAAACTCTAGTTCGAGCGGGATGCCATATGGCCCAACGTACTGCGGGTCCGTATGCCACTTCTGAAGGACCTCGGTCAGAATATTCGTCAAAGTAGCGTCCGCAGTCGGTAATGCACCTTCATTGTCGAGGTAGTAGTCGACTTGGTGACGCGTCAACCCGGTTGCCATTGCAACCCGTGCCCTGGATGGCTTCATGGAGTGACTAACGCCGTCGCGCAGTGCGCTCTCGACATACACTCCACGTGCTACCTCAGCGAACTCATCAAAGCGAATACCGGCCCTGATTAGTACTTTGACGAAGGGACGCAGCACACGCCTGATAGCGTGTAACAGTTGAGCTCGAGAAGCGGAGCTACGCGTCATAAACGTCGATCCGACCCTATACAGATGTGCGGCGAGGCAATAGGACTATCACACCCTCTCCCCCGCATCAAAAATGCGTCGGTGCTCCAGGATCGCGTACCGGTCGGTCATGCCGGCGATGTAGTCGGCCACGGCGCGCGCGCGGCGGGTGTCGGAGTTGGCCTCGCCGTCGCGGGCGGTGTTGCGGTGCTCGGGGGGCATGAGGTGCACGTCGTTCATGAAGGCCTCGAAGAGCTGCGTGATCACGCGGCGGGCCTTCGTGGTCATGCGTAGCACGCGGTAGTGGCGGTAGACGTGCTCGTTCAGGAACGCCTTCAGTTCCAGGTGTTCCGCGCGCACCTCGTCGCTCATGCCCACGAGCGGTTTGCCGTGTTGGCGCACGTCGTCGATGGAACGGGGTGCGGCCTGCTCGAGGCGCGCCTGCGTGGTGCGGATCAGGTCCACCACCACGTAATTGATCATGCGCCGGGTCACTTCGTGCACGAGCCGGCGCTCACCCAGACCCGGATACTGCGAGGTCACCTTGTCGAGCTGGCGGCGGAACAGGCGCACGTCGCGCAACCCGTTCACGTCGATGAGTCCGGCGCGCAGCCCGTCGTCCACGTCGTGATTGTTGTAGGCGATCTCGTCCGCCAGATTCGCGATCTGCGCTTCGAGGCTGGGCTGGTGCCGCTTGAGGAAGCGCTCGCCCACATCGCCCAGCTCGCGCGCGTTGCGCACGGAGCAATGCTTCAGAATGCCCTCGCGACATTCGAACGTGAGGTTCAGCCCGGGAAACTCCGCGTAGCGCTCCTCGAGCTGATCCACCACGCGTAACGATTGCAGGTTGTGCTCGAAGCCGCCGTATTCGCGCATGCAGGCGTTCAGCGCGTCCTGCCCCGCGTGGCCGAAGGGTGTGTGGCCAAGGTCGTGCGCGAGGCTGATCGCTTCCACGAGGGCCTCGTTCAGCCGCAGGGCCCGCGCGATCGAACGCGCAATCTGCGCCACCTCGATCGAGTGCGTCACGCGCGTGCGGTAGAGATCGCCCTCGTGATTGACGAAGACCTGCGTCTTGTACGCAAGGCGGCGAAAGGCATTGGAGTGAATGATGCGGTCGCGGTCCCGCTGGAACTCGGTGCGGAACTCGGGGGGCGGCTCCGGATACCGGCGGCCGCGGGAGGACGCGTCGTGAGCGGCGAAGGGCGCGAGCGAATCCGGGCCTCTGTCGACGTCGTTCACTGCACTATCCGAGATGAGCCTCTAGCGTGCGGCGGAGCGCGTCGTCCGGATAGTCCGCCGTAACGAACGACGCGCCGATCGAACGCAGCAGCACCAGGCGGATGCGCCCGCTCTTCACCTTCTTGTCGATGCGCATGTGCTCGAGCACCGTGTCCGGGGTGAGCGAACGCTCTTCGGTCGGCAAGCCCGTGCGCTCCAGAAGCCGCCGCAGGCGCTCGACCATCTCCGCGGAAAGGAGCCCGGCCTCGTGCGACATGGTAGCCGCCATCAGCAGCCCCGCCCCGACCGCCTCGCCATGCAGCCACTTCGTGTAGCCGGTGGCGGACTCGAGCGCATGACCGAACGTGTGGCCCAGATTGAGCAACGCCCGGTCGCCCTGCTCGCGCTCGTCCCGGCCCACGATGGACGCCTTGATCTCGCACGACCGCCGGATCACATGCGTGAGCGCATCCGGGTCGTGCGCCAGGAGGCGCTCCATGTTCTCCTCGAGCCAGACGAACAGCGCGGCATCGTCGATCAGGCCGTACTTGATCACCTCGGCAAGGCCCGCCCGCAGCTCGCGAGGGGGCAGGGTCTTCAGGGTGTCCGTATCCGCGACGACCGCGCTCGGCTGGTGGAAGGCACCGATCAGGTTCTTGCCGCCCGGGTGGTTGACGCCCGTCTTGCCGCCCACCGAGGAATCCACCTGCGCCAGCAGCGTCGTCGGAACCTGCACGTACGCCACGCCGCGCTGATAACACGCGGCGGCAAACCCGGCCATGTCGCCCACGACGCCGCCGCCCAGGGCAACGACCGTGCAATCGCGGCTGAATCGGTTGGCGACCAGCACATCCAGCATGCGCGAGACGGTTGCGAGCGTCTTGTGCGCCTCGCCGTCCGGCAGGCTCACCTCGACGATGCGGCGATCTCCCAGGCCCTGCTTCAGCGCAGCCGCATAAAGCGGCCCCACCGTGGTGTTCGTCACGAGAAGGAGGTCGCGGCCGGGAATGTGCCGGGCCAGCAGATCTGCACGAGTCAGCAGCCCGCTGCCAATCAGGATGGGGTAGCTGCGACTGCCAAGTTCAACCGTCAGTGTGTTCACGCGAGGCACTGCCGCCCTGAAGTCGAGGAATGCGGCGGCGGCAGTATAGCGGGCACCCACCGCGAACGGGTCGGCGGTCGGGCGTCGTCGTTTACGCGGGCGGCGCCTGGCGTTCCAGCGCGCGCACGATCTCTTCCGCCACCGCGCGGACCCGCCGGTTGTCGGTGGGGACGATCGCGTCCGCGATTTCCATGTAGAGCGGCGCACGCACGCGCATGAGCTCAGCGAGCTTTTCCGTGGCATCCACGTTGTTCAGAAGCGGGCGATTGCGCGCGTGCCTCACGCGCTGCGCCTGCTGCGCCACCGAGGTTTGCAGGTAAACAACGAACCCGCGCTCGGCCAGGCGCGCTCGGTTCTCCGGAAGGAGCACGGCACCGCCACCGGTCGCCAGCACCATGGGCCCCTCAGCGGTGAGCGCCTCCAGCGTTTCGCGCTCGCGCTCGCGAAAGCCGGCCTCGCCTTCCTTCTCGAAGATGTACGGGATATCCACCCCGGTGCGACGCTCGATCTCCAGGTCGCTGTCGTAGAACGGGGCGCCGAGCAGGCGCGCGAGGTACTTGCCCACGGCGGTCTTGCCCGACCCCATGGGGCCGATGAGGAACACGTTGCGCTTGCCCAGCATATGCGCCGGCAGCATACCTAAACGAAGCGGCCGCCCCCAGGCGGCCGCCCCCCCGCCGGCGGCCGCACGGGCGGTTGGGTTTGGGGGCGTCGGGGGG
>JADGHX010000273.1 GCA_019683695.1 Steroidobacteraceae bacterium
CGGGTGAGATGCCCCGCGCGTACGCCTGCCCCCGTCGGGCATGCGCGGCCAGCATCGCCTGCATCTCCGGGCCGCGCATCACCCGGCCGACCCCGGCGAAGTTCGGCTCATAGCGGACCGTGGCACGCGCCGCCATCGTCACCCCTCCACGTCACCCCTCCACGTCACGCAGGTCGATCTCCCAGTGATGCGGCCCGCGGGGCGTGTGGAACAGCGACGGACGCCCGTTGATCTCGTACTCGCGGCCGCCGAAGCGGATCCGGTCCGCCGCCGTGGGGTCCGCGCCGGCGGGCATGAACAGCCGGGCGACGGTCGTGACGGTGTCCGATCCGTCCTGCGCCTCGCTCGACGACACCGGCTGCCAGAAACACCCGGTCACGGTCACCGTGGTCTCGCCGGTGACGACGTTGCCCCACGCGTCGCGGCCCGCGGGCCTGACGAGCTCGACCGTGTGCGGGCCGATCACCGGGTCACCTTCACCGTGTAGGCGGTGCGCCGGTACCGGTCCAGCACGCGCCGGTCCTCCGGGGACAGCATGACGGACAGGCCGGTGCCCGGCGCCTCGAGCCGGTACGAGTACGACCCGATCGACTCACTGACTACGCCACCGGCCATCGTCGGCGCGGTCAACGTCCGCAGCACCATGCCGCACACCACCGCCACCACATCCGCCGGCACGGTCTCGTACCCGTGCGAGTACGTCACCCTGTAGGTGTCCGGGAACCCGTCATCGTCCCGCCACTCCTCGGGCAGGTTGATGACGCAGGTGCCGTCGTCGCCGATCCGGATCGTGTCCCGCTTGTCCCACGCCCAGTCGACGATCGTGATGTCGGGGACGCCGTCACGGCCGCTGACCGCCTGCACCCGCGTGACGGCCGTGACCGGGGTCCGCGGCAGCTTGATGCGCCCGCCGACCACCCGCAACACCTGCTCGTCGTCCACGACGTGTTCGAACGACCTGCCGGTGTAGGAGCGGACGAGGGCGGACGCGTCGGCCAGCAGCGTATCGGCGCGGGCCTCCTCCTCGGCGGTCAGGTCCCGGCCGAGCCGGTCGGCCAGATCACCGGACGAGGCGAGCGACGGCATCGGCTCTTCTCCCTATCGTCTCGACCTCCCGACACCAGGTGTCGAGGTCCTGCGCGGGGTTCAGCTCCTGGGCGCGGGCCAGGGACCGGCGGGACGCGGCGCGCCACCGGCGGCCGTCCAGCAACCGCCGCAGCGCCGTCTCCCACCCGTCGATGTCGTCCCGGTCAACGAACGTCCCGGCGTCGCCGAGCGACTCACGCAGGCCCGGCGTCGGGTGCGCGATGACCGGGATCCCCGAGCACATCGCCTCGACACCGACGCGACCCCACGACTCGAACTGGGACGGCATGAGCAGCACGCGGGTGCGGGCGTACACCTCATCCCGCATCCGCTCCGGCGCCACGTGCCCGATCACCTCGACGTTCGGCAGATCATCCGGGCCGGCCGGGAGGATCTGCGCGCCGTAGCCGCCCTGGACGCCGAGGAACCGCCGCTCAGGGAACCGCTCGGCCAGGGCGTAGAACGTGTTCGCGCCCTTGGCCGCGCTGAGGTTGACGAGCGTGACCGCGTCACCGGGGGTCGTCGCGTACTCCGCCGGGTCGACCGGCGGCCGCACGATGATCCACCGGCCGCACTCGCCGGCCAGCGCACGCGCCGCATGCTCGGAGTTGAACACCGTCAGGTTCGCGGGCCAGCGGCGCAGCGCCGCCGCACTGCTCGCGCTGGTGTTGTGCACGACCTGCACGACCGGCACCCGGTAGGTCTCCCCGAGCACGACCGCCCGCGCCGCCGAATCCACATGCGCCACGATCACGTGCGCGTCCGGCAGGAACCGGAACGGGTCGGCCTTGTCGCGGTGCGGCCATACGTGGACGCCGTCCCGCACGTACGGCGCGCCGCCCCGGTCCGCCAGGACGACGTCGACGCGGTGCCCGCGGGCGGCCAGCGCACGCAGCATGGCATGCGTCATCACGAAGGACCCCACGCCACACGGCGGATAGTCCGGGAGCATCCCCAGGACGTGCACCGGCCGCCCGTTCATCGTCAGGAGCCGGTGCCCGCGGGCACGACCGCACCGAACGGGAACCGGGTGGCCTCGGTCGGGTTGAGCGCCGTCACCGGGTTGGACGTGGCGTACGCGACCCGCATGACGACGCGCAGCGCGACGGTGTCCTGCTGCATCAGGTTCAGAACGACGGCGCCGCTGCTGTCGGTGATCACACCCTGGTCGAACATCTTGAACGTGATGTCCTGCCGAAGGCCGATGATCAACTTGGACCAGTCACCGGCGATCAGGGTCGCCTGGTCCCTGTCCCAGGACCCATTGCTGACCTCGCTGATCGGGAAGCCGTACAGGTTCCCGCCGCCGCCGTTCTGCAGGTCCGGCTGGTAGATCGGCACGCCCTCCTGGCTCCGCAGGCCGATCAGCTTCCACCGGAGGCCGGGCCGGGACGCGAACCCGTTGATGTCGAAACCGTCCTCGGCGATCTTCTCGCCGAGCTGCGCCACGTCCTGCCCCAGGTCCACGCCGGTGCCCTCGGTGACCGTGTTGCCGGCCGCGACCAGCGACGGGAACACCGCCGCGGGCCAGCTCGAGGGCTTGTTGACACCGAACAGGCAGGCGGCGTCCAGGGTCCGGCCGATGGCCTCCACCAGGCGCGGCCGGATCTCATCCCACAGCGGCACCTGGGCGTCGGCCAGGTACGCCTCGGGGATCGGGACGATCACCGCCAGCTCCTCGACGTTGAGGGTGACGTTCTTCCAGTCCATCCGCGTGGTCTGCTTGAGACCGGTGTCACCCGACACCCAATACGCCTGCGGCAGCACGTCGAGGACGGGCTGACGCTGCGTCGAGGTGCTCATCCGCACCTGCCCGCCGCGCTGCAGCACGAACGAGCTCGTCGGCAGCTCCTGGATGATCTGCGCACTCACGGGCTCCGGGATCAGCGGATCGTTGCTGACGTCCCGCGACACGATGTCGTTGTAAGCCACGGGGATCTCCTCTCAGGGGATAGGGGCAGCGGTCCCGGCCCCGTGCACGGTTCCGGCGCTGCGTACTCAGAACCCCGCCCGTCGCCTGAGCAGGGTGTTCATGTCGAGCGGTTCGGCACTGGCAGGCGCCGCCCCCGGTGTGAGCGACTCGACCGGCCGTGTGCTCACCGGGCGCGCCGACGCCGCGAGACGATCGGAGACGATCTGCTCGATCAGCTCGGCGATCTCCTCGGCCGCCTCGTTGATCTCCTCGGGCGTGCTGCCCGCGATCCTGTTGATCAGATCGGGCGGCAGGCTGTAGGTCGCCGCGGCCATCATCCGGGCGTGCCCGAGAACGGCCTCGTCCCGCTCACGCTGGGCCCGCTCCAGCTCCTCGGCGAGCTTCTGCTCCTTCGTCTTCTGCGAGTCCTGCCACTTGCGGTACTCGGCGAGCTGCGGCTCGGCCTCGCGGTACTGCCGCCGCCACTTGGCGGCCTCGCGACGAAGCTTGGTGATCTCCCTCTTGGCCGTTTCCGGGTCGGCCCAGGGGTCGGCCTGCGGTTCCTGCTCCTCGGCCTGCTGCGCGTCCTCCGGGGACTGCTGCATGGCCTCGGCCAGGGCCTGCTGTGCCTCCAAGTCCTCGGCCGCCGCGTCCTGCGGCGCCTGCATCTCGGTGCCCGCGTCCTGCACGGTCTACCTCCTGTACACCTCGGACCCGTGACCTGCACGGGCCCGTTCTCCGGCGGCGGCACGTCGTGCCGCCGCAGTCACTCGCGGAGCGTCCCGTCAGCACGCCAGGTGTCCGGGATCAACTCCGTCAACCCGAGCTCGCGGGCCCGGCGCATGATGTAGCGCCGCACCTTCGCACGCTCGGCCTCACCGCCACTCACACGGCCCACCGCGCGGATGGCGTTCTCGAGGTCGTCACGGTTCGCGATCGGAAACCTCGCCGGCCGCGACTGGCCAGGAGCCGGCAGAGCATTGCCCTGCCGCAGCAACTGCCGCAGCCGGTCCGCGTCATAGTCCGCCACCTGCAGCCTCCTGTACTGGCCGTTCCTCGTCGGGCAGCTCGTCCCAGTACCGGCGGAACGCGCGGATGGCCGCCTTGCCTGACCGGCCGCGGGTCGCCTGGACCCACCGGTCATACAGGTCGTCGGCCACCCGCAATGCGGGATCGTCCGGGTCGAACACCGGCACCGCGACACAACCGCAGTGGTTGTGCCAGGCGAACATGCTGCCGCCGACGAATCGTTTGCTCGCGCGACGTCCGGCCGTCTCCGCCGACCGGTACACGGCGCCGCGGCCGGCGAGCATCGCGCACCACGAGCACGCACCCGGCCGGATGATCCGGGCCCACCCGATCGCCTCACGGTCGGCGAGCACGGCGTCATGCACCAGCTCCCGCGCCCCCTCGAGCACGAGTTCCTGCGTGGCCCCGGCCAGCGTCGCCGCCATGGTGTCCGCGGCCCGGCCCGGCGGCTGCCCGGCGCGTATGGCCCGCTGAAACGCGGCGATCCCGGTAGCGCGAACCGTCGCGTCGACCCGGTCGCCGTTCAACCGTTCCGGGCGGACACCGGTCACCCGCTCAAGCCAGGCCAGCGCGTCATCTGGTGTCGCCGGCACCGGCGGCGGCATGTCGGCCGGG
>JADGHX010000274.1 GCA_019683695.1 Steroidobacteraceae bacterium
CGGGTTTGCAGGTGTGGGGGGGGGGGACGCGCACGCGGGTCCGCCCGCACGCAGGTTGTGTCGCGAAGATCGCCCGCCGCTTAGCGCGCGGTTCGCGCCCGCTTCGCCGTGCTCTTGGTGCCCGCCGTTTCCGAGCGAGCCGCCGTCTTGCGTGCGTGCGATTTCGCCGCAGCCGACCGGCCCTTGCGCACGACATGCGCTACGCCCTTCGGTCGGGGCGGGGCGCTGCGCGGGGCTTTCGACGCCTTGGCGGCCGCGGGCCGCGCCTCACTCGCTCCGGCGGCCTTCCCGTTCTTTGCGGCGGCCGCGCGAGGCTGTGTGGCACCTTCCGTGCCGCCATTTGCCTGGCGAGCCGCCGAGCCCGCCGCCTGCGCTGCCGCCGGGGCGGCCTCGGAAGCGGACGCGCCGGCCGCAGGGGTTGCGGCACGTGTGCCTCGCCCGAAGCGCCCTGCGCCGCGTTCGGGCGCCTGCTCGATCATCACGCGGGCTTCCTCGAGCGTGATCGACTTGGGATCGCGGTCCTTGGGAATCTTGGCGTTCTTCTTGCCGTTCGTGACGTACGGGCCGTAGCGGCCGTTCAGCACCTGGATGCCGGCCTCGGGAAAGTCCGCGATGATGCGGTTCGCATCCGCTTCCTGCTTCTGGCGGATGATCTCGAGCGCGCGCGGCAGCTCCACGGTGTAGGGATCGTCTTCCTTCAGCGAGACGTACTTGTTCCCGTATTTGAGGTACGGGCCGAAGCGGCCCACGTTCGCGACGACCGTTTCGCCTTCCGGCGTCGTGCCGAGCGTGCGCGGCAGCTTGAATAGTTCCAGCGCCTCCTCGAGCGTGATGGTGTCCATCTTCTGCCCGGGGCGCAGCCCTGCGAACTTCGGCTTTTCCTCGTCGTCCTTCGTGCCGATCTGCACGAAGGGACCGAAACGCCCCATGCGCACGCTGACCGGCTTGCCGGAGACCGGGTCGATGCCGATCTCGCGCGCCTGGGCCACCTGCTCGCGGGAGACGTTCTTCTCGGTCTTCTCGACTTCGCGGATGAACGGCTTCCAGAACTTCTGCAGCGGAATGCGCCAGTCCTCTTCGCCGCGCGACACGGCGTCGAGCTCGTCTTCCATGGCGGCGGTGAAGCCGTAGTCGACGTATCGATGAAAATACGTCGTGAGGAACTTGCCGACGATCTTGCCGATGTCTGTGGGCACGAAACGCCGGTTGTCCATCTCCACGTACTCGCGATCCTGGAGCGTGGAGATGATGGTGGCGTAGGTGGACGGACGGCCGATGCCGTAATCCTCGAGCGCCTTCACGAGCGAGGCTTCGGTGTAGCGCGGCGGCGGCTCGGTGAAGTGCTGCTCCGCCTTCAGGGCGACGAGCGCCACGCGATCGCCTTCTTCCATCGCCGGCAGCACGTGATCGTCGTCGTCGGTCTTCACATCGTCCGCGCCTTCCTGGTACACGGCCATGAAGCCGGGCTTCACGAGCGTGGACCCGTTCGCGCGGAAGAGGTGACGCTGCGGGCCATCCGGCCCGGCGAGCAGGTCCACCGCCACGGTGTCGAACACCGCATGGCTCATCTGCGAAGCGACGGCGCGCTTCCAGATGAGTGAATAGAGCTTGAAGAGGTCCGGATCGAGCTTGCCTTCGATGTCGGCCGGCACGATGGACGCGGACGTGGGGCGAATGGCTTCGTGGGCTTCCTGCGCGTTCTTCGATTTCGTCTTGTAGACCCGCGGTTCCTCGGCCACCTCGGACGCGCCATACAGTCGCGCCGCGACCTGGCGGATCTCGCTCACCGCTTCGGCCGCGAGCGCAACGGAGTCCGTACGCATGTAGGTGATGAGACCCACGGCGCCTTCGCCGATATCCACACCTTCATAAAGCTGCTGCGCGAGCCGCATCGTGCGCCGCGCATTGAACCCGAGCTTGCGCGCCGCTTCCTGCTGCAACGTGGACGTGGTGAACGGCGGTGCCGGATTACGCCGACGCTGCTTGCGCTCGATGGCCACGACCTGCAGCGTGCCGAGCGCATCGGGCACGGACGGCACACCGGCGCTGCGCGCAGCCTCGATGAGGGTGCGCTCCACATCGCGCGCGGAGCCTTCATTCACGAAGCTGAACTGCTCGACCTTCGTGCCCTTGTACTCGATGAGCTTCAGCGGGAAGCGCTGGGCGGAATGCTCGCCCTGCCCGTCGAGCGTCCAGTACTCCTGCGGCACGAACGCCGCGATTTCCTCTTCGCGCTCGCAGATCATGCGCAGCGCCGGGCTCTGCACACGTCCCGCGGAAAGGCCGCGTCGCACTTTCTTCCAGAGGAGCGGCGAGAGGTTGAAGCCGACCAGATAGTCGAGCGCGCGGCGGGCCTGCTGGGCGTTCACCAGATCGAACGACAGGTCGCGCGGGTGCGCGATGGCCTCGCGGATTGCCGAGCGGGTGATCTCGTAGAACACCACGCGATGGATCTTCTTCGAGTCCAGCTCGCCGCGCTCGCGCAGGATCTCCGTGAGATGCCAGGAGATCGCCTCGCCCTCGCGATCGGGGTCGGTGGCAAGGTAGAGCGCCTTGGCCTTGCGCAGCGCCCTGGTGATGGCTTCGATGTGGCGCTCGTTCTTCTCGAGCACCTGATACTGCATGGCAAATCCCCGGTCGGGATCGACCGCGCCTTCCTTCGGCACGAGATCGCGCACGTGCCCGTAGGATGCGAGGACCTCGAAGTCCTTGCCGAGATACTTCTTGATGGTTTTCGCCTTGGCAGGCGACTCGACGATGACGAGGTTCTCAGCCATCCCTGCTCAGATCCTGTGCCTGCGTTGGAACTGCATCACACCTGCGCGCACCGGCGGCTCGCCGGCGCCAAAAACGAAAAACCGCGGACGAGCCGCGGGCGGTGGAAATGTGTTGCGTGCAAGACGTCAATGCGGTGCCCCCACGTGACGATCGGCAACGAAATGCTCCAGGCGCTCGAACGCGTGCAGCTGATCCGGCTGGCTGGAGAGCACCATGAGCACCACCCACTTGAGCTGCTCGGTATCCAGCTCGTCCGCATCCAGGGCGAGCATGCGTTCGATGACCACTTCGCGCTGTTGCGTCGACAGAATGCCCAGCCGCTCGAGCGTCAGCAGGAACCCGCGACACTCGGTGGAGAGCCGCGACAGCTCGCCATCGCTGTACACCCGAACGGCGCGGCTGTTGCCCGCCAGGGGCATTGCGTCCCGCACACAGGCCAGGTCCGCGAGCCAGTCGAGCGCCCGCTCGACGTTCTGATGCGTGAAGCCCGCGCCTTCGAGATGGCGCGCGAGATCGTCACGCTCGGGCACTTCGGGAGACTCCTCGAGCATGTACCGATCGAACACGTAGATCAGAATGTCCAGCACGCTGCCAGTCATCGTCATGGCCTGTCATTTACGGACGTAGCGGCCGCCCGCATGGGGCCGGATGTGCCCCTGCAGCTCGAGAATCAGCAACATCGACGCGACCGACTCGCTCGGAAAACCCGTCCGTGCGACGAGAACATCAATGCTTGCGGGTTCAAAGCCGAGCGCATCTAACAGGATTTCGTAATCCTTGTCCAACCGCCCGCCATCGGCGACGGGCGCCGCAGCGTCGGCGGGTGCTGTTGCAAGTGGCTGTATCGAAAGGAAATTCTGGATCTCCGAGAGCACGTCTTCGGCGCTTTCCACGAGCTTGGCGCCCTCGCGGATCAGCTTGTGGCATCCACGTGACAGCGGGTTGTGAATGGAGCCGGGGATGGCAAACACCTCTCGACCCTGCTCCAGCGCGTGTTGCGCCGTGAGCAGCGAGCCACTGGTCCGCGCGGCCTCCACCACCAGCGTGCCGAACGACAGCCCGCTGATGATGCGGTTCCGCTGGGGGAAATGCGGGGGCAGCGGCTTGGTTCCCGGCGGAAACTCCGACACGAGCGCGCCCCTATCCCGAATGCGAGCCGCAAGCGCTGCGTGCTGGCGTGGATAGACGGTGTCGAGCCCGCAACCGCACACGGCCACGGTGAGGCCGTTCGCCTGCAGCGCGCCCTCGTGGCTTGCCGCATCGATGCCGAGCGCAAGGCCGCTGGTGATAGTGAGGCCCGCGCGTGCGAAGAACGCAGCGAAGTCCCGCGCGGTGTCGCGACCGCTCGCCGTGGGGCTGCGCGAGCCGACCATGGCCAGTTGCGGTGAGGACAACACAGCGGGGTCGCCCAGCACGTAGAGCGCGGGCGGCCCACGGCTGATCTTCGCGAGCAGCGCAGGGAATTCAGGGGACGTGCAGGGAATGATGCGAGCCTGCTCGGCCTCGACCCAACGCAGATCCGCATCGATGGCCGCTTCGTCCGGGGATGCGAGAAAAGCCTGTGCCGCAGGCGGAAGACTCACCCCCGGGACGACATGTCGCCCGATACTTGCCGCATTTTCGAGACTGCCGGTTGCGGCCACGAGCGCCTGCACGTGCTCCGCTGTGAGGCTCGGTGTTCTCGCGAGTAGAGCTGCGGCTCGTAGAGCGTCCATGCGCACGAGAATAAGTCAGCGGAGAACCAGGGACAGTGCCGTTGCGCGGTGCTTTCGCACAGAAATGCACCGAGCGCTCGCGCACAGAAATGCAC
>JADGHX010000069.1 GCA_019683695.1 Steroidobacteraceae bacterium
GAACCTCGTGCTGCTCTGCCGGCGGCATCACCGCTTCGTGCATGAGGGCGGTGTGAGAATTGAGGTGCTGGATGATGGGGCGTTCCGGTTTGTGAAGCCCGATGGTCAAGCGCTCGACAGCCTTCCGCCGCAGCGGCGCACGCCATCTGCCTGGACGCAACTGGCCTTACACCATGAGCAGGCGGGTCTCACGGTGCACCCGGGAACGTCTGTGACGCGCTGGAGCGGAGAATCGGTCGATTACGGGCTCGCCGTTGGCGTGCTGCTCGCAGCGGCCAAACGCGGCAGCGTTCCCGCAGCGACCGCACACGGCGATGAAGTTCCCGCTGAAATGCGGCGTTCGCCGCCGCTACCTCGCGCTTTGCCGGTCACGCATGCGCCGCTGAGCTGAGCGCGTGATTGCGATAGGGAGTGGCGGTTGGCGTGCTGCGCAAAATCGCCGTACGCGGCAATGCGTTGGCGTGGTCGCGTGGCGGTGATGTTTCAGCTGAAACTCGCTGTTCGCACCTTCCAGCTCACGCTTTACCGGTTGTGCATGCGCTGGTGAGTGAGTGCTACACGCGGCAGGCCACATTGTCGTCGGAATGGGGCATTCGCATCAGAGATGAGTTGAGCGCGGGACGGGGACCGACAGCCGTTGCGTCGTGCTCGCAAGGCTAAACAGAACGCGGGGAGGTGGGTGAGCGGCTAGAGTTTTCGCAGGCGCTCGAGGTAGGCCTGTTCGTCGGGGATGCGGTTGCTGCGTTGGGCTTCCCAGAGGGTTTCGGCGAGGGCGTCGAGCATGGTGTGCTCGGCGGCGTGCGCGTCGCCGAAGCGCTGGGTGAGGGCACGATGAATTTCGCGGATGCCGGCAGGGCGGTTGGTCGCGACCTGCTCGCGGATCGCGAGATGAAGGCCCATGTGCAGAAAGGGGTTCTGCTGGCCTTTCTCGGGCGTGAATTCCGCCGCGAGCGCGGCGTCTCCGGCTTCGATCCAGCCGAGGTACTCGGGATGCTCGGCGATGACCGCGGCGATCTGCGCTTCGAGCGGCTCGAGGGGCTGCTTTTCGCTGAACTTGCGCCACGCCTCCAAATACATGCGGCGCATCTGCTCGCGCGATTGACCGGCGAAGAACGCCACGGAACCGGCTCCTGCTCAGCTCCGCCGCGAGCGCGAGGTGGAAGTCAGCGCGCCGCGGCTGGATCGCGTGGACGACGCGCGCCCCGAACTTGCGCGTGTCTTTGCAGCGGTTGCGCCGGACTTTGGCCGCGCGACGCGCGCCACTGCAGGACGTGCGGCCGCAGAGCGTGCAGGGGCGCTGCCGTCAGCACCCGCTGCCAGTGCGTCAGATTTCGACAGATCCCGCGGCGCCGTCTTGTTCGGGTACTCGCACAGGTCCGAGATGATGCAGCGAGGGCACGCGGGGAGCCGCGCCGTGCAAACGTACCGGCCGTGCAGAATCAGCCAGTGGTGCGCGTCCTTCTTGTACTCCGCCGGCACGACTTCGTTGAGCTGATCTTCCACCGCGCGCGGCGTGCTGCCTTCGGCGAGCCCCGTGCGATTCGCCACACGAAAGATGTGCGTGTCCACCGCGATGGTCGTCTCACCAAACACCATGTTCAGGATGACGTTCGCGGTCTTGCGGCCGACACCGGGCAGAGATTCCAGCGCGGCGCGATCCCGCGGGACGTCGCCGCCGTGCTCTTCCACCAGTCGTCGGCACAGCTCGATGAGGTTCTTCGACTTCGTGTTGTACAGGCCGACCGGCTTGATGTACGGCTTCACGCCCTCAACGCCCAGCGCGAGGATCTTCTGCGGCGTGTTCGCGACCGGGAAGAGCTGGCGCGTGGCGGCGTTCACGCTCTTGTCCGTCGTATGTGCAGAAAGAGCGACCGCCACGAGCAATTCAAACGGCGTGCTGTATTCCAGCTCCGTGGTCGGGCGCGGATTGGCGGCCTGCAGACGGCGGAAAATCGCGCGGACTCTCGAGGGGTGCACTGGATTCAACTCCGCAGAAAGCTCACACGTGACCGGCTCTCGCTGCCTGCTTGCGCGCGTTGAGCAGCTCGGCCTGCGCGCGTGCGCGCCGGGCGATGCGTTCGTTTCGCGCTTCGAAGCGCGCGCGGTTCAGGTGCGGAGGAGGGGCGGGCGGCGCGTGCGCAATGCTCTCTCTCGGCACCATGGTGATGCAGTCCACCGGACAAGGCGCCACGCAAAGCTCGCAGCCCGTGCAGAGCTCCAGAATCACCGTGTGCATGTGCCGGCGCGCACCCACAATGGCGTCGACCGGGCACGGCGGCAGGCACTTGGCGCAGCCGATGCAGCGATCCTCGTCGATCTGCGCGACGAGCGCCGGGCCCTCCACGCCATTCGCAGGATTCAGCGGTAACGGTGCGCGCCCCAGCAGCTGCGCCAACGATGCAATCGTGGCCGAGCCGCCCGGCGGGCACCGGTTGATCTCCGCCTGATCGCTCGCAATGGCCTCGGCATACGGCCGGCAGCCCGCGAAGCCGCAGCGCGTGCATTGCGTCTGCGGCAGCAGCTGATCGATGGCGTCTGCGGAGATCCGTGTCACGAAAGGTCAGGTTACTCTCATGCCCGGCGCGGCGCCGCTGTCCGGCTCGAGCAGATAGACACCGGGCCCGTCCTCGCCGCTCGCGGCGAGCACCATGCCCTGCGAGACGCCGAACTTCATCTTCCGCGGGGTGAGATTCGCCACCATCACCGTCAGGCGCCCCTTGAGCGTGGCCGGGTCGTACGCGGACTTGATGCCGGAGAAGACCGTGCGCGTTTCCGTGCCCAGGTCCAGCGTCAGCTTGAGGAGCTTGTCCGCCCCTTCGACGTGTTCCGCCTCGACTATGCGGGCGACACGCAGGTCCACCTTCCTGAAATCGTCGATGGAGATGGTGCCCGCGTCCGCCAGGGCGGCGGCAGGGGCGGGCGCAGCCGCGGGGGCAGCGGGCGCACCGGGTGCGGCGGTCGCGCCGTTCCCGTTCAAAGAGCCAAACAGAGCGTCCATCTGCTTCGCCTCCACACGCGTCATGAGGTGCTTGTACGGATTGATCTTGTGATCCAGCAGCAGATGGTTTGCATCATCCCATTTGAGCGGGGGAATGTTCAGGAACGCTTCGACCGCCCGGGCCAGCTCGGGCATCACGGGCTTGAGATACAGCGTGAGGAGCCTGAAGACGTTCAGGCTCACCGCGCACACGGTCTCGAGCTGAGCGTCGTTGGCGCGATCCTTCGCGAGGTCCCACGGGGCGTGCTGCGCGATGTAGGCGTTCGCCACATCCGCCGCGCCCATGATCTCGCGAATGGCGCGCCCGAATTCCCGCTGCTCGTAGAACTCCGCGATGCGCGGCGCCGCCGCCTGGAGATCCTTCAGCAGCGGGCTTTCCAGCGGACCTGCCGGCAGCCGACCGCCGAAGTGGCGGTTCACGAATCCGGCCGTGCGGCTCGCGATGTTCACGTACTTGCCGATGAGGTCGCTGTTGATGCGGGCGATGAAGTCTTCCGGGTTGAAGTCGATGTCCTCGACGTTCGCGTTGAGCTTCGCCACGATGTAGTAGCGCAGCCATTCCGGATTCATGCCGACTTCGAGATAGCGCAGGGGCGACAAGCCCGTGCCGCGCGACTTCGACATCTTGTCGCCCGAGAGCGTGAGATGCCCGTGCACGTACACGTGATCCGGCACCTTGTAGGGCGCGCCGGCGAACTTCAGCATCGCCGGCCAGAACAGCGTGTGGAAGTAGATGATGTCCTTGCCGATGAAGTGGATCTGCTCCACTTTCGGGTCGGCAAGGAACTGCTCGAACGTGCGCGGCTCACCGTTGGCGCGCGCCTTGCCCGCCTCGAAGTAGCTCTTGAGCGCGGCGAGATAGCCGATCGGCGCATCGAGCCACACGTAGAGATACTTGCCCGGCGCATCCGGAATCTCGATGCCGAAGTAGGGCGCATCGCGTGACACGTCCCAGTCGCCGAGCGCCTTGTCGCCGGTGCCGCTCAGCCATTCCTTCGCCTTGTTCACCACTTGCGGCTGCAGGCGCCCGGGGGTTTCGAGCCATTCCTTCAGGAACGCGACGCAGCGGGGGTCCGAGAGCCGGAAGAAGAAATGATCGGACGTGCGCAGCTCCGGTTTCGCGCCGGACAGCGTGGAGTACGGGTTGATGAGGTCCGTCGGTGAATACACCGTGCTGCAGACTTCACACGCGTCCCCGTACTGATCCTTCGAGTGGCAGTTCGGGCACTCGCCCTTGATGTACCGATCCGCGAGGAACATCTTCTTCACGGGATCGTAGAACTGCTCGACCGGCTTCACGCAGATGAGCCCGGCGGCCTTCAGTCGCCGGTACACGTCCTGCGACAGGGCGGTGTTCTCCGGCGAGTGCGTGCTGTGCCAGTGGTCGAAGCTGATATGGAAGCCCTGCAGGTACTTCGGGCGGTCTGCGGCCACGCGCGCCACGAGTTGCTCGGGCGTGATGCCCTCGGCCTCCGCCTTGAGCATGATGGGCGCGCCATGCGCATCGTCCGCGCCCATGAAATGCACGGCATTCCCGCGCAGGCGCTGAAACCGCACCCAGGTGTCCACCTGGATGTACTCCATGATGTGCCCGATGTGCAGAGGGCCGTTCGCGTAGGGCAACGCGGACGTGACAAAGAGTGTGCGAGGCATCGCGGTAGTGTACAGGCCGCGACCGGGCCTTTTCAGCCCATGTCCTTGACCGCCTCGAACTTCGCCTTGTTGATGGCCTTCTTGTAGGCCTCCTTGCCCGTGATCTGGCGGGCGTCCAGCAGCTGCTGGATGGCCGTGTCCATGGTGCGCATGCCGTAGGCGCCGCCCG
Organism: Steroidobacteraceae bacterium; assembly: GCA_019683695.1. Lineage (GTDB taxonomy): Bacteria > Pseudomonadota > Gammaproteobacteria > Steroidobacterales > Steroidobacteraceae > JADGHX01. The sequence continues at coordinate 4,821 of JADGHX010000069.1, forward strand.
CCTGCATGGTGTTCTCGAGCTGATCGAGCTTGCCCTGGCGGATGAGGTTCGAGGCCGCCGGCGTGTTCACCAGAATCTCGAGCGCGGCCACACGGCCCTGCTTGTCCGCCCGCTGCAGCAGCTGCTGCGAGATCACGCCCCGGAGCGAGGTCGAGAGCATCGTCCGCACGTGGGACTGCTTGTCGGAGGGGAACACGTTGACCATGCGGTCCACGGTCTGCGCAGCCCCGTTCGTGTGCAGCGTGCCCATGACGAGAATGCCCATCTCGGCCGCGGTCACCGCGATGCTCATCGTCTCCAGATCGCGCAACTCGCCGACCAGGATCACGTCCGGGTCCTCGCGCAGGGCCGAGTGCAGGGCGCTCGCGAAACTCGCGCTGTGCACGCCGATCTCGCGCTGGCTGATGAGGCAGTTCTTTCTCTGGTGCACGAACTCGATCGGGTCCTCGATGGTGAGGATGTGCCCCTTCACGCGCGTGTTGATGTCGTCGATCATCGCCGCGAGCGTGGTGGACTTGCCGGAGCCCGTCTTGCCGGTCACGAGAATGAGGCCCTGATTGGCGCGGCACATCTGCCGCACGGCATCGGGCAGCTTCAGCTCATCGAGCGTGAGCGCCTTCGAGGGGATGGCGCGGAACACCGCACCCATGCCATTCAGCTGCCGCAGCACGTTCACGCGGAAGCGGCCGCGGTCGGGCAGGGTGTAGGCGAAGTCTGCCCCGTCCTTGGATTCGAAGCGGTCCTGCGCCGCCTTCGGCATGATCTCGTAAAGCGCTTCCTTGACGAAGTTCGGCTCGAGCCGCTCCTGCCGCAGCGGCATGAGGTCGCCGTAGAGGCGGATGCGCGGCGGATCGCCCGCGATGAAATGCAGGTCCGAGCCGCGCTTCTCGAGGATCTCGAGCAGGTAGGAGTCGATCGCCGCCATCGAGCGTCCCTTTCAGCCCTGGGCCGCCGGGTTGGCGGCGACTGCGGCCAGATCGAGCTTGGGCAGCATGCTCGTATCCGTCACGTATTTCTGGAACAGGCGCTTCTCGGTGGCGTAGTTGTAGGCGTCGTCCGGGTCGATCTCCTTCGCCTGGATGGCGGCGAGCAGCGCCTGATCGAGCATCTGCATGCCGTGCTCCCGGCCCATCTGCAGCTGCGCGGGAATCTGGTGCGTCTGGTCGGACTGGATGAGCTTCGCGATTGCCTTCGTCATCACCATGATCTCGCAGATGGCGCGCCGGCCGCGGCCGTCCGCGCTCTTGACGAGCACCTGCGTGACCACCGCGAGCAGGCTCTGCGCGAGGAAGCTCTTGGTCTGCTCGCGCTCCTCGACGGGAAGCGCGTCGATGATGCGGTCGATGGTCTTCACCGCGCCGGTGGTGTGCAGCGTGCCGAGCACGAGGTGACCGGTTTCCGCGGCTGTCATGGCCATGGAGATCGTCTCGGCATCGCGCAGCTCGCCGACGAGGATCACGTCCGGGTCTTCGCGCATGGCGGCGCGCACGCCTTCGGCGAAGCTCGGCACGTGCGTGTTCAGCTCGCGCTGGATCACCTGACTCATCTTGCTGCGATGGACGAACTCGATGGGGTCCTCGAGGCTGATGATGTTCAGGCGGCGCGTGGTGTTCAGGTGGTCGATCATCGCCGCGAGCGTGGTCGACTTGCCCGTGCCGGTGGAGCCCGTCACCAGGATCATGCCCTGGTGAAAGTCGCACAGCTTGGTGACCACGGGCGGCAGGCCGAGCTTCTCGAGCGTGGGCACCTGCGTCGGAATGGCGCGGAAGGTGGCGCCGATGCCCGTGTCCTTGCGGAACACGTTCACGCGGAACCGGCCTCCATCGGAGGACACGTACGAGAAATCGAGGTCGTGCCCCTGCGCGAAATGCTCCGCCTGGTTGCGGGTGAGGATCTCGGTGAGGTACCCCTCGAGCTCCGCCGCGCGCAGGTCGCGGAACTTGATGGGCAGGAGGTCGCCGTGCATGCGGAGCATGGGCGGCACCCCGACAGCCAGGTGGATGTCCGAGCATCCCTGCTGCGTGCCGAGTTTGAGGAACGCGTCGATGCGCGCCAAGGTGAACCTCGCTCGTGGAATGTCGCCCGCTCGGTGTAACCGGCAAGGCTTATCGGATCAAGGCGTTAGCGCCGGAAGTTTGACGCCTCGCACAGCATTTGTCTCACATGAAGCGCTCGAGGGCGCCGCGCAGCTCGTCCATGGTCTGGAAGCGCTTGGTCTTGTCCACCGCCATGGCGCGCGCGATCACATCGCTCAGGCCCGGCGGCAGGTTCGGGTTGAGCTCCTGCGCCGGGCGTGCCTTGCCCTGCACGTGCTGATACATCACGGACATGTGATCGCCGCGGGAGTAGGGCGGCACGCCCGTGCACATCTCGTAGAGGATGACGCCCACGGCGTAGATGTCCGCGCGCTCGTCCACCTTCTTGCCGAGGATCTGTTCCGGCGCCATGTACTTCGGCGAGCCGATGACGTAGCCCGTCTTCGTGAGCTGCGTATCGCCCTCGCGCTGCGCGGCGGCGACACCGAAGTCCACGATCTTGAGCAAACCCTCCTGATTGATGAGCACGTTGGCGGGCTTCAGGTCGCGATGGACGATGCCGACCTGGTGCGCCACCGCCATGCCGGTGCAGATGTCGCACCCGAAGCCGAGCGCGCGACGCAGCTCGAGCGGCTTCTCGTTGACGATCTCCGAGCCGAGCGTGTGCGAGGGGAAGTACTCCATCGAGATGGCGTAGTTCCCCTGGATGTACAGGAAGTCGTAGATGCGGATGACGTTCTTGTGCGTGATCTTGCGCGAGTAGCGCAGCTCGTGCACGAAGCGCTTCATCACCTCTTCGTCCTGCGCCACGTTCGGGTTCAGAAACTTGAGGATCAGCCGCTCGTCGACGACCGTGTCCTCCATGAGGAGCACGGTGCCGAAGGCGCCGCGCCCGATGCGGTCGATATACTTGTAGCGGCCCTCGATCACATCGCCCGGCTTCAGCTGCGAGATGTCGAGCTTCGCGGCCGCTTCGGCCTGCCGGGCCGCCTGCGCAATCGACGCCTCGGACATGAGCATCGTGCGCTGATGCTCCGGTGCGGCCACCTGCGGCGTGCGGATGGCGCTCGGGGGCGCACCGATGCTCGTGGCCGGCATGGCGCGCGGCAGGGAGCTTCCGGTGATCACGCGATTGTCGAGCTCCGCCAGAGCGGCGGCGGCCATGCGCGCGATGGTCTGATCCGCGCTGTTCGCGTGGGCCTGCAGCTCCGCACGCACGATGTCCGCGCGGCGCTCGTCCGCGAGCTTCGCCACGGCCTGGATGGCTTCGGCGCGGATCTCGCGTTCCGGGCGCGCCATGAGCGGCAGGAGCGTATCCACGGTCCTGGCGTCGCCGAGCTTGCCGAGCGCGCGCACGACGATCGGCAGGGCCTTCGGATTGGCGGTGCCGAGCATCTCCATGAGACGCGGCACGGCCTTCTTGCTGCCGATCTCCGCGAGCGCATCGACGGCGCGCTCGCTCACCCACCAGTCCGTGTCGCGCGTGGCGCGGATGAGGCTCTCGACGGCGCGCTCGTCCTTCGTCTGATTCAGGATCTCGATCGCGGCGCGCCGGACGTCCTCGTCCTTGTCCTGCACGAGCTGCAGGACGGCCTCGATCACCTTCGGGCCGCCGATCTTGCCGAGCGCGTCGGCGGCGCGGCTGCGCACCCACCAGTCGCTGTCTTTCAGCGCGCCGAGCAGATGGCGCACGGAGCTCGCGTTGCCCACCTCGTTCAGCACTTCCACGGCCGCGCGGCGCGCGTTCTCGTTCTCGTCCTTCAGCACCTCGATGAGGTACTTGATGGTCTCGGGGTGGTTGGCCTTGATGACGACGTCGATGGCCTTGTTCGCGACCTCGATCTCCGGGTCCTTGAGGAGCGAGGTGACACGCTCGATGTCGATGGGGCCGTCCATGCGCTGCAGGGCCGAGAGCGTGGCCGAGCGGATGAGCTTGTTCGGGTCCTTGAGCTGCGCCTGCAGGGCGTGCTGCACCTCGGGCGTGTTGAAGCGCGCGAGGATGTTGATGATGTGCACGCGGGCGATCGGATCCTTGCCCTGGATGCGGCCGACGAGCTCGGCCACCGTGTGCTCATCCACCACCTCGCCGATGATGCGGAAGAGCGCGGCCTTCTCGTTGGCCTCCTGCGCGTAGGCGGCGTTCAGCAGGTCCCGCACGCCGAAGCGGCTCTTCTGCGCCGAGATCACCTCGAGCACCGCGGATTTCGCGATGCCGGGCGTCGAGAGCGCCTCGAGCAGCAGGCTCGGCGGATAGTTGCGGCTGCTCGTGAGTGCCCAGGAAATGCCGGCGATCACGCGCGCGCTGCCCTCCACGAGGCCGCGCACGAAAATGGGGAAGGTCTTCGGGCTCACCAGGTGCGTGAGCACGTCCACGAAGGCGACGGTGGCGTTCTTGTCGGCCTCCGGCAGCGCTGCGAAGATGCACTCGATTGCCGGCGCCCCGAGGTCCTTGAGCTTGGCGACCGCCTTCTGCGTGGCGGGGCTCGCAGGATTCGTGGAGCTTCGGATCTCGGTGACCAGGCGGTCAGCGCGCAAATTCGTGAAAAAGCTCATCAGGCCTTTCCAATGGGAACAGACCCCGCGCGGAGAACGCATCCGCGGGCCAGCTCGGGGTTGGTCTTCTTGACGCCGGGCCTGAAGCAAGCACAGACCCGGCGCCGCCAGATTATGCCACAGCTTCCGGCTGCGGCCGTTGGCGCGACACACATTTCCGGCGAGCGGCGACCGCCCTCACGCACTACAATCTCGCGCCCGCCGATACTCTGGTGCATCTGATGTCCGACGATTCCACTCTCGCTGCCCTCCGAGCTGCGCTCGATCGCTATGTCGACCCCTACCTCGGCGAGACACTCGGCGCCGCGCAAGCCGTGCGTTCCGTGGAGCCGCGCGGCGCGGGCTACGTGGCACGCATCGCGCTCGGCTTTCCTGTGGGCGGCTACGAGCACGAGTTCACGGAAGGGCTCACCGCTCATCTGCGAGCCACCGCAATTGATACACCCGTTGCCGTCGAGCTCGAGTCGGACATCCGCGCTCATTCTGTGCAAAGGCAGCTCAAACCGCTTGCCGGCATCAAGAATATCGTCGCCGTCGCCTCCGGAAAGGGCGGAGTCGGCAAATCCACCGTTGCGGTGAATCTCGCGCTCGCGTGGGCCGCGCAGGGCGCTCGCGTGGGCCTGCTGGATGCCGATATCTACGGGCCGAGCCAGCCGCTCATGCTGGGCCTCGAGGGTCAGCGGCCGAGCTCGCCGGATGGCAAGACACTGACGCCGCTTCAGAGCCATGGTGTGCGCGCGATGTCCATCGGATTCCTCGTGGACGCGGAGCAGCCCATGGTGTGGCGCGGGCCGATGGTCACGCAGGCGCTCACCCAGCTGCTGTCGGAGACGCAGTGGGGCGAGCTCGACTACCTCGTCGTGGACATGCCGCCCGGCACGGGGGACATTCAGCTCACGCTGTCCCAGAGAGTACCTGTCTCGGGGGCGGTGATCGTGACCACGCCGCAGGACATCGCGCTCGCCGACGCCCGCAAGGGGCTCAGGATGTTCGAGAAGGTGTCGGTGCCCGTGCTCGGCATCGTCGAGAACATGAGCCTGCACGTGTGCTCGAGCTGCGGTCACGTCGATCACATCTTCGGTGCCGGCGGCGGCGCGCGCATGGCGAGCCAGTACGGCACGACCCTGCTCGGGGAGCTGCCGCTCGACGCCCACATCCGCGAGGAGACCGACGGCGGGCGCCCGACCGTGGTGGCCGCGCCCGATACGCCGCGCGGGCGCGCCTATTTCGAGATGGCCCGCCGCACGGCGGGCGCGCTCGCGCGCCGGGCCCGCGACCGCAGCAGCGTGTTCCCGAAGATCGTGGTCGAGGAAAGCTGATCGCCGGTGCTGGCCGCCGGGCCGCGTGCAGGTAGAATGCCGCGCCTTATCGCGCGGCACTGGGGCGCGCGGCGGCATGGGCACCCAACGATGAGCATCAAGTCCGACAACTGGATCCGGCGCATGGCGAGCGAGCACCGGATGATCGAGCCGTTCGCGCCGGAGCAGGTGCGCCATGCCAATGGCGGCAAGATCGTCTCGTACGGCACGTCGAGCTACGGCTACGACGTGCGCTGCGCGAACGAATTCAAGATTTTCACGAACATCAATTCGACGATCGTCGATCCGAAGCTCTTCGACGCCAAGAGCTTCGTGGATTTCACGGGCGACATCTGCATCATCCCGCCGAACTCCTTCGCGCTTGCGCGCACGGTGGAGTATTTCCGCATCCCGCGCAACGTGCTCACGGTGTGCCTGGGCAAGAGCACGTACGCGCGCTGCGGCATCATCGTGAACGTCACGCCGCTCGAGCCGGAGTGGGAAGGGCACGTGACCCTGGAGTTCTCCAACACCACGCCGCTGCCCGCGAAGATCTATGCGAACGAGGGCGTCGCGCAGATGCTCTTTTTCGAGTCCGACGAGGTGTGCGCCACGTCGTACCGCGATCGAGGCGGCAAGTACATGGGGCAGACCGGGGTGACGCTGCCCAAGACCTGAAGGGGCGCCCTCAGCGGTGCGCCGTCGGGGTCGCCCCTGAGCCCTGCCGCTCGAGCGAGCGGATCTGCAGCAGGAACTCGCGCTTGCCGCGTCTCGTCTGCTCGGCGCGCACCGGCAGGAAGCCGATGTCCGGCGCGATCCACAGCCGCGTCGCGCGCGAGGAGCCGGTCTTCTGGCTCTTGTAGATCACCGTTTTCAGGTGGCCCACGGGCGTCTTGAGGGTTTCCTCGCCTTCGCGCGTGTACTGGTATTCCTTCACTTCGTCCTTGTCGATGAGCTGGAAGCTCTCGGGCGTCTCGCCCCGCGCGAGCGCGCACATGAGCGCGACTTGCACGGAGAGCGCATCCTGCACGCCCGGTTCAATGGGCTGATCCACGGGCCGCTGTTCCGCCGTGCCCGTGACACGGCCGGCCTCCCAGTCGAAGGTGAGCGAGACGTCGCGGCGGGTGTCGGACGAGCCGTCGTCCGCCACGTACGTCGCGGGCACGACGACGCCGTCTTTCATCGAGAACTGGCTCTTCTGCGTGATGGTGTCCGGCAGGGCAAGCCGGAACAGCCCGCGCGCCGTGTTGCTCGACTGATAGGTGTACTCGCCCGGGCCGCGACGGGTGAGCTCGAGAACGGACGTTCCCGCGCTGATGCCGCGCCACTCGACGGCATACGTGATGCGGAAGGGCTGCGGGCAGTCCTCATGCGCGGCAGTGGCGAGGCCGCTGGCGAGCAGGGCCAGCGCGACGAGGGCGGTGCGGGCGGTGATCAATGGAAGTCCTCCACCACGGGCGTCTCGAGTGGCCGGCCATCGAGCCAGGGCCGCCCGTCGCGCCAGATGAGGCGCCCCTCGGCGAGCCAGCCGATCACGCGCGGCAAGATCATGTGCTCCGTCGCGAGCACGCGGGCGGCCAGGTCGTGCTCGGTCTCACCGGGACGCACGTCGAGCCTCGACTGGAGAATGACCGGTCCGCCGTCGAGTTCCGCCGTCACGAAGTGCACGCTGGCGCCGTGGTGCGCGTCCCCGGCGGCGAGCACCCGCGAATGCGTGTTCAGGCCGCGATACAACGGCAGCAGGGCGGGGTGGATGTTGATGACGCGCCCCTCGTAGCGGCTCGCAAGCTCCGGCGACAGGATGCGCATGAAGCCCGCGAGCACGATGATCTCCACGCGATGCGCTTCGAGCCTTGCGGTGAGCTCGCGCTCGAAGGCCGCGCGGTCCGCGAACGACTTCCAGGCGACGACTTCCGCGTTGAGGCCCAGCTGCTGCGCAATCGCCAGCCCGCCGGCGGTTTCACGATCGGCGAGCACGACGGCCACTTCCGCGTTCACGCGATTTTCGCGACAGGCGCGAGCGACGGCCTGCATGTTCGAGCCGCGGCCGGAGATCAGCACTCCCAGACGCAGCGGCGGACGCGAGCTCATTCGTGAATGACGACGCCCGCCGAACCGCGGCGCACTTCACCGATCACGGTGGCCGTTTCACCGCGCGCGTTGAGCACGCGCAGCGCTTCATCCGCATGCGCCGCCGGCACGATGGCGACCATGCCGATGCCGCAGTTGAACGTGCGGTACATCTCCCGCGGCTCGATGCGGCCCGTCCGCTGCAGCCAGTCGAACACGGGATCCCGATGCCAGCGGGAGCGCTCGAGGGCCACCTCGAGCCCTTCCGGCAGCACGCGAGGAATGTTGTCCGTGAGCCCGCCGCCCGTGATGTGCGCGAAGCCGTGCACGGGCACCTTGCGCGCGAGCTCCAGCATCGCTTTCACGTAGATGCGCGTGGGTGTGAGCAGGCGATCGAAGAGCGGCCGGCCGTCGAGCTGGGTGGAGTCGTTCGCGCCGGAGAGCGTGACGAGCTTGCGGATGAGCGAATAGCCATTCGAGTGCGCGCCGGAGGAGGCAAGCCCGATCACGGCGTCGCCGGCCTGCGTGCGCGTGCCATCGATGATGGCGTCCCGCTCGACCACGCCGACGCAGAAGCCCGCGAGATCGTAGTCTTCGCCGTGATACATGCCCGGCATCTCGGCCGTCTCGCCGCCGACGAGCGCGGCGCCGGCCTGCACGCACCCTTCGGCGATGCCCCGGACCACGGCCTCGGCCACGTCCACGCGCAGCTTGCCGGTGGCGTAGTAGTCCAGGAAGAACAGCGGCTCGGCGCCCTGCACGGCCACGTCGTTCGCGCACATGGCCACGAGATCGATGCCGATGGTGTCGTGCCGGCCCGTTTCGATGGCGAGGCGGAGCTTGGTGCCGACACCATCCGTGCCGGACACCAGCACGGGCCGCTCGTAACCCGCCGGCAGCTCGACCAGCGCGCCGAAGCCGCCCACGCCGGCGACCACCTCGGGTCGCTGCGTGCGCTTCACGAGCGGCTTGATGCGCTCGACGAGCTCGTCTCCTGCGTCGATGTCGACGCCGGCATCGCGATAAGTCACGCCGGAGGGGGTGTTCATGTGTGGCGAGAAACCGACCTGTCTGGGATGGGGTGGCCGCAGCGCCGTGAGCGCCGCGGTCGTGTGGTATTGTACAGCCCGCTCGGCCGGGCAGGCTCCTGGTGCCGCGCTGACTGAATCTGCATGCCCAACCGCGCCTTGAAGGTTACGTTCACGGGCCTCGTGCTGGCCCTCCTGCTTCCGGCCGTGTGCTGCGCCGGCCGAATCGTCCGTGTATACGAGACGGACGTGCACGGCGACCCGAGTGGTCCCGCACTCGAGGATGCCATGCGTCGCGTGTTGGTGCGCGCCACAGGCCGCCTCGATGCGGGAGCAGACCCGTTGCTGACCACGCTCGTGACAGGTGCCTCCCGCTACGTGCAGAGCTCACGCCCGACCGCCAACGGCGACACCCACGTGGTTTTCGATGGGGATGCGCTGGAGCAGGCGATTGCCTCTGCCGGCCGCAGTGTCTGGGAGCAGGAGCGTCCCTTCACGCTCGTCGTATTCAATCCGCCTCTGAGTGGCGCCGCCGCTGAAGCAGCGCGCGTGGAGCTGGACAAGGCTGCGGAGATTCGCGGTCTGCCTGTCACCATGGCGCCGGTTCCCATCGTCGATGCCAATGGCGTGGAGCTTCCGCGCGAGGCCATCCTGCAGGGCGCGCGGCGTCTGGGCGGTGATGCGGTGCTGATTGCCCGCGGCGACAGCGGCGCATTGACTGGGGTGTGGCAGTGGACGCTGCACACGCCCTTCAGCACGGAAAACTGGACCGGCTCGCTCGATGCCGGCATCAACGGCGCGGTGGATGCGTTCGCGCGGGTGCAGGACACCTCCACGTACGGCGAGCTGGAAACCTTCGTTCAGGTGGGCGGCGTCACCACGCTCAACGACTATGCGGCCGTCAGCCGCCTGCTCGAGAGCATTCCCGGCACGCGGCGCGTGAGCGTCTTCGAGGCGAACGGTGGCACGGCCACCTTCAGCGTGCTCGTGCGCGGGGGCGCGGAAGCGGTGGATCGTGCGCTCAGCGGGTCCACGCGACTCTCGCGAGTTGGCGCGGCGAACGCGCAACTGGTGTACGAGTATAGTCCGTGAGCCGTGCGGCACCTCCCTAATCTCATCTGCCTTGCGCGCATCGCGCTCGTGTGGCCCATCGTGGCCTCGCTGTATGCGCAGGACTACTCGCTCACCGTCGTTCTGTTCGGCATCGCTGCGGTGTCGGACGGGCTCGACGGCTTTCTCGCGAAGCGATTCGGCTGGACCTCCGAGCTTGGGAAGTTCCTGGATCCGCTCGCGGACAAGCTGCTGCTGGTGACCGTGTTCGTCTCCGCCACCTGGCTCGGCCTCGTGCCGTGGTGGCTCGCGGCCGCGGCCGTGGCGCGGGATGTGATGATCGGGCTCGGTGCGCTCATCTTCCGGCTGTGGTTCGGGCCCTTGCAGGGCCGGCCCACCGTCATCAGCAAGATCAACACGCTCCTGCAGCTCGCCTACCTCCTGGGCGTGATGACGCTCGCCGCTTTCGGCTTTCCGCCGGCCGGGTTCCTGGCGGCGCTTGCCGTGGCGACGCTCATCACCACCGCGCTCTCGGGCGCCGACTATCTCTTCGCGTTCACGCGCCGCGCCTGGAATCTGCCTCCGGGCCAGACCGATGTGGCAGCCACCGCGTCCCCCGACGCGGGCCGGCGCTGAGCGGCACACCCGTGCGTCAGCTGCCGCTCGGCGTTCGCATTCCCGATCGCGCGGTGTTCGCCACGTTTCTGCCCGCGCGCAATCTGCAGGCTGTGCAGCACCTCACTCGCATGGCGCGTGCGGAGGTCGCGGGTGTGGCGTGGGTCTGTGGGGCTCCCGGATCGGGCAAGACGCATCTGCTGCAGGCGGTGTGCGTGCAGGCGAGTGAGAGCATGCGTGCGGCGTATCTTCCGCTCGCGGAGATGCAGTCGTTTGGCACGGGAGTGCTCGAAGGCGCAGGTCAGATCGACTGCCTGTGTCTGGATGACCTGCACACCGTGCTCGGCCGGCCGGACTGGGAGCGCGCCCTGTTCGAGATCTTTCGCGAGATCGAGGAGCAGGGCGGGCGGCTCGTGGCCGCCGCACCGATGCCCCCGGCGCTCGCGCAATGGTCTCTGGCGGATCTGGGCTCGCGGTTTTCCGCGAGCGCAGTGTTTCAGCTGCGCTCGCTGGATGAAAGCGAGCAGCAGGAAGCGCTAAGGCTGCGGGCGCAGACGCGAGGCTTCGATCTGCCGGATGAAACCTCGCGCTGGCTGCTGCGGCATTTCACGCGGGACATGCGTGCGCTCTACAGCCTGCTGGATACGTTGGATGAGGCGGCGCTCGTCGCGCAGCGGCGCCTCACCGTTCCATTCATCCGCACGGTGTTGCGGGAGCAGGGGCAGGCGCCCGAGTCCTAGTTTCTGTCCAGGCGCACGACGAGCTCCGCCACGCGCCGCCCCAGCGCCTGAGCGAGACTCTTTTCCTCTTCCGTGAGCACGGGCGTGTCGCTCGGGCCGCAGACATGTGAGGCGCCGTACGGCGTGCCACCGGTGCGCGTGGAGGAGAGCGCGCGCTCGGTATACGGAATGCCGACGAGATACATGCCGTGATGAAGCAGCGGGATCATCATGGAAAGGAGCGTCGCTTCCTGGCCGCCGTGCAGGGTTTGCGTGGAGGTGAAGACGCCGGCGGGTTTTCCGGCAAGCGCGCCCGAGAGCCAGAGGCTGGACGTGCTGTCCAGAAAATACTTCAGAGGCGCGGCCATGTTGCCGAAGCGTGTGGGGCTGCCCATGACGAGCCCCGCACAGGAGCGCAGATCTTCCAGTGTGGCGTACGGCGCGCCGCTATCCGGCACGGCTTTGACAGGGCGCTCGCTTTCCGCAGTGACGGGCGCGACTGTGCGGAGCCTCGACACTGCGCCGTGCACGCTATCCACACCACGAGCGACGTGGCGTGCGAGCTCCGCGGTGGAGCCATTGCGCGAGTAGTAGAGCACCAGAACTTCAGGCATGCAGACGTCCTCGAGTGCGGCCGGAAGCGGCCGCAAAGGGGACACTAGCGCGTGCGGCGAGCACGCGTCGAGCACGGCACCCGGCGAGCCGGCCGGCTCATTCGGCGCGTCGGGCGATGAGGACTGCATTGCTGCCACCAAAGGCGAAGGAGTTGGTCATCGCGTGCCGCAGTTGCGCCGGGCGCGGCACATTCGGCACGAAGTCCAGGTCGCATTCCGGATCGGGCTCCCGCAGGTGCATCGTGGCCGGGATGAGGCCTTCCGAGAGCGCCACGATGCACACGGCCAGCTCCAGCGCACCGGCGGCACCGAGCAGGTGGCCGTGGACGGATTTGGTGGAGCTGATCGCGAGCGTTTCGGCGTGCGCACCGAACGCCTGCCGGATCGCGCGTGTCTCGCTGATGTCTCCGGTGCGCGTGGCTGTGCCGTGAGCATTCAGGTAATCGATATCCCGAGCCGTGAGGCCCGCGTCCGCAAGGGCCGAGATCATGGCTGCTGCCTGGCCCTCTGCTGCCGGGATGCAGATGTGTGACGCATCGGTGCTGACGCCGAACCCCACCAGCTCACACAGCACGGGCGCGCCTCGCTGAACGGCAGCCTCCAGTGGTTCCAGCACGAAGAGCGCGGCGCCTTCACCGAGCACCATCCCGGTGCGATCGGCGGAAAACGGCCGGCACGCGTTCTCTGGGCTGTTGCGGTCCACCAGCGCGAGCACCCGCATGGCCTGCCACGCCTTGAGCATGCCTGCCGTGACGCACGCTTCGGTGCCGCCGGCCAGCGCACATGGAAAACGCCCTGACCGAATCGCCCGGAACGCTTCACCGATGGCGATGGCCGAGGACGCGCAAGCGACGGAGAACGTGGCGTTCGGCCCCTTCAATCCGAAGCGAATGGAGAGATGCGCGGCGGGCGCATTGTGCATGGCGCAGACGATCGACAGCGGTTTGGGCGGCGCGCCGTGATACCAGATGTCCCGATAGGCCTCTTCCACGGAGTACATGCCGCCGAGTGCCGTTCCGATGTACACGGCGGCCGCCCGCATCAGCTCGGGCTCGGCGTGCAGCCGGCTTTGATCCAGCGCCTGATACGCCGCTCGCATCGCGTAGCGCGTGACAGGGTCGAACAGTGCGCGCTCGGTCGCGGAAAGCGCGGCGTCCACGCACGAAGTCAGCGGACAGGCTGCTGCATACTGCGGGCCGCAAGGGTCGGATGAGAGAAGTCGCACGCCAGACTGGCCCGTGCGCAAGGCGTTTCCCAGCTCGCAAAGCGAGTCCCCCAGCGCGCAGACGACGCCACAACCGGTAACGGCCACTCTAGTCCTCATGGGAGTGCACCTTCCGTGTGACGAGGCGGTCCGCAACGACGGCGAGGTCCCGCAGTGACCGCACGTTCGCAAGGTCCTCCACCGGCACGGAAATGCCGAGCCGGGCTTCAACGGCGTAGATCAGATCGATCGCGGCGAGCGAGTCGATGCCCGCCTCGCGCAATGTCTTGGCGCGCTCGAGGGGTTCCTCGGCGATGCCGAGCGTCTCCACCGCGAGCCGGCGGATGATGTCGAAGGTCTCCATGTGTCTTTCGCCTGCGTCGGGCGCAGCCTCCTTGCTTGCGATTCCGTTCGCGAATTCACTTGACCAGCAGCTCGAGCTCCGGCACGTCCTGCAGGAGATGGGGCGATGCATCGCATCTGTCACGCAGCAGCCGGAGTGGGGCATCGTCCTCGAGGCGCCCCGGCGGCTCCACGCACGTGGAGACGCGTGGGAAGCGCTCCCAGTTGTGCCAGTGCTCCGGGGCACGGCGAATCTCGCGCTCGAAGCTCGCAAACAGCGCGCGGTTCAGCATGAAAATGGACTGCGCGTCGTCCATTCCGCCGAAGCGGTGCGAGTCGAGCGGCCTGCCGAACGTGACGTGCAGGCCGAGCGTGCGTGTGGGCACGGCGAATACCGGCACCACCCACGCGCCCGTGCGCAACGCCAGGAAGGCCGTTCCGGGCGCCACGCGGAGCATGCGCCCGAAGAAGGGCACGGCGAGCGTGTACGTGATGTCGTCGAATGCGTCCGGCATCATGACGAGATATTCGTTCCGGCTGAGCGCGCGCATGGCGGCGAGCACGCCCGGAAAGCCGCTGAGGAGCGTGGTGGCATCCACGCCGCCCCGCGCGAAAAGCGCCTCGAGCCTCGGCGCCGGCCGCGTGGTGTCGTAGAAGAGATTCAGCACGCGATGCCCCGCCATGCGCTGAACCGCCGCCACGAACCCAACCGGTGCCGCGCCGAAGTGGGGTGCCGCGAGAATGACCGGCCGCGAGCTGTTGAATGCGTACTGAGCGAACACCGCGCCTTCGTACGTGACGCGATCTGCCAGGAACGCGCGCAGCTCTGCGCGGGAAAGCTGAAGCACGTAGCGCAGCAGCAGGGCTGAGCGCCATCGTGCCGCCAGAACGGCGCGCGCAAAGTACGGCCCGCTGGGCGCATCGCGCAGGTCGTGCAGCGCCTTGCACGTGCGCAAGCCGATGTGTGCGCGTTCGGGCATCAGGGGAGACAGCCAGCGCGCAGCAAGGTCCACGGCGCGATAGGCCACGGCATACAGGGAAGCGCGCGCGTTCACGGGGCTGCCTCCAGCTCCGCGAGGAAGCTTCGCATGATCCGGCCGAATTCCGGCTTGCCCATGATCTCGCCGTGCTGTGCGCTCAACACCTCATAGCGAGCGTGCACACCCGCTGCATGCAGCTCGCGGTGGATGCGTGCGGAGAGTTTCGCCGGTGCCTGCCGATCTGCATCGCCGGCCAGAACGAGCACCTTGCCGCCGAATGCGGCGAGCGAACGCGTGCTATTCACCCCCGCCAGCACCGGTTCCACGCGTGGCCTGACAAAGGGCTTCGCCCAGAGCGGTATCTGACTTCGCGCCCACTGTTCCACAGTGGGCGAAGTGGCTTCCAGCACGAGGCCATGCACCGGGCGGTCCCGCGCGATCTGCGCAGCGAGCATGCCGCCCAGCGAAAACCCATAGATCACGTGCTTCCTGGCGGCCGACGTGTGCAATGTGAGCGCGTAGTCGTACACGGCATATGCGGTTTCGAGGAGCGCCGCTGGCGTGGGTGAACCGGTGGTTTCGCCGTACCCCGGATAGTCGAACAGAATCACATCGGCTTCACCGCCGAGCGTGAGGGCCTGCAGCACGCTCCCGCCATGCAAGGCGCGATGAAAGGCATCCCCTCCGCAGTACATGATGACGACCCGGCTGCCGGGGTGATGGGCATGCGTGATCCCGATGTCCCGGTCACCGCGGCGAATGAGCACGCTCTGCACGGAATATCCGCGCGGCAGGACGGCCGATTGCGGCGGGCGGTCCGCTTGCATGAAGTCTGAAAGCCGCACGTTCACGGCCACGCAACCGCACTGGGCGAGGCACAAGCCCACCACGGTGAGTGCCGGAACGAGCGGAGAGCCGTGCGTGTCCGTCGATCTCATGAGGTGTGTCCTTCCATGGCCGAAGCGAGTGGACGCATGAAGAGCCGTTGACGCGCGACCACCGCGGCCAGCGCCGCCTCGGTGCGCACGCGGTCGCAATAGCGAGACTGCAGGTGCATGCGCAGGAGGCACTCCACGTCTTTCAGCTCCTCCCGAATGTGCAGCCAGCGCACGGGCTCCGACTGCAGGCGGAACACATCCGCCGCGAGCCAGTCCGGCGCGGGCCGCGTGAGGTCCTGCTCCAGGTGCATCATCAGTCTGCGAACGAGGCCGGGGAGCGAGAGCAGGCGCCCATCGGGGCTGAACAGCTCGTCGTAACGCACTTCGTGCAGGATGAAGTCGCAGGCGCGTGAGCGCGTGGCAACCGCATACACACGCGGCTTGTGACGCGCGACCAGCAGCGCTTCGAACGACGAGAAGGCATAACGCGTCTGCAGAAACGGAATGAGCACGCAAGCCGAACCCGAGGGCGCATGCTGGTCCGGAAATGAGATCACTGTGCGCGGCAATGCCGTCTGGCCCGCAAACGCACGCGCGATATCCGCGGGATGTTTCAAATGTGCCGTGAGATTCCAGCAGGGAAGCTGGGTGAGTGCGCCGCTGCTCACGTAGCACGATCGCCGTCGGCAGAGCTGCCGGGCAAGTGCAAACGACCCGGGCGTGCTTGGTGCGATGAGCAGAACGTGCTCCGGAACGCTCTCGAGCGCGACGAGAGCGCGATGCGTGGAGCTGGCACGTGCCACGAACCGCCGAAGCTCAGTCAGCATGGGTGCTTTCCTCCGAAACGGAGTTGACCGAGCGCGCAACGAGGACGGCAATGCCAAGCGCCATGGCGAGCAGCAGCGCAACGACGATGACGCGCCCTGCAAGCTCGAGTGCTGCGACGACCGTGAATTCCGGTGCGGCGAACGCCGTCACGACGCTTACCAACGCGGAAGCGATTCCGTCGCCCAGCACGCGCAGCAGGTATGCGAAGTACACGAGGGCCACGGCCATGAACACGCCGAAGACGACGAGATCGCGAGCCGCGGGCAGCGCCCCGCGCACGGCAGGACTCACGGCGCGCAACACGCCCCTGGCAGTGCGCGTGATGTTGCGATGGAGATTGGGCGTGCCCGTGAGATCCGTGAGAAGCCAGTAGCCGTCGAACTTCAGCACCGGATTCAACGTGTGGAGCATGAGCAGATGACTCCAAGCGATGGCGCCGAGCACCGCCGGCGAACGGGTCGCGAGGAACACGAGCCCCAGCAACAGCACGAAGCCGCCCTGCAGATAGACACCGCCCGCATCCACAGCCGCTCGCTGCCAGCGGCCCAGCAGCCAGGCGCCGTGCACTTCGGAATAGAAGGTGGGAAAGCACCAGTACAGCCCGACGCCGACTCCGCCGTGTGAGGCGCCATGGCGCACACACGCGGCGAGGTGCCCAAGCTCGTGCACGAACACGCCCGCGGCGGTCAGGGCGAGCGCCAGCGCGAGATCCGTCCACCCGACTGCATTCGCCGATGCTGTTCCGCTCGCTGCGGACCAGGCGACCAGAACGTCCACCAGCACGAACGCCATCGCGAGCGCCACCGCCACTCGCGCCTGGAACAGCCACGCGAGCCGCGCGAGCACAGGAGCGAGACGCTCGCCACTTGCGAGCAGGTGCCGGACGCGAAGCGGACCGCGCGGCGCCTGAGGTTGCGTGTCGCGTGCAAACAGAATGGACGGTGCATGCTGGCTCAGAAACTCGGCAACCTGCTGCGCAGAGAGCGTGACGCCGAGCCGCGCCGATGCGCGCTGGGCGATGCTGGCGGCCGTGCCGGGCTGACGACTGGCATCGAGCACCGCCGCCGCGGCGGCGGTGACGAGGAAATGGCGGTTGTCCACGGCGACGACGAACCGATCGTCGCCCTCGACGGCGTCGAAGGGCCGCACGGCCACATCCGGACGCAGACAACGGGTGAGCGCGGGTTGCATCGAGAACCTTCAGCGTGCGAGGTGGAAGAGGGGGGGGGGGGGGGCCGGGCCGCGCCGCGGGCCCCCGCCCCCCCCCCCCCA
>JADGHX010000070.1 GCA_019683695.1 Steroidobacteraceae bacterium
CTGCGGCCATTACCCTCTTTGGCACGAGGTGTGGCTATTCGCTTGCATGCGACTCTTCGCCACGGCACGCAATGGCTCGCGCACGAGCACTCACTGCATCAAGCCAGCTTGTTTATCTGAAAGAGTTGACGGCGAATCGCTAGTTCGAAGCTACCCGTCAGCATCTGGATGCGTGCCAGAGCTCGCTGGAACAGAGTGCCTCATTACGCTCGAACGCTTGGCTGGAGCACGTTTCAGGTTCGAACGGAATAGTTGCGAGTATCAGAGCCGGTGCGATCGTCGCTCGCACCAACGCTGCACTCACGTCAACCGACCGGCTATGCGGCCAGAACGAGGTCGCCCTGAAAGTCTCCGAAGCGGCCTGTCACTTCTCGCCCAGCACGGACTCGAAATCAAACTCGTAGTCCGACTTCTGCACCTCGGGCGCCTTGTACGGCCGCAGGAAGAGCGTGTGGCATGCCTCGCAGCTCGCACGCAAACGCAGACTCGCCGCGCGCAGTTGCTGTTTGCCGTGGGTCTCGCTCATGGCCTCCGCAGCGCTGGAAGCGGCGGCGGCGAGCTTGTAGAAGCTGTCGAAGTTTTGCCAGATCGCCGGCAAGGCAAGGGTCTTGGGCTCCTGCGCCTGGGGATCGAAGAGGTTCGTGGTCGGTGGAAAGAGGTGCGGAAGGGCCGCGAGCATCGCCGCGATGGCTTCCGCGTTGGTGCGCAACTGATCCGTGTTCTTCACCTCTTCGACGGTAATGGTGTCGATGGGCTCCATGAGCAGTTCCGCATGCTCCATGAGCTCCTGCCTCGCGGCGATCACGTCCTCCGGATTCGTGATCCCCGTCCAGCCGGGCCCGCCGGTGGGTGCCGGATCCGCGGCGTGACTCATGGCGGCAAACACGAGCGCCATAAACGATACAACAGCCACGCGGATTCGACTCATGGATACCTACCCCCACTCCTTCATTCCAGTGATCCGGCTCGGCGCCAGAACCGCGGGCGCTTTATACGCCCCAGCGCCCTTCAGGCACTAGCGCCGAGCGGGCGCCGCTCGGTCGGTCTCGAACATTTTTCCCGCCGATATCTCTCAGCCAGAGACCCTTTCCCGGATGAGAGCGCACGATACTTCCCGACCCAATCGCGCCGGCGCGCGACCCCCGATCACGGTCCAGCGCCGAACAGCGTCACGCGTTGGGGGTGCTCCGTCAGCGGCGGGTGTGGCGGCCCGGGCGCTTCGATGCCGCAGCCCGGGCTGCGAAAACTCCGGCTGGAAAACTCTGGCTGACGGAAGTTTCGCGCCCGCGAGGAAGAATCGGCCTCGCACCCCTCGCCCGCCGAGCGCCTGACGAGTGATACCGTAGTGCCTCCCTGAACCGCATGAAGCCAGCGTCTCGCCCGGCCTCTCGTATGGCCGCGTCGTCTCGTCACCCAAGACGGCTGACAGGCAACCTTCGAGGCGATGTCGCCGTGATCGGGCAGATCGGGGCTGCGCGCCCTGTTCGCGGCTTCCGCTCTCTGCCGGCCGCTGCGAACGCCACTGCGGCCGCCACTGCGCGGATATGTACGCCCGCCATGCACCCGGGAAGTCCCGCGCCTGTTCCGGCCGCGAACGCTCATGTGCACGACGGCCCCGAATATCGGGCACACCCCGAAGACCCTTTCGACTTTCCTGCATTTCTCGCAGAGTATGTGCGCCAACAGCGGGGCCAACTGCGTTCCAATAACCGTTAAGTACTCGTTCTGCAACGTTAAAAAACAGGACAGCGGCGCCCGCCGTTCCTAGACTCATATCCAGGGCTCACCTCATCACGTCGCACTCGGAGTGTCCATGAAGAGATCCTTGTTCCTGCTCCTGCTCGGCGGAGGTCTGCTGATCGCAAGTGCCTACGCCGCCAGTCCGGCCCCTTCCGCGCCGAACCTGCACGAGCTCATGAAAAACGTCGTCGCCGTGCAGACCCAGGTGATCTGGGACGCGGGTAACAACGCCATGGACGATGCCGGGAATCCGGATCCCTCGAAGATGAAGCCCGCGGACTGGGCCAAGGTCGCCGCCGCCGCCGGCAAGGTGAAGGACGCCGCGCAGCGCCTCGCGACGGCGCCTCACGTCATGGCGGCTGCGCCGGGGCAGAAAATCGAGGGCGAAGGAGCCACGCCGGGGGCGTTCGGCGCGAAGGAGGTGCAAAAGGCCATCGACGCGAATCCCAAGGCGTTCCAGGCCTTCGCCGCGCAACTGGCCGCCTCCATGGATGAGCTGCTCGCCGCCAGCAAGGCGAAGGACGCTCAGAAGCTGTTCGATGTCTCGGGTCGCCTCGACCAGGAATGCGAAGGCTGCCACAAGCAGTTCTGGTACCCGAACGAGCCCGGCGTGCCCTAGCGGCGCGTCGGAGAATTACACGACGCCGGCCGTGCAGCCCTACCGCGCCTACTGCGTGTTGCTTTGCTTCGGCACCCAGTTTGACGACCTCGCGCATGAACTGCCGCAGTCGAGCCGCGCTTGGGCGTCGAAGGGCTGCGCATTGCAGGGCAATGAATGCGTCACTATTATCCCGCGCTCCACGAGCGCATGGGAGTCGGCGCCGCGCAGACCTCGCGTCTGCAAGCCGGAGGCGTTTTGGCGAAAAGGAACATCACGACCTCGCTATCGCTGGCTGCTCTGCTCCTCGTCATCAATGGGTCCGGGCCGGTCAGCGCGCGCCCGTCCGAATCGCCTCTTCCGCCGTACGAGATCGAGAACACGCAAGTCGCTCGCATCCACTCGAGCCGACTGAAACGAACCTATCCCCTTTTCATCAAGCTGCCGCGGAGCTACGCCCACCGCCCGGAGGCTCGCTACCCAGTGCTGTTTCTGCACGATGCACCTTACGCGTTTCCACTGGTGTGCAGCCTCACGCGACAAATGGGCGGGAGTGGCAAGATCGGCGAAATGCTGATCGTCGGCATCGGGTATTCGGATGGCGACGACGGCGGCGTGAGCCGCACGCGAGACTACACACCGACGCATTCGCCCGACGAGCCGATCGGGCATTCGAGGCAGGCGCGCCAGGCATCCGGAGGTGCCGCCGCCTATCTGCAGTTCATCAGGGAAGAGCTGTTCCCGTATCTCACGCAAAACTACCGTGTGGACCTGTCGCAGGCGACGTATGCGGGTCACTCGTTCGGCGCCCTGTTTGGCGCGTATGTGACACTCACCGCGCCCGGGACGTTCCGGAACTACATCCTGAGCGATGCGTCGCTCTGGTACGACGATGAAGCGATTTTCAAACTGGCTGACGCAACGCCGCCCGCACCGTTCGCAACGGCGCCCGGGCGGGCGCCGGCCGTGCTGATCGTCGCGGCCAAGCCGGATGCGCCCAATCGTTCGGGCTTTCCTTATCGCATGGTCGAAAACGCGCTCCGATTCGAATCCGTTCTGAAGAAGAGACAACTGCACGTGGACGCTCTGGTGTTCCCCGGGGAGATCCACGAGACGTTATTCCCGATCGCGGTGTCACGCGGTCTGTTGAAATTCTTCGGCACGGGAGCGTCCGGGACGCCCTGAGCAGAGGAAGCATCGGCGCGCCAGGTTTGTCCGCGCCCACTCACTGCCCGCCGTACTCATCGCGCCGCCGCCACCACACGCCCGTCTCGTTGCGGCCCTTCGGTGCGCGATCGAGCCACTGGTACATGCCCCACAAGCCATCCAGCCCGCGCGCATACGTGGAATACGTGTGGTACACCGCGCCGGTGTCCAGCGCGAACGCGCTCATGCCTGGCCGTTCGCGCTGATAGGTCGCGTTGTCCGTTCCGCACATGGCTGCGAACCGCGCTGCCGCCGATGCGTCGGTGCCTTCCTGCTCCGGCTGCGGCTCGAACGGCGCTTCGCGCTGGTAGTTGTACTCAATACTTCCCTTGCGCTGCTGCTGCTCCGAAAACCAGACACTGAAGTCCACATTGAAGTCGCTGCCGTACGAAGATGCCCACGGGAAGGTCCATCCCATCCGCTGCTTGTACGCCTGCAACTGCGCAAGCGGCGCGCGAGACACCGCCCACAGCATCACGTCGTGGTTCGCCAGATGCACGGCAACCCCATCGAAGCCGTCCGCAATCGCCGAGCATGACGGGCATCCCGCCTTGTAGTCCGGCCCGAACATGAAGTGATACACGAGCAGCTGCGAGCGGCCACGGAAGAGATCCGCCAGCGAGGCACGCCCCTCATCAGTGTCGAATTGATACGGCTTCTCGACTCGAACCCACGGTAACTGCTGCCGGCGCCGCGCCAGCTCGTCGCCGCGCCGGGTCAGCTCCTTCTCCGCCTGAAGCAACTCGAGCCGTGCCGCGAGCCACTGCTCTCTCGTTCCGGTCGTGTGCTGGGTCATGGCTTTCTCCTATTGCCTGATTGCGTTCACTTGCGTACGAAAACATTTCGCCCCGATTCCGTGTCCCATGCCGGTCCGCCAGTGCTGAGTGTCGGCAAGGATTCCACACGCGTCTTCGCAGCTGAATCACTCGTCGTGCCAGTGGGGTAGTCTGAGCGCCGCGCATTCAGAAGTGGGAGTTACAAACGTGACGGGATTCCGGTGGACTCGCTGATCACGGCCGCAGCGCATGCGCTTGCGGCCGGCGATCCGCTGGGCGCCCTGAAGCGCGTCGCCCTGCGAGAGGATGCGCCAGCGCTCGCCCTTCGCGGCATTGCCATGGCGCAGCTTGGTGATTTCGTTCGCTCGAAGGCGCTCCTGCGGCGGGCCGCACGGGCCTTCGGTCCGAGGGAGGGCGTGGCCCGGGCGCGATGTGTTGTGGCCGAAGCCGAGGTCGCCCTCGCCTCGCGAGACCTGCACTGGGCGGCAAAGGCCCTCAATGCGGCGCATGCGACGCTACTGGCACATGGGGACCGCACGAACGCCGCGCACGCGCGCTGTCTCGAAATCCGCCACCTGCTCCTGATCGGCCGTCTCGACGACGCTGAACGGATGCTCTCCGGGCTCGGCTCCGCCGAACTCTCTCCCGCCTTGCGAACCGCACACGAACTGCTGCTTTCCGGGATTGCGATGCGCCGCTTGCGTGCGAAAGATGCGCGGGCTGCGCTTGTGCGGGCCCGCGCCGAAGCGCGCCGCGCACGTATTCCTGCGCTCGCGGCCGAGGTGGAAAGCGCCCTTCTCGTCCTGAATGCGCCCGCGGCCCGCCTGATTGCCCAGGGCAAGGAGCGGCCGATGCTGCTCGAAGAGGTTGAAGCTGTTCTGACGTCGAACGCATTTGTGGTGGACGCCTGCCGTCACGTCGTACGTCACGAGCGCAAGATCGTCTCGCTCGCCACACGTCCGGTTCTGTTCACGCTCGCACGCGCTCTGGCGGAGGCCTGGCCGGAAGATGTCCGGCGGGACGTGCTCGTGGCGCGCGCATTCCGGCTGAAGCTCGCCGATGAATCTCACCGCGCCCGCCTGCGGGTTGAGATGGCGCGCCTGCGCACCGCGCTGCGTTCGCTGGCCGATGTCAGCGCGACGCCGCGAGGTTTCGCGCTCGTACCACGCCGCGCACGCGAGGTGGTGGTGCTGGCGCGGCCTGTCGAGGAAAAGCATGCGGCAGTCCTCGCCCTTCTCGCGGATGGCGAATCGTGGTCGACTTCGGCGCTCGCGCTCGCCCTCGGCGCCAGCCAGCGCACGGTTCAGCGGGCTCTGGACGCTCTCGCAGCCCGCGGCAAGGTGCAGTCATTCGGGCGCGGGCGAACGCGGCGCTGGATGACGCCGCCCGTGCCGGGATTCACGACAACGTTATTACTCCCCGCTCCCTACGCCGTCGGACCAGAATCGCCGACATGAAAACATCAACTGCCGACATCATCCGTGAATACGGACCATTCTCTGGCGCCGACAATGTGCATGGCGTGACATTTGACGGCCAGAGTGTCTGGTTTGCGTCAGGGGACAGGCTGAATGCCGTCGACCCTGCAAGCGGCCAGCTACAGTGCTCGATCGAAGCGGCCGCGCACGCGGGAACAGCCTTCGACGGCCGTCACCTGTATCAGCTCGCGGAAGACGGCATTCAGAAGATCGATCCTGAAACAGGCCGTGTGCTCGCCACGATCCCGGCACCGGGGCATGGCGCAGACTCCGGGCTCACGTGGGCCGAGGGCACACTCTGGGTGGGCCAGTATCGGGACCGAAGGATTTATCAGATCGATCCTGATACAGGCGCGCTCCTGCGCACGATCGAGTCCGACCGCTTCGTCACTGGCGTCACGTGGGTGGAAGGAGAGTTCTGGCACGCCACCTGGGAAGCGGATCAGAGCGAGCTGAGACGAGTGGATCCCCACACGGGACACGTTCTCGAGCGGCTCGAGATGCCACCTGGCGTGGGCGTGTCGGGCCTCGAATCCGATGGAGGCGATCAGTTCTTCTGCGGCGGCGGAGGAAGCGGCAAGATCCGTGCCGTCCGCCGACCCAGGCACGCATCCACGACAAAGCGAGGTTGCGGATAGGCAATCCCCACGATCCACGTGGACACCTGCGAGTCGCCACGGAAATCTGGGCGTGAGCCGGTGTTCCGATTGCGGCCCCATCAGTGCAAGCCGATCCGGGAGCTTCCGCAGCGAGTGAACCGGCGCGACGACGGCCGGTGGCGCTCGCTTCCGCTTCAGGGGAGCGCCGCGCGGCTCGCACGCTGCTAGCTGATTTTCGTCGCCACGCTCATGTGGTTGGCACCGGCGGCGGATTGCGCTCTGTGAACTGCCCGTTCCAGTACGGGTAATACGGATACGGAGGCGTGACGTGGCTCGCCTTGTCGAGCAGCGTCATCTGCGAACGGGTCAGGTTCCAGCCCACCGCACCCAGATTCTCGCGAAGCTGGAACTCATCGCGTGCGCCGATGAGCACGGTGGATACCGTTGGCCTTTGCAGCAACCAGTTCAGCGCCACCTGCGGAACGGTCTTGCCCGTGTCGGCGGCGATCACATCCAGCGCATCGATCACGCGATACAGCCGCTCCTCATCCACCGGCGGGGCGAACTGCGCCGTCTCGTGCAGACGGCTGCCGATCGGAAGTGGCTCGCCGCGGCGGATCCGGCCGGTGAGCCGGCCCCAGCCGAGCGGGCTCCACACCACCGCGCCGATGCCCTGATCGAGCCCGAGCGGCATCAGCTCCCACTCGTAGTCGCGGCCAATGAGCGAGTAGTACGTCTGGTTCGCAACGAAACGCGAATAGCCGTAGCGATCCGCCACGGCCTGGGACTTCATGAGCTGCCAGCCCGAGAAGTTCGAGGCGCCGAGATAGCGCACCTTTCCCGCCCGCACGAGATCGTCCAGCGTGCGCATCACGCTTTCCACGGGCGTGTGCGCGTCGAAATGATGGATCTGCAGCAGGTCGATGTAATCCGTCCGCAACCGCTCGAGCGACTGGTGCACCGTCTCGAGGATATGGTGACGCGAGGAGCCCACATCGTTCGGCCCATCCCCGAACCGCAGCGATACCTTCGTCGAAATGATCGCGCGATGGCGCCTGCCCTGCAGGGCCGCGCCCAGTACCGATTCGGAGGCACCCGCGGAGTACACATCCGCCGTGTCGAACAGGTTCACGCCGGCATCGAGGCAGATGTCGATCAGCCGCCGCGCTTCCTCGACATCGGTATTTCCCCAGGCGCTGAAGAACGGGCCCTTGCCGCCGAACGTCGCCGTACCAAGACCCAGCACCGGCACCTTGAAGCCGGACGCGCCCAGAAAACGGAATTCCATCACTCGCTCCTGCTGCCGAACATGGCGCGGAATGGTCCGCTTCCGCACCTGCTGCGGCATCAGCACGCAGGTAGACGAATGCCCTGCTTGGTGAGAGGACTCGCCATCTCCCGTCAGAGAGAGAGCTTGCTCGATGGAGCGCCGTGGCCTCGGACCGCGCGCCCTGGCAGCCTCGACCGTTCAGCTCAGGGGCTCAATGCCCCGCCAGGGATGCTCGATCACGGCCGCCTCGTTCACGTCCGCGCCCCACCCACACCCGGTGGGCAGCAGGAATTGCCCGGTTTGAATCTCCGGCGGGCGCGTCAGGAGCGAGGCCTTCCAAGGCACGTCGTCCCCTTCGATCTCCATGATGGCCACGTTGCCGACGGCCGCGCAGAAGTGCGCACTCATGAGATCCCCGAGCGGCCCGTTGAAGTTGTGAGGGGCAACGTTCACCTCGAACGCCTCGGCGAGCGAGGCGATGCACACCGCCTCGGCCATTCCGTTCCACAGCACGTCAACAACGGCGACATCCACTGCAGCCGACTGGAGATAAGGCTTGTACGCGCGCCTGCCATGCAGGGACTCCAGCGATGCGATCGGAACGGGTGATGCCGTGCGCACCTCGCTCAGCGCGGCGGGATCATGCACATCGGCCTCGAGCCAGGTCGGCTGGCTTGGCGCGATCGCACGGGCAATCCGGCGCAAGGCTTCCGGACGGTACGAGAAGTTCACGTCGAGCATCAGTCCGCAGCTGCGCCCGAGCCCCTCACGCAAAGCTGCAAGCTGTTCTTCAATGGCCCGCAGTGTCATCGCATCCAGCGTCCTGTCGAAGCGCACGCCCTGCGCCACGAAGCCCGGGTTCAGCAGCATCGGCCCCGTGTTCGTGAACACGACCGGGTTCGTTTTCACGGCCTTGAAGCCGCGCGCCAGAGCTTCCTCGCCCAGCCGCCGAAAGTCGTCCAGGCTCGTGATGCGCGGCTTCTGCATCACGCGCTCGAAGAGTTCCGGATCCCGCACCCGGAAACTTCCACAGTGGGACCAATAGAGATTCACGGCCTGCCGATACGGCCCTCCGAACAGCGCATACACCGGCACGCCTTGCGCCTTGGCCGCGATGTCGATGCAGGCGTTCTCGATGGCAGCAATCGCCTGGTGACTGAGCCCGCCCGCGGAGAACTGGGTGACGGCATGCAGTTGCGCGGACAACCGCGCAAACGCGCGAGGATCCTCACCAAGCACCGTCCGCCCGATCGCGGCAATCACCTCACAGAGCCCGGGGCTCCACGGCCCCTCGATGAATTCCGACCAGCCGACAAGGCCGTCGTCCGTGACCACCTTGAGAAAGGAGAACGGCCGCCACCCGCCATCCGCTCGCAGCGTCCTCAGCTCAACGATGCGCATGTCCCTCTCCTGCCGCGCCCGCCCCGATCGGCGCGATGTTCCGGACGGGCTCACCCTGCAAGAATCGCTTCACGTTCTCCACCGTGAGCTCCTGCAGCTGCGCCTCGCGAACCGCGGCCTGCCCCATCGCCGCAACGTGCGGGGTGATGATCACATTCGGATGCGTCCACAGCGGGTGGCCCGCAGGCAGCGGCTCGGGATCCATCACGTCCAGCGCGGCGCCCGCCAGCACGCCACGCTCGAGCGCAGCCACCAGGGCGTCCGTATCCACGATGCCACCGCGCGCCACGTTCACGAGGTACGAGCCCGGCTGCAGGGCCGCGAAGGCCTGAACGTCGATGAGCTTCTCCGTGGTGCGGTTCAGCGGCGCACAGATGACGACGGCCGACACTTTCCGCAGCACCGACGCAAGCGCCTCGTACGACTGCACTTCGAAGCCTTCCGGGCTCGTACGAGCCGAGCGCGCCACGCCCGTGACGCGCGCGCCGCACGCGGATGCCATCGACGCGAACGCCCGCCCGATGTGACCGAACCCGATCACGGCAACTTCCCGACCCCGCAAGGTGCTCATACGCCGTGCGGTGGAGCCGAAGCTCCACTCACCGCGACGTTGCGCGGCCAGTGCGCTCGGCACCTGCCTCACGAGAGCGAGCAGCAACGCCAGGGCGTGTTCCGCGACGACGCCGGAACCGATCTCCCCGATGGTGCTGACCACTACCCGCTCGGGCACGCCGAGATACTCCACGTTATCGAAGCCGGTGTTCAGCAGCTGAACCCAAACAAGTCGCGTAGCGCGAGAAAGCGCAAACGCAAAGTCCCGGTCCCACGGAATGGTGGACGTGACGAACGCGTCCACCTCGGGCATCGCGCGCAACGCATCTTCCCGCGTGCGGGCCGTCACCACCTCGATGCCCGACACACCACGCAGTGCCGCCGTCAGTGGCTTGTCGTCTCCACCTGTCCAGACCAGGAGTCTTTTTTTCGACATCGGCATCGCCTCACCTGCCACGCAGCTCCCGCGCAAAGAGTGCCACTTCGGAGCCGCGCGTGACTACATCCGGGAACAAGGTTTGCTCCGGCCGCGGAACAGGTTGCGCAGGCCCTCGAGGCACCACGGCCTCCGGGAAGAACTGCCGTTCGAAGCAGATGAGGTTGCGTGTGATGGCCACTCCACTCCTGCCGACCCGTCGCGGCCTCTCTGTCGCGGCCGTGATCGCGCTTCTTTCAGCCGCGCAGTGCGCCGTCGCCGCGGAGAGCTCACGCGAGTCGGGTGCCACGGTGCATGTGGCCGTGAACGGGACGGACGACAAATCCTGCGGGAGCCGCTCGAACCCGTGCCGCTCCATCACGCAGGCGATCAAGGTCGCAAGAGACGGCGCCACCGTCCTCGTCGGCCCGGGCCGCTACGGAGATGCGGATGCCACCGCGAATCTCGCCGGCCCCGGCGATGAGCATCCGGACGCGAGCCTCGAGTGCATGATCTGCATCGACAAGCGCGTGCGCGTGCTCTCCACGAACGGCCCGGAGCAAACCTCCATCCAGGAAGCGGATGTCACGGTCGGTGCGCTGGTGCTCATCCGGGCAGATGGCGTCACGTTCGGAAAGCGCGATCAGGGCTTCACGATCTATGGCCGCGCGAATCGCGTACCCGGCCAGGAAGGTGCCGCCGTCGGCATCGCCGTGCAGGACGCGTCCGATGTGCGGGTGGAAGGCAACGTCGTCACGGCCGTGACGGGCGCCGCCTTCCGCCTGGATGGCAGCGACGGCCCGATCCGGGTGTCACGCAATCTCGCCATCAGCAATCAGGGTCCCGGGTTCATTGTCACCGGCACGAATGCCGGGCGGGTATGGCTGCTGCGCAATAGCGCCGTGGCGAACCGGGGCGAAGGCTTCCGCATCGAAGGCCCGCATCTCGTCGTGGCCAATGTCGCGAATACGAACCTGCTCGATGGCTTCGTGATCTCCGGCTCGGGCGGCGAGTATTTCCACGACGTGTCGCTGAATCATCTGGGTGGCGATGGCTTTCGCGTGGAAGGCTCGAACCACCTGTTCACGCGTATCGCCACACACGGAAACTTCTTCGGCATCCGCTTCGTTGCCGGCGAGGGCAACGAGGTTCACGGCAGCAACATATACGGCAACCGCGGCAATGAGGGCCGCCGCCAGATGCGTTGCGGCGTGCTGAACGCATCGCGCGCCACCGTTGTGGCCACCGGCAACTACTGGGGTGCGCGCACAGGCCCCGGGGAGTACCCCGCCGATCAAGCCGGAAAGGTGCCCGAGTGCGATGTACAGGACGGCTCGAGGACAGTGTTTGCGCCCTTCGCGAGCGAGCCGTTCGTCGTCATCCCATGAGGCGCATGCTGCCGAGCTGCGCATGCCGCTTGCTGCGGCGTTTACGCGATCCTGCGCCCAATGCACGCAGCGGTTTCATGGGCTGGCCATCGTCGTGGCGCGCGCCCCTCCTTGTGCGTCGCCCGTTCGACTCCGTGTCGATTCGTGAGATCGAGATTGCGAGGGAGCCGCTCACCCTGCCGATGGCTAAACGGCCGTCGTCGATGCCACGCAGCTCCGCCTGGTGCCCGAGATGTGACGCACCTTGTGTTTCCTCCACACTACGCGCGATGCATTTCACAATGAAGACAGGTTCCCGCATGGGGCATCGCGCACTATGATTCGCGTCTACGGTCGCCCCGTACGGAATATGGGACACTGAGCCTATGCTCGCAGTCGGATCGCGCGCACCGGAGTTCACGCTCCCCGACCAGAGTGGTCGTGACGTCTCGCTCACCTCGCTCCTGAACCGCGGCCCGGTGGTTCTGTTCTTCTACCCGGCCGATTTCACGCCGGGCTGCACGCGCGAGGTGTGCATGGTGCGCGATCTGTACCCGGACCTCGTGAAGCATGGCCTCAACACCGCTGGCATCAGCCCACAGGACGCCTCGAGCCACACGGCGTTCCGCGCGCGGCACAACCTGCCCTTCACGCTGCTCTCAGACCCGGACAAGTCCGTCATCAGGATGTACGACGTGAATGGACCGCTCGGCTTTGGTGTCCGCCGCGCCACGTACCTCATCGACCCGGCCCGCGTCATCCGCGACGCCGTGCTCGCCGACTTCCGCATCGAGCGCCACGAGGAATTCATCCGCCGCGCGCTGGCGGTGAGCCGCGCGGGCTGATCACGCGAAACGCGTGCGCCGGTGTCAGTATTTCAGCTGAAGAACGCTCGCCTTGCCGAACGTAGGCACGGTCACGACGTAGATGTTGTCGTGCTGGTCCCCGCCGATCGGCGGAATCGATACTCCGCTCAGGCGTTGCACGATCTCCGGCAAGGTGTTGCTGTGGCCCACCACCAGCGCACGCCCACCCCGATGGTCATGCAGAATGCGCGAGACGACCGCATCCACCTGCGTGGCGGGGAGCACCGTGGGGCGCACACCCAGGCGCATGGCGAGCGGCATTGCCGTTTGCTGTGCGCGTCGGGTGTCACTCACGTAGATGGCGTCGATGCGCCCCGGTCCGCTCACGTCGCCGAACACCTGGGCGAGATGCTCCGCCCGGCGCTCACCCGCCGCGCTGAGAGGCGCATCCTCGATGGTGCCGAGCTCCTGCTCGGCGTGACGGACGAGCACAACCGTGGTCGTGGTAGCGGAACGGTAGGCGAAGAACACGAGCGCCGCGGCCACCAGGAACAGCAGCCACATGATCCAGAGCGGCGCGAGAAAAGGACGTCGGTGTCGGGTGATCGCGGGAGGCTGCATGGCGCGCCAATCATAGTCGACGTCGCGTGATAACTGGCGAAAAACACAGCCGCGCGCCGTCTTCTAATGTTTCTCCAAAAATCTCGTATTCCTTTGATTTGACGAATATTTATGTCCGTACTTCACATGGAGCTTTAACATGAGATTGCGCGCATCCACCGGGGCACGCAGTTTCACGTCCGTGTTGTCGAAGAGGCAGTAGACGTCTCGTGCCTGCGAGCCGGGCGGCCTTGCGAGCGAACACTTGCGTGCATCCGGCGGCTCGGAGCCGCGATGCCAGGTCCGGATACGCTTCGCCCAGCGCTCGAGCGCCCGATCGCTGTAACCGCTGCGATAGAGCTCCTTGTCGCCGTGAAGGCGCAGGTAGACGAAGTCCGCGGTCACATCCTCCAGCAGGGGCCAGCGGCCCGCCGTGTCCGCAATCACCAGCGCCGCGCCGCGCGCCCTCAGAAGCTCGATGAATGCAGGATCGCAGAAGCTCTCGTGGCGCACCTCGAGCGCATGGCGCATCGGCCGCTCGGCGTCGATGGTGAGCCGGGCCCTGCCCTTCAGCCGCGCGTCCCTCTTGCGAGCCAGGCGCAGCGCGCTGGATGTATCCCGAGGCAGCAGATCCAGAAAGGGCTCGATGCGCTCGCGGCTGTAGTGAAGGTTCGGCGGGAACTGCCAGAGGATGGGCCCGAGCTTCTCGCGCAGATTGAAGAGCCCGGAGGCCAGAAAGTTCGCGAGCGGTGTTTCCACGCCTCGCAGCTTCAGCATGTGGGTGATGTATCGCGAGCCCTTCACCGCGAACAGGAAGTCCTCGGGCGTTTCCGCGTACCAGCGGGCGTAGTTCTCGGGCCGCTGCAGCGAATAGAAGGAACCGTTGATCTCGACGATCGGGAATACGCTGGCCGTGTACCGCAGCTCCTCGCGATGGGGCAATCCCGGCGGATAGAAGTTGCCCCGCCACGACGCGTACCGCCAGCCGGAAACCCCGATGCGAATGCTCGCCATGCCGCCGGGCGCGAGCATCCGGCGTGCCCACCGCTGCGGCCCTGGGGCCGCAGCGGCTCTGCAGGCTGCCGCGATTTACGCGCGGCTCAAGGGCGCATGATGCGATTCTGCCGCCACGGGGACTTCGGAATGATGGCGTCGTGCACTTCGCTCGCGGCCGCCGCAAGCGGCTTCATCATCCCCGAGGGCGCCACACTACAACTGCCCGTCGCGCGATAGTTGAGGGCGACGGCGAGGCGCCCTTCCTCTTCATCTCCCAGCTCGTGCGTGAAATCGTCGGCGACGGAGCATCCGGGCAGCAACACGCCGCGTACACCCACCGTGTTCTGCGGCGAGAAGCCATCCGTGTAGTCGCCGAAGTTCTTGGCATTCACGCCGCGAAACTGGATGGAGAAGTAGGTCGTGCCGCAGTTGTCCTGCGGGTAGAAGCCATAGGGTTTGCCGCATGTGGTGGAGCCGATCTGGATCACTTCCACGTCCACACCGCGCAGGCCGTTGATGATGGACTCGCTGGCCGAGCACGTGCCGGAGCCCGTGAGAACGTACACGCGCGACAGGTTCAGAGTGGGCAGCGGCTGCCCGGCCGGCCGGCTGAAGCCGAGCGTCGTGTTGGCAAACGGTGTCGGTGTGATCGGCTCACCAGTGATGGGATTGGTGGTCGGGTGCTTGTCGTTGAACTGAAGCAACTCAAACGTTCGGCCGGCCGTCTGAGTCGGCCCCGCAATCATGTACGCAAGCTCGCTCGCAATGGCGAGGAAGCCGCCGCCGTTGTAGCGGATGTCGAGCACCAGATCCTGGATGCCGGCGGCCTTGAGATCGTTCACGGCGTCGACCAGAGCGTCTTCGGCTGTGGCGATGTGGTCGTTGAAAAGCAGGTAGCCCACGAGCCCCGTGGGCGTCGAAATTGTGCGTACGTTCTGCACCGGCGCAGAGGTGATCTCATCCGCGATGAGCGTGACGGTGCGCTGCGTGCCATCCACGTCGCGAATTACGAACGTGTGACTCTCGCCTACGCTTTCCGGAAACAGACCTGCATTGAGCGTGGCGACACCCGCGGCGGTGTTGTCATTCACGAGATCCACACCGTCTACACGAAGCACTTCTGCGCCGCGGCCGATGCTCGCGGTTTGAGAGGGCTCAACGTAGGCGACGACGGCTTGACGCGGTGGCGTGGTGGCGAGCAATGCGAACTGCACGCCGTAGCCCACCTCCGTTCCGCCCAGGGAGAGCGCGATCCACTCGTCTGTGTCGTACGTGAAATGAAACTTGTCCTTGGGCTGGCCGGAGGGTGTGGTGGCCGTGGTCTTGAGCAAATCGAAGTACTGCGGCGTGGTGTACAGGGCCGGGTTCAGGTCCGGCACTTCGCTGTACCAGAGATAGAGCTCGTGGGTCCACGAGCGCAGCCAGTTGTTCTCGTCCAGCATCTGCCCGGTGAGGTCCGGATAGGGTCGTCCGGTGGAAGGATCGATGCCGGAACGCGGCGCGGCGCAACGGTTCGCGAAATTCGAGGAGGGCTGGAACACGCCCGCCGTCCAGGTGGGCCCGCCGCCGCCACCGTCTCCGCCGCCTCCACCGCCGCCGCATCCCGCGACAGCCCACAGCAGTACGCCCGAGACCAGCAGCGTGCGCGAGACGCGATCGAACGCCAGCTTCGACATGGATCCCTCCCGCCACTCCAGGACCTTCGCCAAAGGTGCGGAAGTCTGCCTGAAGCGGGGCCGCGACAACCAGGACGCCGCTCACGGGACCGCGGGCCGGCGCGGCGCGCGCAAGGTCAGAGGAGGAATCGGCTCGGCAGGGCGAGTGTTGTTACAGAACGTTCGTGCCGAACAGCGAGCCCACGGCGGCCGTCGCAGCCATCGCAAGGCCGCCCCAGAACACCACGCGCGCGGCGGCCTTGAGGGGAACCGCTCCACCGGTCCGCGCGGAGACCACGCCCAGCAGTGCGAGTGAGGCCAGGCTCGCAACGACGGTGGCCGGCATGAGCGCCGCTGAAGGCGCCAGAAGCACCACGAGCAGCGGCAGCATCGCGCCGCTTGCGAAGCTTGCCCCGGAAGCGAGTGCCGCCTGGATGGGGCGCGCCCGGGTAGTGGCCGATATTCCGAGCTCATCGCGCGCATGTGCTCCGAGTGCATCGTGCGCCATCAGTTGCCGGGAGACTTCGCTCGCAAGCCGCGCGTCCAGGCCCCGCGCCATGTAGATGCGGGTAAGCTCTTCGTGCTCGGACTGGCGGTTTTCCGCCAACTCGCGCCGTTCCTTTGCGAGATCCGCCGCTTCCGTATCTGCCTGCGCGCTGACCGAAACGTACTCGCCAGCCGCCATCGACATGGCGCCTGCCACCAGCGCCGCCACACCCGCGATGACGATCTCGTCCGGTGCAGCTGCGGCAGCCGCGACGCCCATGATCAGACTGGCGGTCGACACAATGCCGTCGTTCGCGCCGAGCACGGCTGCACGCAGCCACCCCATGCGGCCGACGTAGTGTCTTTCTGTATGGCGGCGGTAACGAATCATGATGCCCTTCCGGATCAGGATGGATCGAACTGGTCACACGACCGGCGCGCGCAGTGTACGAAACGCTGCATCGAATAGACTACGGCGCAGCGACCGGCAAGCCTGATCGAGCGGAGCACGCATGACTCACATCACTCGCGATGACGGATCCTCCACCGATGCGCGCGTTCCACTGCTGAACGCAGAGTTCGCGTTTACCGTACGCGCCTCCGTGGCGCCGCCCATCAAGGTGGGTCAGGGGCCCAACGGTGAACGGCGCTTCGTCGCGATCACGGGCGGCACCGTGAACGGGCCATTGATGAGCGGCAAAGTCGTCGCCGGCAGCGGTGATTGGCAGGTGGTGCGGCCAGACGGCGTGCTTTCCGCCGAAGCGCGGTACACGCTGCAATCCGCGGACGGTGTGCTCATCGCCGTGGTGAACCGGGGCATCCGGCATGCCGAGCCCGAGATCATGGCCAAGCTCATGCGCGGAGAGCCCGTGCCAGCGGGGTCGTACTATTTCCGCACGGCTGCGCAGTTCGAAGCGCCGCTCGGCAGCCGTTACGAATGGATGAATCGCACGTTGTTTGCAGGCGTCGCCGAGCGCGAGCCGGACGTGGCGATCATCCATTTCTTTCGCATCCTGTAGGTCTTCCGTATTCTGTAGCCCGTTTCGCGCAGCGGTGCCGAAGCCTCTCGAAACGCAGTCGGACCATGGATAGCGCAACGACCTCACAGGTGCAGCTGACGGTGAACGGCAAGCCCGTGACGCTGGAGCTGGATACCCGCACCTCGCTCCTCGACATGCTTCGCGAGCACCTCGGCCTCACGGGCACCAAGAAGGGCTGCAATCAGGGCGCCTGCGGAGCATGCACCGTTCTGGTGAACAATCGCAGCGTGAATGCATGCCTCACGCTCGCGGCCATGTGTCAGGGTGCATCCGTCACCACCATCGAAGGCATTTCGGAGAATGGCCGACTGCATCCCTTGCAGGAGGCCTTCATCCGGCACGATGCCATGCAGTGCGGATACTGCACGCCGGGGCAGATCATGTCCGGCATCGCGTGCATCCAGGCGGGCGAAACGTATTCGGCGCATGCTGTCCGCGAATTCATGAGCGGCAATTTGTGCCGGTGTGGCGCGTACCAGAACATCGTTGCGGCGGTGCTGGAAGTGGCCGAGCAAGCCGGGGGCCGGCGATGATGCCTTTCGCGTTCCAGCGGGCCACGGCGCTCGCCGACGCATTCGCGGCGGCGGCGAATCGCGGTAGATACGTCGCCGGCGGCACCACGCTCGTCGACCTGATGCGGGAGGGCGTGGAAACGCCGGAAAGACTCGTCGACATCAACGCCCTGCCCTTGCACGAAATCCGCCTCCGGCCGGACCATCTCGAAATCGGTGCACTCGCGCGCATGGCGCAAGTTGCCGCGAACGCCGACGTCATGCGGCTCTATCCGGCCATTTCGCAGGCGCTTCTGCTCAGCGCGAGCGCTCAGCTGCGAAACATGGCGTCGATGGGCGGCAATCTCCTGCAGAGAACGCGATGTCCGTACTTTCGGGACG
Organism: Steroidobacteraceae bacterium; assembly: GCA_019683695.1. Taxonomy (GTDB): domain Bacteria; phylum Pseudomonadota; class Gammaproteobacteria; order Steroidobacterales; family Steroidobacteraceae; genus JADGHX01. Next base: position 17,879 of record JADGHX010000070.1, read on the forward strand.
TCACTTCCGCCTGCAACAAGCGCGAGCCGGGCTCGGGCTGTCCGGCCCGGGACGGTGTCAACCGTCTGCACGCGATTCTCGGCACGAGTGAGCATTGCGTCGCGACGCACGCGTCGGACGTTGCTGTTGCCCTCGTCGCCCTGGATGCATCTGTGCGCATCGCGAGCCCTGAGGGCGAGCGGCGCATCCCCCTCGAGCAGTTTTATCGAGTGCCGGGGGACACACCGCACATCGAGCATGTGCTGCGCCCCGGTGAGCTCATTGTGGCGATTGAGGTGCCGGCGGGCCCGCATACCGAGCAGTCCACGTACGTGAAGGTTCGGGACCGGCAGTCTTACGAGTTCGCAGTCACCTCCGCCGCGGTTGCACTGGCCGTGGATGACGGCCGCATTCTGGATGCGCGTGTTGCCGCGGGCGGAGTCGCCACCGTGCCCTGGCGCATGCGCCACGTGGAAGCCGCTCTCATTGGCCAACCACTCAGTGCAAGCACGTTTCGAGCGGCGGCTCGTCTGTCTGTCGAAGGCGCGGTGCCGCTCACGTTCAACGCTTTCAAGATCGAGCTGCTGCCCCGCACGCTCGTCCGCGCACTCGAAACCCTGGAAACACTTGCGGTGCCCGCGTTATGAGCCGTCTGATCGGTGAGCCGCTGCCGCGTGTCGATGCGCCGCTGAAAGTGACGGGTCGGGCGACCTATGCCGCGGAACATCGCCTGCCGGATCTGGCGCACGCAGTGATCATTTCGGCGGCGGTCGGAAAGGGGCGCATTCTGGAAATCGACAGTCGTCGCGCACTGGGCGAACCGGGCGTGCTCGCCGTGATTTCCCATCTCAATACAGCGCGCCTGCCGTATCGGCCGCACAAGGGCTGGATCGATCCCACCGTCGGAGAGCGGCTGCACGTTCTGCAGGACGACTTCGTGCGCCACTGGGGGCAACCCGTCGCCGTAGTGGTCGCGGAAACACTGGAACAGGCCGAGCACGCCTCGCATCTCGTCGGGATCCGCTATGAGGCGGAGGCGCCCTCCTTCACCGTTCCGGACGGCGAGTCTATTGAGCCCCAGGGTGGCTACCCGGCCAACTATTCGCGTGGGGACGCGGATCAGGCCCTGGCCACCGCGGAGCACCGTGTCGACTGCACCTATCTGATCCCGCGTGAAAATCACAACCCGATCGAGCCGCACGCCACCATCGCCCAATGGGACGGGCAGCGCCTCACTGTGTGGGACAAGACCCAGTTCCCCACGAACGTGGCCGAAGAGCTCGCCGCGGTCTTCGGGCTCGAGCGGGCGAATGTGCATCTGATCTGCCCGTTTGTCGGCGGCGCATTCGGCACCTCTCTGCGCACGTGGCCGCACACAACACTGGCCGCTCTCGCTGCGCGCCACGTCGGCCGGCCAGTGAAACTCGTGCTCACGCGCAAGCAGATGTACTTCGGAACGGGCTATCGGCCCGAGACCTGGCAACGCGTGCGTCTCGGCGCGCACAGCACCGGAGAACTCACCGCGCTGAAACACGAGGGCATCGCCGAAACCTCGCGCTACGAGCACTACATCGAGGGGCTGCTGAACGCTCCGCGATTCATGTACTCGTGTCCTCATGTCACCACGAGCTACCGCCTCGTGCCGCAGGATGTCCACACGCCCACCTACATGCGCGCGCCTGGCGCCGCCTCCGGAATGTTCGCCCTGGAATGCGCCATGGACGAGCTGGCTCACGAGCTGCGGATCGACCCCGTGGAGCTGCGCCTGCGCAACGAGCCGAAGATCGACGAATCGCGCAACGTGCCCTTCTCCAGCCGCTCGCTCGTGCAATGCCTGCGCACCGGGGCGGAGCGCATTCGATGGCATCGGCGCCGCGCCGAGCCCGGCGCGCTCCGCGAAGGCCACTGGCTCGTGGGGCTTGGCGTGGCGTCCGCCACCTATCACACGTTGCGCAACACCGCGAGCGCGCGGGTACGGTTGCGGCCCGATGGTACGGCGGTGATCGAAACCGCCGCGGCGGACATGGGCCCCGGAACCTATACGTCGCTCACGCAGATCGCGTGCGACGAGCTGGGTCTGCCGCCGGAGAAGGTTCAGGTCGTCATCGGCGATTCGAATCTGCCGCGCGTCCCGCCGCACGGCGGCTCCCAGACACTCTCGAGCGTAGGGTCCGCCGTGCTCGCCGCCTGCCTTGCCGCGCGCAGCGCGCGGCAGGAACGCGCCCACTCCGGCGCGATCGCCGGCTCCGAAATCGTGGCCACGGAGACTTCGCAACCGGGCGATGCCACGAAGCGCTATTCAATGCACGCGTTCGGCGCCGTATTCGCGGAAGTGATGGTGGACGTGGACCTGGGCATCGTGCGGCTCGCGCACATGGTGGGGGTCTATGCGGCCGGACGTATCGTGAATCCACGCCTCGCGCACAGCCAGGCCATTGGCGGCATGGTGGGCGGTGTCGGCATGGCGCTGCTCGAGGAAACTCACATCGACCGGCGTGATGGTCGCATCACCAATGCGAATCTCGCCGAGTATCTCGTGCCCACCAACGCCGACATTCCGGTCTTTGACGCGGTGTTTCTGGATGAGCACGATCCGCACGTGAATCCGCTCGGCGTGAAAGGAATCGGCGAGCTGTCGTATGTGGGCGTTGCCGCCGCCATCGCGAATGCGGTGTTCAATGCCACCGGCAAACGCATCCGCGATCTTCCGATCACGCTCGAAAAACTGCTCTAGTCCGCCCGATCAGACCCTCACTGCCGGAACACATGCGGCAGTGGCGGCGCGCACACGCAGCCGGAAGGTGGATTGATCCCCAGCAGGGCTGCAAGCGTCGGCGCGATCTGTCCCGGCGTCACGGGCGCATGCACCGTCGCAGGCTTCACGCCAGGCGCCAGCAGCAGGATCGGCACGAACGTGTCATAGCGATACGGCGAGCCATGCATGGCGGCGTAGTAATTGGGGTCGTCGTCGAAATACCAGAACTGCTTCTGGATCACGACCACGTCGCCGGACCGCGAGGGATGAAACGCCCGCTGCACGCTGGCATGCAAGGGTGTGCGGGTCAGTTTGCCGGTCATCAGCTCGGTGCGCGTGAAGGCGTATGCAACCCCCGGCTCGGCTCGCAGCGCGTCGGCGAGCGCCGCCTCGACGGTCTTCGCATCCAGCCCGGCCGCGGCGACCTTCGCCCGATCCAGATAGACGCCGGGCGGCGTGATGCTGGCCACGAGCACCTCGGTCGTGTTGAAGCGCTTCTGCAGGAACGCGTTGAGCTTCGCCCGCAGCGGCTCGCCGCCGAGCCGTGCCGCGTCGTACCCGAGAGTGTGGCGCGCCTCCGGGATGTCATCGCCGCCGTGATCCGCGGAAAGCACGATCACCATGTTTCGCAACCCGACCTGCTTGTCGAGGAACGCGAACAATCGTGCGAGCGTTGCATCCAGCCGGAGCAGGTTGTCCTCCGACTCGACACTGTTCGGGCCGTATGTGTGGCCGATGTAGTCCGTGGACGAGAAGCTGATGGACAGATAGTCGGTCACGCCGTTCTTGCCGAGCTTCTCGTGCGTGATCAGCTCCTGCGCGAAATCGGCCGTCAGCTCGTCCAGAAACGGCGTGAAACGCAGCGCGCTCGCGAGCGCCTTGTCGGGCACATTGAGCGTGTGCGGGAAGGTTCGGCCGACCGTGGCATTCGGGTGCGCGAATTCATTGCCCGACTGCGCGGCATTCACGTACGTGTTCAGCGGATAGCGCAGCGTCCAGCCCGACTCGCGGTAGCGCCGGAAGAGCCCGCGTTCGTTCCACGCCGAAACCCATTCCGGAAGCGCATCCGTGTAGTACGTGCTGGTCGCCATGCCGCCCGTGACACTCGAATACCAGTACGCCCTCCCGAGATGACCGCCCGGCACTATGGCACTGCGGTCCTTGCCCGCGATGGCAAACGCGCGCGAGCGGCGGCCCGATGCGGTGACGAGCTCGTCTCCGACCGTCGTGGACGTGAGGTTCTCGGGCGACATTCCGGTGCCGGGCTTGCCCGGCTCGCCAACGGGTGAATGGCGCGGGTCGTCGACGCAGTACACGTCCTTCCCGGAGGCGCGGTCGAACCACACATTGCCAACGATTCCGTGCTGCGCGACGTCCGCGCCTGTGACAAGCACCGCGTGGCCGCTGCAGGTGATGGTGTTGGCCGTGTCGTAATGAGCGTTCGCGTAATACACGCCTCGATCGAGCAACAGCCGGAACCCGCCGGGACCCAGCCGATCCCGGTATCGCGGCAGCAGGTCTCCACGGAGCTGGTCGACCGTGATCTGCAACACGAGCCGAGGGGGCGGTGAGGCAGCGGCCAGGGCGGCGGGGGAACAAAACGCGGCGAACGCCGCCAGGCACGAAGCGGCGGCAAGAC
>JADGHX010000275.1 GCA_019683695.1 Steroidobacteraceae bacterium
GGCATGAGGGGGCTCCTTGATTCGGCTGCGGGGTGCGGGGCGGCGGGCGGCGGCCTTGCGTCGCGCCGCTCGCGGGCGCAGCCCTTCCTCGAAAATGGTGACGAAGGCATCCGCGATCTGGGCGGCGGTCATGGCCTGCTCCTCGCGATACCAATGGGCGATCCAGTTGAGCGCGCCGGCGATCGCGAACGCGGTCATCTTGATATCGCACGGCTGGATGGAGCCATCGCGCACGCCCTCGCGCAGCAGGCGGCGAATGCCCTGATCGATCTCCACCTTGAGCGCGCGCACCTGCGCGCTCATGGGCGGGTTCAGGTCCTGATGCTCCGCGCGCACCATGCACCAGCCGAATTCCGACGCCACGGCCTGCGCGTATTGCCGGAGCACGGTGTTGAGCCTTTCCCGCGCCGGGGCGCGCGACTGCTTCACCTCGCGCAGCGCGGCCCGGATGGGCTCGAGGCCCGCCACGAAGCATTCGAAGAGCAGCTGCTCCTTGTTCGTAACGTAGTAGTAGATGGTGGGCTTCGTGACGTCGAGCGCCGCCGCAATGTGATCCAGCGAGGTGTTGTGAAACCCGTGATCGCGGAAAGCGCGCGCCGCAACGCGGATGACGGCATCACGCTTCACGGAATGGTCTCGCAGACGCTTGCGGCCCTCGCGCCAGGCGGAAGCGGAATCCGCGCCGTTGAGCGTGGCGGCGGCGGAGAGGCGGGCGATGCGACGGCTCATGGGTACGTGCGGCTTGATCGAAACCGGCTTGCGAACTCGACGGCACCCCGAATGGTAGCCTAAAATCCTACCGGCAAGTAGGTTTTCTGCCTCCTCCCCGAAGACGAGCGGAGCGCTTTTCATGAATGCGAGATCCCACGGCGGCACGGCCGCACGCCCCGAGGCTGAAGCGGGCACGCAGGTGAATCCGCTGCGGTTCGTCTCGGCCGCTTCGCTGTTCGACGGGCACGATGCGGCCATCAACATGATTCGCCGGCTGCTGCAGGCGCAGGGCGCAGAGGTTGTGCACCTCGGCCACAACCGCAGCGTTGCGGAAATCGTGCGCGCCGCCATCCAGGAAGACGCCGACGGCATCGCCGTCAGCTCCTATCAGGGCGGGCACAACGAATACTTCACGTACATGATCGACATGCTTCGCGAGAAGGGCGCGGAGCACATTCGTGTCGTGGTCGGGGGCGGCGGCACCATCGCGCCGCACGAGATCGAGGCGCTCGAGGCGCACGGGGTCGAGAAGATCTACACGCCCGAGGACGGGCGGCGCATGGGCCTCACCGGCATGATTGCGGACGTGATGGCGCGCGTGCGCGCCGCGCGGCGCCCCCCCTACGAGTTCGGGCCGGTGAACGCGCGGGATCACGGGCACCTCGCCCGCACGATCTCGGTGCTCGAAGGCGCGGCGGGCTCCGAGGCGAAGCTGGAGCAGATCCGGCGCGCGATTGCCCGCTCGCGCAACAAGGCGCCCGTCATCGGCGTCACGGGCACGGGTGGCGCGGGCAAGTCCAGTCTCACGGACGAACTGCTCGCGCGCTTCGTGCGGCATTTCCCGGGCAAGCACATCGCCGTGGTCGCGATGGATCCCACGCGCCGCCGCTCGGGTGGCGCACTGCTCGGCGATCGCATTCGCATGAACAGCCTGTCCTGCGAAAACATCTTCATGCGATCGCTGGCCACACGGCGCCAGCACATGGCCACCTCCGCGGTGTTGAAGGACGTGATCGGGCTCTATCGCCTTGCGGGCTTCGATCTCATCGTGGTGGAGACCGCGGGCATCGGGCAGTCGGACACAGAAATCGTCGATCTCGTGGACCTGTCGCTCTACGTCATGACGAGCGAATACGGCGCGGCAAGTCAGCTCGAGAAGATCGACATGCTCGACTTTGCGGACATGATCGTGCTCAACAAGAGCGAGAAGCGTGGCGCGGCCGATGCGCTTCGCGATGTGCGCAAGCAGTGGCGCCGCAATCACCCGGATCGCGCCTCGCTCCCGGATGCAGACCTGCCCGTGTTTCCCACGATTGCGAGCCGGTTCAACGATCCGGGTGTGAACCGTCTGTTCGCCGCGCTGTGCCGGGCCGAGCCGATCCAGTGGCCGTTGCAGAACCCGGGTCCCACAGAGCTCACCCCGCGTGAGCCGCTGATTCCCGCCTCACGCGTGCGCTATCTCGCCGAGATCGCGCAGAACGGCCGGGACATCAAGGCCCGCATCGAAAAGCAGGCCGCCGCGGCCGAGCGCGCGCACGGGCTGTATGAGTCTCTGAAGGCGCTGAGAGATGCGCCGCTTCCGCCGCCGCTCGATCGCTATCCCGACACGGCGATTTCCGATGCCGGGGCAGATGACACCCGCCGCGCATTGCGCCTGGCTTACAACCAGGCGCTCGATGAAATCGGCAGCGAAGGCATCGGGGAGCTGAAAGCCTGGCCTGCGCGCGTTGCCGCCGCCACGGCGGAAACGTACTCGTACAAGGTGCGCGACCGTGTGGTCACCGGCCAGAACTACACGGAAAGTTTGAGCCAGCAGCTCGTGCCGAAGCTCGCCGTACCGAAGTTCACGAGCTGGGGCGACATCCTCCGCTTCATCTTGTCGGAGAATCTGCCCGGTGCGTATCCGTACACGGGCGGCGTTTACCCCTATCGGCGGGAGGAAGAAGACCCTACGCGCATGTTTGCCGGCGAAGGTGCGCCGGAGCGCACGAACCGCCGGTTCCACTATCTCGCGAGCGGCCACCGCGCCGCCCGGCTCTCCACGGCGTTCGACTCGACCACGCTCTACGGCGAGGATCCGGACACAAGGCCGGACATCTACGGCCGCACGGGCAATTCCGGCGTGTCCATTGCCACGCTGGACGACATGAAGAAGCTCTATTCGGGCTTCGACCTGTGCAGCCCGAGCACGTCGGTCTCGATGACCATCAATGGGCCCGCGCCGATGATCCTCGCCATGTTCATGAACACGGCGATCGATCAGCGCGTCGAACGCTATCTCAAGTCCGAAGGCCGCTGGAATGAGGCGCAGGCGAAGATCGAAGCGGCACACCGCGCCGCCGCCGAGCGTGGCATTGCGCCGCCGCGTTACGTGGGTGAGCTTCCGCCCGAGCACGACGGGTCGGGTCTGGCCTTGCTCGGCGTGACGGGCGATCAGCTCGTCCCCGCGGACGTCTACGAGCGCATTCGCGCGGAGGCGTTGCAGGCGGTGCGCGGCACCGTGCAGGCGGACATCCTGAAGGAGGATCAGGCGCAGAATACCTGTATTTTCTCCACGGAGTTCGCGCTGCGCATGATGGGAGACGTGCAGCAGTTCTTCACGGATCACAAGGTCCGTAACTTCTACTCGGTCTCGATCTCGGGCTATCACATCGCCGAAGCCGGCGCGAACCCGATCTCGCAGCTTGCCTTCACGCTTGCGAATGGCTTCACGATCGTGGAGTACTACCTCGCGCGTGGCATGAAGATCGACGACTTCGCGCCCAACCTCTCGTTCTTCTTCTCGAACGGCATGGACCCGGAATACGCTGTCATCGGCCGCGTGGCCCGGCGTATCTGGGCGCGCGCCATGCGCGAGCGGTACGGGGCGGGTCCGCGCAGTCAGATGTTGAAGTACCACGTGCAGACCTCGGGCCGGAGCCTCCACGCGCGCGAGATCACCTTCAACGACATCCGCACCACGTTGCAGGCCATGTACGCGCTGTTCGACAACTGCAACAGCCTGCACACCAACGCGTACGACGAAGCGCTGACGACGCCCACCGAGGAGAGCGTGCGGCGTGCGGTGGCCATTCAGCTCATCATCAATCGCGAGCTCGGCCTCAACAAGAACCAGAACCCGTGGCAGGGCTCGTTCATTATCGAGTACCTCACGGATCTCGTGGAGGAGGCCGTGTATCGCGAATTCGAGTCGCTCTCCGAGCGCGGTGGTGTGCTCGGCGCGATGGAAACGATGTATCAGCGTGGGAAGATCCAGGAAGAATCGCTCTACTACGAGACGCGCAAGCACGATGGGAGTCTGCCGATCATCGGCGTGAACACCTTCCTCTCGCCTACGGATGCGCTGGAAGAGCACAAGAGCGCTGAGCTCATTCGCTCCACCGAAGAGGAGAAGCAGAACCAGGTCGCGGCCGTGCGCGCGTTTCAGGCGCGGAACGCGGATCGGGCGCCGGACGCGCTGAAGCGTCTGCAGCAGGTGGCTGCCTCGGGCGGTAACGTGTTTGCGGAGCTCATGGAGTGCGTGAAAGTGTGCTCGCTCGGGCAGATCACGCACGCGCTCTACGAAGTGGGTGGGCAGTACCGACGGAACATGTGAGCGATGGGAGTCGCACGCCGGTGCGACTCTGTGCTCGGCAACCCAGCTACGTGAGTTTGGCCCGTGTGGGGCGCGATGGGCCGTGCCGGCGAGCGCAAGGCGCGTGCAAGAGGGTCCCTCGGCGGCCTACTCGGGCGCGCTTCGAAAATCGCCGCAGACGGCGATTTTCGGCGGTCCCGACGTCCCCGCTACGCCGCGCCACATGCGCGCGTCCCAA
>JADGHX010000071.1 GCA_019683695.1 Steroidobacteraceae bacterium
ACCAGATGAGCGCTCGGCTGGTGGGCTCGGATTTGTGTATAAGAGACATCCATGAGATGGGCTCGGGCGTCAGTGTGTCACCGCGCGCGAGTACTGCGCGCGCAGGCGCCTCACGATCGAGCCGCTCAGCGAGGGCGTCATAGTCACGCATGGCGCACCTCCGCCGGGCTCACCTGATCTCGAGCGCGCCCGATGCGGGCGGCCGCCTGTGCGAGCCGCTGCCATTGCGCCTCGCTGACCGCGCGCTGCTCGAGCACGTCGGTGAGGATCAGACATGCGACCGCGATCTCGTGATCGACGATCGCGAGCAGATCGCGCGCCGGGATACGCGAATGTGATGGCGCCAGCGAGTGTGTCTCGATATCGAGACGCCGCGGAAACAGCGCCTGCCAGTCGAGCCCGATGGCGCTAAGCACGTCGAGCGCCCCGCAGCCGGCGTGGCAGTGTATAAGCACGCGCCCGTCCTCGAGCTCGCGGATGCTGAGGCTCGGTGCCCGGTCAGCATGCGCGGGACACCGCGCGATCCAGCGGCCGGGGCCGGTCTGGCGCACGCACTCGAGGCGGTCGATGATCGCGGCGGCGCCACGTGCTACGCTATCGCCACCGCGGCCGTCCAGCCGCGGAATCCCGCTACGTCTCTCTTCGCGTCCCCGGCTGGCCGGCCGGGGCGCGGCATTATCCGCGCGCATGTCAGGCGCTCCGCCGCGCCGTGATCGACGGCGGCCGATCCGCGAGCCAGCGCTGCACCTCGCTCGCGAGCCATCCGCTGGCTCGCGGTGTGAGCCGACGCGGGGCGGGGAATTCGCCGCGTTGGGCGAGCGCGTAGATGGTCGAGCGGGACAATCCAGTAGCAGCCTCAACATCGCGCAGCCGGAGCACGCGGTCATCGGCGTGGGTCGGAATGTCGGTCATGTGTGTGTCCATCGTGGTTTGCGACGGACAGCAATACTATTTGGCGGATCAGCGCGGTCCCGCAAAGCGGACAAAAATCAAACGTCGCGCTCGAGGCGCCGATATTCCTTCCAGCACTGAAGGACCATCCGCTTGGTGACGCCGTGTTGTGCGGCGACTTCCCTGATGATCTGTCGGCGCAGATTCTTCGGGCGTCGCGGCCGGATCACGTAGAGACGGTCCGGATCACGATCATCCTTCGTCGCATCGATCCGCTGATCCTCCTGCATCGCCCCCCGCACATCTTCGAGATACTCCTCATAATCCCGGGTTTTGATCCACTGGCTCCGGTTGCGTTTCTGGCTTGCCTTCTTCCACTGATCTCTGACTACGCGCGTGCGCTCGTTGAGTTGCTTTCGCGTGTTCTCTTCGATAGCCCTGCGCCACAGTTCTTCGCATTGGCCACCGATCACAAAGCGCCGTTCGAATGGAAGCCCAGGCCTACCCGCGCCGGGACGCCGCCCGCCGCGAGCCTTCATGTGCCCGGAGCCTGACGCAGAGTGACTACCCGGGCGCCAGATCTGAGCGAGTCCAGATAGTCCGCCCACGCCTGCATCATCTGCCGGCGCTCATCGAGCCGTTCGGCGCGGTTGTAGGCGGCGCGCACCCTGTTGCGCTCGGCGTGTGCGAGTTGCAGCTCGATCACGTCCGGCGGGAAGCCACGCTCGTTAAGGAGCGTTGAGGCCATCGCGCGAAAGCCGTGCGCGGTCATCTCGTCCTTCGCGTACCCGAGCCGACGCAGCGCGGCGTTGAGTGTGTTCTCGCTGATTGGCCGCGCAGGTGTGCGCAGGCTCGGGAAAAGGTAGCGGCCCGTGCCGGTGAACGCGTGCAGCTCCTTGAGGATCGCCACGGCCTGGCGCGAGAGCGGCACAAGGTGAGCCTCGCGCATCTTCATGCGCTCGGCCGGGATACGCCACTCGGCTGCCTCGAGGTCGAACTCGCGCCACTCCGCGGCACGTAGCTCCCCAGGACGCACGAACACGAGCGGGGCGAGCCGCAGTGCGTACATGGTGGCCGGCTGCCCGACGTATCCGTCGATTACACGGAGCAGGGCGCCGACTTTGGCGGGCTCGGTGATCGCCGCATGATTGCGTGCAGCAATCGGTGCGAGCGCGCCGCGCAGATCGGCGGCCGGATCGCGCTCAGCTCGGCCGGTCGCAATCGCGTAGCGAAAGATGCGCCCGGCAAGCTGCTTGGCGCGGTGGGCGGTCTCGTGGATGCCACCTGACTCGATACCGCGCAGCACGCCGAGCAGCTCCGGTGGCGTGATCTCATGAATAGGGCGGTCGCCGAGTTTCGGCAGCAAGAACGCCTCGAGCAGCCAGCGTGCCTTGGCGTACGTGGCCGGGGCGAGGGTCGGCTGCTGAAGCGCCAGCCATTCGCGCGCAAGCGCCTCGAACGTCTCGGCCCGGGACGCGCGTTCGGCCTTGCGATGCGCGCTCGGGTCCACGCCGCTCGCGAGCAGCCGGCGCGCCTCATCACGCCGTTCGCGGGCGGTTCTGAGCGAGACGGCCGGGTATACGCCAAGCGAGAGGCCGCGCTCCTTGCCGCCGTAGCGATATTTGAGCCGCCACCAGCGGCCGCCTTCGGGCGTGACGAGCAGGTACAGCCCCCCGCCGTCAAAGAGCTTATAGGGCTTCTCGTGGGGGCGCGCCGCGCGGATTGCCGCCTCGGTCAGAGGCATGGGGTAACTGGGAAATCACATCGGTGGACTTACCCCCAAAGTTACCCCCGGCCAAGCTCGGCCGTCAACGGAAGGTGCCGGACGGTGCCGGACATGCATATCTTTCAGCTCAATGAGTTACCAATTCGAAGCGGACGGTGTCAGAGGGTGCCGGACGCTCAGATGATGCCTGGGGCCGGAATCGAACCGGCACGGGGTTGCCCCCGAGGGATTTTCGTACTCGCTACAGCTTTCGCTGCTGCGGAGACGCGCTCACGGCGCTGAACGCCACGCGAACACACACCCGCATTTGGAGTCTGGACTTTACCTTCACCGTGTCGCCGCCCGAGCGGGGCGCCGATTTAGGTGGGGGCCGTCAAGTCTCTACACTTTCCACGACGCCGCGGCGGAGTCGAACGCACCGATCGCCCGTGCCCGGACAATCGAGCCGTCCCCACCGCGACTGTCGGGCTTAGCTCGGTATTGCAGCCACCCTCACGTGCTGCTGTTCCACCGACTTTGACCCCATTCACCCGGCCGTTTCCGCGCCGGGTGCTCAATCGCCTTCAAGTCCCTTGCGTCTACCCGTTTCGCCACCCAGGCAGGGCGGGGCGGATTCTACACAGTCGCCACACGTCAGTGCCGCAAGCCCGCGCGACGGGCGCCACCCCAGACGATGACGACCTTCATGCGCCGGGACGACGCTGCACGAGACTGCGGTCCGCGAGCCGCGGCCCCATGCGTCGGGTATGCCATGCGACGAAAGGCGAATACCCCGCCACGCACCTGTCCCGCGCAGGCAAAACACCTCGCGCCCGCCGGCGTCCACGTCGCCGCGCGGCGGCACGCCCCGGAAACAAACCGCCCCGGAACGCCCGCGGAGCCACTCGCAAGGATGGCGCTAAGCCACTGACTTTGCGAGACTTGCGCGCCTTGGTGTGAGGCCTCTCGGAGGGTCATGTCGAATCTCAGTCTGCGGGGCGAGGGGCTGCACCTCTGGCGGGGTGACCGGCACGTTCTTCGCGGTGTCCATCTCGAGCTTCGCGGCGGAGAGTTTCTGCAGCTCACGGGGTCGAACGGCGCCGGCAAGACCACGCTGCTGCGCACCTTGTGCGGGCTCATCTGCCCGGAAGAAGGCCGCGTGCTCTGGGCCAACGAAGACATCCGCAGGGACTTGCGCGCGTATCACGCGCAGCTCGCCTACGTGGGTCACGAGCCGCCGCTGAAGGCAGATCTCACCGCGCGGGAGAACCTTCGCTACTGGGTCGGCGTCCGCCGCCGAATCACGGCGCAGGAGATCGACCGGGCGCTGGACGAGGTGGCCGCGGATCAGGACTGGCGGGATCGCCCGGCGCGCACGCTCTCGGCGGGGCAGAAGCGGCGCATCGCGCTCGCCGGCCTCACGTTGATGGCCGCGCCCCTGTGGCTGCTGGATGAACCCACGACGAACCTGGATACCGCGGGACAGGAACTGATCGCTCGAATGATCGACGCGCACGTGACACGAGGCGGGCTCGCCATTGCGGCGGTTCACCACGAGCTGCCGCTGCCCAACCGCCCTGTGCGCAAGATGGAGCTCACGCGATGAGCGCCGGCCTCACGCCCGCCCTCGAAGCCGCCCGTCTCGTCATGGCGCGGGACCTTCATCTCGCGATCCGCCGGCCGGGCGAGGTGCTGCAGCCTCTTGTCTTCTTCGCCATCGTGACCACCTTGTTCCCCCTGGCGATCACGCCGGAGCTCGCACAGCTGCGGCAGGTGGCGCCGGGCGTGGTGTGGGTGGCCGCTCTGCTGGCCTCGCTCCTCGCGCTCGAGTTTCTCTATCGGGACGACGCTCACGACGGCACGCTGGAACAATACGCACTCTCGGGGCAGTCCCTCACGTGGTTGCTGTTCGCGAAGACCGCCTCGCACTGGCTGCTCACCGGGCTGCCGCTTGCGATCATGGCGCCGGTCGCGGCGCTCGCGCTGGGCGCGCCGAAGGGCTCGGTTTCAGGCATCATCGCGTCCGTTGCGATTGGCAGCATCGCGCTCAGCCTGCTCGGCGCCATAGGCGCTTCGCTCACGCTTGGGGTTCGACGCAGCGGAGTGCTGCTTTCCATTCTCACGTTGCCGCTGGCGATTCCGGTGCTCATCTTCGGCGCGCGGGCCACCCAGCTCGCCATGGCGGGTGAGGACATCGCCGCGCCGCTTTATCTGCTCGGCGCCATTGCCGTGCTGGGCATAACGCTCGCGCCGCTCGCTGCCTCGGCAGCCGTGCGCATCAGCCTGGAGTGAAAACGTAAAGTCATGGCCTGGACGTGGTTTCACCGGCTCGCATCGCCACCCTACGTGTACTCGCTTGCGGCGAGGCTCACGCCGTGGTTCGCGTGGCCGGCCGCGCTGCTCATCGTGACGGGTCTGTACGGCGGGCTCGTCGTCGCGCCCCCGGATTACCAGCAAGGCGAGGGCTACCGAATCCTCTACGTACATGTGCCATCCGCGTGGATGTCGCTCATGGTGTATACAACAATGGCTGCCGCAGCCGGCATCGGCCTCGTCTGGCGCATGAAGGTGGCCCATGCCGTCGCGGCAAGCTGCGCCGCCCTTGGCGCCACGTTCACGTTCTGCGCACTCGTGACCGGCTCGCTCTGGGGCGCGCCCATGTGGGGCACCTACTGGGAGTGGGACCCGCGCCTCACGTTCGAGCTGGTGCTGCTGTTCCAGTTTCTGGGCTACATGGGCCTGCGCGCCGCCATCGAGGATGTTCAGCGTGCGGATCGCGTGAGCGCCGTGCTGGCCGTGGTGGGCGTCGTGAACGTACCGATCATCCATTATTCAGTGGAGTGGTGGAACTCGCTGCACCAGACCGCGTCCGTGATGAAGCTTTCCAAACCCTCGATGCCCCCCGAGATGCTCATTCCGCTGCTGATGACCGGGCTCGGCTTCACGCTGCTGTTCGGCGCGCTGCTGCTCGTGCGGTTGCGGGCCGAAGTGCTGAGCCGCGAGCGAGCGGCGAGCTGGATCCGCGAAGTCGTGGCGGGGGAGGCGGCGCGCGCATGATGGAGTTTCTGGAGATGGGCGGGTACGCCCGCTACGTGTGGTCCTCCTACGCCATCGTGCTGGTCGCCATCGTGCTGAATATCGTGTGGGCCCGGCGCGCCCTGAAGCGTGCGCAGGCCGAGGCCCGCCGCCGTGTCACCATGAGGGACGCTGCATGACTCCGACGCGTAGACGCCGCCTGATCCTGGTGCTGGGGATTCTCGCCGGCGTGGGTATTGCGGGCGCGCTGGCGCTCACCGCCTTTCAGAAGAACGTGATGTTCTTTTTCGATCCTTCCGCCGTCGCGGCGGGTGAGGTGAAGCAGGGCCAGCGGTTCCGCCTGGGTGGCATGGTGTCGAAGGGAAGCGTGCAGCGCGTGCCGGGCACGCTCGAAGTGCACTTCACCGTCACGGATTTCAAACACGAGCTGCCGGTCACCTACACCGGCATCCTGCCGGACCTCTTCCGCGAAGGGCAGGGCGTGGTCGCGCACGGCCGGCTGAACGAGAATGGCGTGTTCGTCGCGGATGAAGTGCTCGCCAAGCACGACGAGAACTACATGCCGCCCGAAGTGGCGCACTCCCTGAAGAAGAACGAGCAGCCGGCTGCTCGTGAGGGTTCCTGATGCTTCCCGAGCTCGGCCACTTCGCACTGATCCTCGCGCTGCTGCTCGCAGCAGTGCAGACGTTCTTCGGCATCGCCGGTCCGCATTTCGGGCGCGAGCGCTGGATCGCCGCGGTCCGGCCCGCTGTCGCCGGGCAGTTCGTGATGGTCGCCACGGCCTTCGGGTGCCTCATGGCGTCGTTCATCACGCTGGATTTCTCGGTGCGCTATGTGGCGGAAAACTCCAACTCCGCGCTGCCCATCATCTACCGCATCTCGGCGGTGTGGGGCGCTCATGAGGGCTCGCTGCTGCTGTGGATTCTGCTGCTCGCGGCGTGGACGCTCGCAGTGGCCTTTGGCCTGTCGCGCCTGCCCGAGAAGTTCGGCGCGCGGGTGCTCGGTGTGCTCGGGTTCGTGAGCGTGGGGTTTCTCCTCTTCACGCTCGCCACCTCAAATCCCTTCCTGCGCCTGAATCCCGCCGTGCCGGATGGACGCGACCTCAATCCGCTGCTGCAGGATCCGGCGCTCGCCTATCACCCGCCCATGCTCTACATGGGCTACGTCGGCTTCGCCGTCGCCTTCGCGTTTGCGTGCGCGGCGATGCTCGAAGGCCGCATGGATCAGGCCTGGGCGCGGTGGACGCGGCCTTGGACCACGGCGGCGTGGTGTTTCCTCTCGATGGGCATCGCGCTCGGGAGCTGGTGGGCGTACTACGAGCTCGGCTGGGGCGGCTACTGGTTCTGGGACCCGGTCGAGAACGCGTCCTTCATGCCGTGGCTCGCGGGCACCGCGCTCATCCACTCGCTCGCGGTCACGGACAAGCGCGGGCTCTTCAAGAGCTGGACGCTGCTGCTTGCGATCATTGCGTTCTCGCTAAGTCTGCTCGGCACGTTCCTTGTGCGCTCGGGCGTCATCACGTCCGTGCATTCCTTCGCGGCGGATCCGGCGCGCGGCGTGTTCATCCTCACGTTCCTGGTCATCATCATCGGCGGCGCGCTTTCGCTGTATGCCTGGCGCGCGCCGCTTCTGAAATCGCAGGCCGGGTTCGAGTTCGGCTCGCGCGAGATGTTTCTGCTGTTCAACAACATCCTGCTCGTGGTGGCGTTGGCGGTGGTGCTGGGTGGAACGCTCGCGCCTCTCATCGTGGAAACGCTGGGCATGCCCACACTCTCGGTCGGCACGCCGTATTTCGAGCCGAGCTTCCTCACGCCCATCCTGCCGCTGCTCGCGCTAGTCGCCTTTGGCATCGTGGCGAGCTGGAAGCGCGGTCGGCTCGCCGCGCACAAGCGCCCGCTGCTGGTGACGTTTGGTGTCAGTCTGGTGTTGGGCCTGGCGCTCGCGTTCGGTGTTTACAGCGGTGCCACGGTGCTCACGCCGGTGGGCTTCACGCTCGGCCTGTGGATCATTCTCACGTCGCTGCTGGATCCAGTGGACCGCTGGCGCCGCAAGCTCACGCTCTCGCGCAGCATCGTCGGCATGACGATCGCGCATCTGGGCCTCGCCATGGCGGTGATCGGCATCACCGCGGTCGAATCCTTCACGCAGGAGCGGGACATCGCGCTTGCACAGGGTGAGTCAGCGACCTTCGGCCGTTACGAAGTGCGCTTCGACAAGCTTGCCGACGTGGAAGGCCCGAACTACGGCGGCGTACGGGGTGAGTTCAACGTGCTCTACGATGGCCGGCCGCTCATGACGCTGCATCCCGAAAAGCGCAATTACTGGGTGCAGCGCTCCGTGCAAACCGAAGCAGGCATCGGTTCCCATCGCGGCACGAACATCCTCATCGCACTCGGCGAGGACCTGCAGGGCGGCAAGTGGAGCGTGCGTGTGCAGCTTCGTCCGTTGGTGAACTACGTGTGGCTTGCGGCATTCGTCATGGCCCTCGGCGGCTTTATCGCAGCGACCGACAAGCGCTACCGAACCGTCAAGAGCGAAGCCACCGAGCCGGCGCCGGGCACTGCGGGCGGAGTGCTGGAGGGCAAGGCTGGATGAACAAGTTCATCATTCCGCTCATCGCGTTTGCGCTGCTGGTCGTGGTGCTGGCCGTGGGCGTGAAGCATTCGCCGGAAAACACGATCGTGCCCTCGGCACTCGTGGGCCACCCGGCGCCGGAGTTCAATCTGCCGGAATTGCTCGAGCCCGGCACCACCGTGAGCTCGAGCGAGCTGAAGGGCAAACCCTACGTCATCAACGTCTGGGCCACCTGGTGCGTCACGTGCCGCATCGAGCATCCCGTGCTCGTGCAACTGAAGCAGCTCGGTCAGGTGCCCATCATCGGGATCAACTGGCGCGACGAGGACGATCTGGCGCGTCAATGGCTCGCCGAATTCGGGAACCCGTACACGCACGTGCCCGTGGACAAGGAAGGGCGCGCCATCATCGACCTGGGCGTCACCGGCGCGCCGGAGACCTTCCTCGTGAACTCGAAGGGCATCATCGTGCATCGTCACGTGGGTGCGCTGAGCCTCGAGGCCTGGAAGAAGGATTTCGAGCCGCTCATCCGCGCCGACCTCGGCACCGCCGCCAACGCCGCCGGCTCAGCGGCTCCGGGGCCCACATGATGCGCACGTTCATCGTTGCCTTGCTGCTGGTGCTGCTGGCGCCCGCATGCTTCGCCATCGACCCGACGACGCTTCCCGACCCGGTTCTGCAGGAGCGCTATTCGCGGCTCACGCATGAGTTCCGTTGCGTGAAATGCGTGCAGCAGACCGTGGCGGATTCTCCCGGTGAAGTCTCGGAAGATCTGCGCCGCCAGGTGCGCGAGATGCTCCTCGCCGGCAAGACGGACGATGAGATCCGGGACTTCATGGTCGCGCGCTACGGCGAGTTCATTCTCTTCAAGCCGCGCTACTCCGCCCGGAACATGTGGCTGTGGCTGTTGCCCAGTGTGCTGCTCATCGCGGGCGGCATCATTGCCTTCCGCATCGTGCGGCAACGTTCTGCGCTCGTCGCGCAGGACGATGAGCCCATCGACGAGGACATCGTTCGCTGATGACCACCTTCATCCTGTTTGCGATCGTGCTCACGATCGCCGCCGTCGCCGTGGTCGTCGTCCCGTTGCTGCGCAAGAAGTCGGGGGCCGCGGAACCGGCCGTCGGCGCGGCGTTTGCCGTCACGGGCGTGCTCATCTTCGGCGCCGCGGCCCTCTATGCCGTGTGGAGCAACTGGTCGTGGCAAACCGCCGCCGAAACGGCGGATTCGCCGCAGAACATGGTTTCGAGGCTCGCGCGGCGCCTCGAGCGCAACCCGGATGATCTCAATGGCTGGCTGATGCTCGGCCGGTCGTACACGGTGCTCGAGCAGTATCCGCTCGCGCTCCGGGCCTACCAGCGCGCCGATCGGCTTGCGGGCGGCAAGAATGCCGAAGCGCTCGTCGGCATGGCCGAAGCGCTCGTGCTCACGGACGAAACGGAGCTCGACGGCCGCGCGGGGCAATACATCGAGAAGGCGCTGGAGCTCGATCCCAAATCGGGCAAGGCCCAGTTCTACGGTGCGGCGGCGGCGCTGCGCCGGGGCAACCTGCCGCTCGCGCGCGAGCGCTTCACGAATCTGCTCGCGCTCGATCCGCCCGCCAACGTGCGCCCGATCCTCGAGCAGCAGATCAACGCCATCGACCAGCAACTCGCCGCAAGCGGGCAGGCGGGAGGCACTGGTGCCACAGCAGGCCCGCGCGGCAGCAGCACACCCAGCGCGCCGCAGGGCAGCGGCGCAGATGCGAGCCGGACTGCAGATGCGCGCGGTGCATCGAAGTCCGGGCAGGCAACGCAGGCTGCCGCGGTGCGCGTGCACGTGACGCTCTCAGCGAAGCTGAGTGACTCGGTGCCATCGGATGCGCCGCTCTTCGTGCTCGTGCGGGATCCGCGCCAGGCGGGCCCACCGCTCGCGGTCAAGCGGCTCACCAGCCGTTTCCCGCAGGATGTGGAGCTCACCACCGAGGATGCGATGCTTCCGGGGCGCACGTTCGCGCCCGGCCAGCTCGTCGAAGTGGTGGCGCGCGTCTCGAAGTCCGGCAATCCGGTGGCCGCCTCCGGCGACCTCTTCGGGCTCGCGGCACACCGCGTGGGCGAGGGCGGGGTGGTCGACATCGAGATCGCACACGTGACACCCTGAGCCTCCCGCAGGTCTCCCTTTTGTCGCCGCGCGCATGTCGAACACCTTCTCGCTCACCTTCCGCTCGACGCCGTCCATCCTGTCGTCCTACGCCCGGATCGTTTTCGGGCGCAAGGAGCCGGTCGTGCCGGATGGGGTAGAGGTGCCGCGGCTCGAGGCGGTGCTCACGCACTTCAAGCCTTCGCGGGAACGCGTGGAGGCCTACCGCGCCGTGTGCGGCGGCACGCGGTCGGATTACCTGCCCATCGCCTATCCGCACGTGCTCGCCACGCCCGTGCAGCTCGCCTTGCTGTCCTCGCCCGCCTTCCCGGTGCGATTGATGGGCCTCGTGCATCTTCGCAATCACATCGAGCAGGTGCGCCCGATCCGCGTGGACGAGGTGGGGAGCATTCGCACCTGGCTCGACGGACGGCGCGATACCGACCGCGGCCAGGAGTTCGACGTGTACACGCAGGTGCTCATCGATGGCGAGCCCGTGTGGACGGAAACCTGCGTGTTCATGGCGCGCCGGCTCACGCGGGACACGTCCAAGCGCTCGCCGCGCATCGCCGCGGGCGAGGGCATTCCTGCGCCGGACGCAGAAGCCGTTGCGCCGCCAGGCCCGGACGGCATCCGCACCATGCCCGTGGATGCGGGCGCGGACATCGGCTGGCGCTACGCGCGCGTGGCGGGTGACTTCAATCCGATCCACCTCACGAAGCTGGGCGCCCGCATGTTCGGCTTCAATCAGCCCATCGCGCATGGGATGTGGTCCATGGCGCGCGCACTCGCCACTCTCGAGCCGCACGCGTTCGAGTCGCCCAAGCGGGTGGACGTGGTGTTCAAGCGCCCCGTGACCATCCCCGCCCCGTTAACGCTCGAGACCTGGGAGAACGGAAGCGGAGCGGGGTTCGCGCTGAAGGGTGCGGGCAAGGGCAAGACGCATGTGGCCGGCAGCATCGTGCCGCTCAACAGCACGGCATCCTGAAGTCCGCGCAACAACGTCGCATCGCTCATTGCTCTTACACCTGCGATGAGCACGTCTTCATCACAGGTTAATCCGCGAGCCCGGTGGCACATCGACACCGGTGAGCGCGGCAAGCTCGCACTCGCCGCGGGCACTTATTTCCTACTCTTGTGTGGTTATTACATGCTGCGCTCGTTGCGCGAAGCCATGGCGCTCGCGGCGGGGCGGGAGCACATACCACTGCTGTTCACCGTCACCTTCGTGGTGATGATGGCGCTGTTGCCGGGATACTGGTGGGTCGTTGCGCGTGTTCGGCGCGATCGCCTGCTCGCGGTGCTGTACTTGCCGGTGGTGGTGATCATCGGTGCACTTGCAACGTTCGCCGGCCGAGACCACGTTCCGCCACATCTCGCCGCCCTGTATTTCGTGCTCGTCACCTCGCTGAACCTGTTCATCGTGTCGGTGTTCTGGAGCGTGATGGCGGACACATGGCGGCCGGAGGCGGCCAAGCGCCTCTTCGGCATGGTTGCTGCGGGCGGCAGTCTCGGTGCGCTGACGGGTCCCGCGTTCAATGCGCTCTTTGTAGAGCGGCTCGGGGCAACGGGAACAATCTACATTGCTTGCACATTGCTGGCCGTTGCCGTGGCGACAGGCATTGCCGCGCAGCGCATGCGCGTCTCCGCGCCGCAGAGCGCGGCGGATCCGCGCACGGCGGTCGGCGGCAGGGCCATCGATGATCTGAAGCGCCTGGCGCGTTCACCGTACCTGCTCGCGATCGCAGGCTTCATTGTGGTGGGTCAGTGGCTCGGTGCGTTCATGTACAACGAGCAGGCGCGGTATGTCGAAGCGGCACACGCCGAGCTCACTCAGCGCGCGGCGTTGTTCGCGCGGATCGATCTCGCCTCGAATGTGCTTGCCCTGCTTGCGCAGGGTGTGATCGTGGGCTGGCTCACGGTGCGAGGCGGTGTGCGCGCCACGCTCACTGCCATGTGGGCGCTGGCTGCCGCGTCATTCGCGCTGCTGGCGCTCGTTCCAACGGGCGCCGTTCTCCTCGCCACGCAAATCGTGCGCCGGGCCGGGGATTACGGCCTCTTCAAGCCCTCCCGGGAAATGCTGTTCACGGTGCTGGCGCCGGCTTCGAAGTTCAAGAGCAAGAGTCTTCTCGATACGGTGTTACAGCGCGGCGCGGACAGCGTCGGCAACGGGCTCTATCTGCTCATCGCACCTCTGGGCCTTGCGGGAATCGCGGGCCTGTGCGCATCGGCATGTGTCTTGCTGATCCTCTGCAGCCGCTGGCTCGGGGCTGCATTCGACCGTCAGGAGAGTCAGGCATCGAGCTCACTCTGATTGCAGCCACGGCCCCACACACATGCGGTACGCCAGCAGCCGGCGGAAAGCTCAACAGTTGTGAGGAGAGTGTCGATGGCTCAGGGCAGGACTCAGGACGGACGGACGTCCAATCGCGGCTTCGCATCGATGGATGCGGAGCGCCAGCGCGAAATCGCGAGCATGGGCGGCAAGGCCGTCCCGGATTCGAAACGCAGCTTCTCCCAGAACCGGCGTCTCGCCGCGGAGGCAGGCCGCAAGGGCGGACAGAGCGTGCCAGGCTCGAAGCGCAGTTTCTCGCAGAACCGATCGCTCGCGGCGGAAGCCGGCCGCAAAGGCGGGCAGAGCGTCCCGGACGAGAAACGCAGTTTCTCCCAGAACCCTGAGCTCGCCGCCGAGGCGGGGCGCAAGGGTGGCCAGGCCAGTCATGGGGGCAACCCCGCCGCCCACGAAAGCTCGAGCGAGACATCGGGCGGACACAAATCGAACGAAGCCAGCCGGCTGCAGCAGCCCGGCGGCAAGGGCGGCTCGCAGCACTAGAGACCACGCCTGGTCCTGCCATGCGGGCCGCTCCCCCGCCGCAACGCGCGCCGGGAGCGGCCCGCACGCTTTGAGAGGCCCGCCGCACGCCTGGAATTGCAAAGTTTGCAGGCGCGTGCAGAAACTGCCCCGTTTCCCGTTCCGGGAATTGCACTGTCGAGGAGGTTGCCCCGGAACGCCACGCGGCTGGTCCACGGCCCGCGCGTGCCGGACCGTGAACGCCCGTACCCGCGCTCGTCGCAAGGACGTGACACCTCGTTGATGGCGTAAGTCCCTCACACTGGCACGAGGGGTGCGCGGCGAGCCGCATCCGGAACGGCCGGAAGGGCGTCGTTCCGGGAGGGCAGCCGGTGCGTGCGGTTGCCTGTCCCGCCCGCAGCCAGCTTTCTCCCCCCACGACATCGATCGCGAGGAAGGCGGCCGCGCGAACCTTCATCTCAGGATGAGCCCACGCGCGATCAGCACGCCTCCCGCTGTGAGCAGCAACGACCCGGCGAGGTGCGCCAGGACCAGTAGCGCGCCCCACAGATATTGCCCCTTCAGCAGGAGGTTCACGCTCTCCGCTGAGAACGTGGAGAACGTGGTCAGTCCCCCGAGAAAGCCCGTCACCAGCAGCAGACGCGGCAGCGTCCCGAGGTGCATGGGCCCGGCAAGGCCCATCACCACACCGATGATCAGCCCGCCGGTGAGATTCGCGAGCAACGTGCCGAGCGGAAGAGTGGGGAAAACGGGGTTCAGGGCCACGGACAGGCCCCAGCGCAGCCAGGCGCCGCAGGCGGCGCCCGCTCCGACTGCCGCAAAATTGATCCAGGTCATCGAGCCTTCCACGCCCCGGGTCCCGGGTGTGCCTTCGTTTGATCGTGCACGTTCGTTCGAGTGTTTGTTGATCAGGCCGGCGCGTGCGTCTGGTTGCGCCCCGTGTCAAAAGTACCAGCGCGACACGCAAAGCCGCCATCCTGTCACGGGCCCTCGCAACTGTTGGTGATGCCGCTCGCGGCTCGACCTCGCCGCCTGTCGCTCGCACGCCCGCCTCGCGCTGGAGTCGCACCGCGGACAGCCGCAGAATGCCCGCCCCGAGGGGGGTAACAATGAGAGCAAGCGCAGTCGTTCTCACGGGCATCTCAGCGCTCGCCCTGAGTGCATGCGGCCCATCGGATACCGAGCTCAATGGCCACGGCGCTTCGGGCAACGCGGCTGCCCCGCCGGCACCCGCCGCGGTGGATTCGCAGCGCCTGCTGGCGGCGGACAACGAGCCGGGCGAGTGGATGGCGCCCGGCCGCACGTACAGCGAACAGCGTTTCAGTCCGCTGAAGCAGATCAACGATGGCAACGTGCACGAGCTCGGGCTCGCGTGGTACTTCGACCTCAACACCCACCGCGGCGTGGAATCCTCGCCGCTCGTCATCGACGGGGTGATGTACACGATCAGCGCATGGAACGTCACGTATGCCATCGATGCGCGCACCGGCAAGCAGATCTGGCGATACGACCCGCAGGTGGATCGCGACCGCGCACGCTTTCTCTGCTGCGATGTGGTCAACCGCGGCATCTCCGCGTGGAAGGGCAAGATCTATCTGACCACGATCGACGGCCGACTCATTGCGCTCGATGCGCGCACCGGCACGCCGGTGTGGAGCACGCAAACGTTCGACAAGACCTGGCCGTACACGAGCACGGGCGCAACGCGCGTATTCGACGGCAAGGTGATCATCGGCAACGCCGGCGGCGAGTACGGCGTGCGCGGATATGTCACCGCGTACGATGCCGAGAGCGGTGAGCAACTCTGGCGCTTCTACACCGTGCCCGGCGATCCCGCGAAAGGGTTCGAGTCCAAGGCCATGGAGATGGCCGCGAAGACCTGGACGGGCGAATGGTGGAAGCAGGGTGGCGGCGGCACGGCGTGGGACGCCATTGTGTACGACCCCGAGCTGAAGCTCATTTACATCGGCACAGGAAACGGCTCGCCGCACGCGCAGGCGTATCGCAGCCCCGGCGGTGGAGACAATCTGTTTCTCGCCTCGATCGTTGCCGTGAGGTGGGACACGGGCGAATACGTGTGGCACTACCAGGAGGTGCCCGGGGATAGCTGGGATTTCACGGCCACGATGCCGATCATCCTCGCGGACCTGGAGATCGACGGAAAGCTGCGCAAGGTGCTGATGCAGGCGCCGAAGAACGGCTTCTTCTACGTGCTCGACCGCGTCACCGGCGAGCTCATCTCGGCTGAGAAATTCACGCCGGTGAATCTCTGGGCGACGCACGTCGATCTGAAGACCGGGCGGCCCGCCATCACGCGCGAAGCACGATACGGCACCGAGCCCGTGCTGCTCACACCATCCGTCGCGGGTGCGCACAACTGGAACCCGATGGCGTACAACCCGATCACCGGCCTCGTGTACTTCCCGGCGCAGGAGCACTGGTGGCCGTTCTCGATTGATCCCGACTACAAGGTGCCCGACGGCCCGGCGCAACGCACGTCCACAGGCACTGGCGGCCCCATGACGCCGAAACGCATGGAGCTGATGAAGCTCGCAGATTCGCGCGAGAAAGGCTGGCTCACGGCCTGGGATCCCGTGAAGCAGAAAGAAGTCTGGCATGTGCCGCACGAGCGAGCTGGCAACGGAGGTGTGCTCACCACCGCAGGCAATCTCGTGTTGGAAGGCACAGCGGCGCGCACGTTCGCCGCTTTCAAGGCCGACACGGGTGAGAAGCTCTGGGAAATGCCGGTGCAGACGGTGCCAATGGCCGGCCCCATCACATACATGCTGGATGGCGAGCAGTACGTCGCCGTGAACGCCGGCTGGGGTGGCGGCATGGCGATGGCCGAGCTGCGAGGGGGCAGGGGAATGCATCGGTCGGATGCACGCGTGCTCGTCTTCAAGCTCGGCGCGAAGGGCGAGTTGTCGCCCTTGCCGGACCGCCCGCCCATCCCGCTTCCGCCGCCCTCAACCGCTTCGAAAGAAGTGATCGACAAGGGCGCGGATCTCTACGCGCGAACCTGCGCGAACTGCCATGGGCCGCAGGCGGTGAGTGGCGGCGTGATCAAGGATCTGCGGCACATGACTGCGCAGACGCACGCGATGTTCAACGACATTGTGCTCAAGGGCACGATGTCGGGCCTGGGCATGGCGAGCTTCGCGAATGTGCTCAGCGAGTCCGATGCCGAGGCCATCCACGCGTACGTGATCGCCCGTGCGAACGATGAATGGAATCGTTGAGCGTGAGCGGCACTATTTGGGCCGAAACGACGAGTCCGCGCTCTGATGCGGATCGCGCGCCTGCGAACGTGAGCGCTATTCGTATTCGCCACGATGCCGGCGCGCTGCCGCTTTCCGATCATCCCCTGGCCGCCAGCGAAGCGGAATTCCGGAACAATCAGGTCGGACCTGTCTGTCAGACGCCCGCCGCGAAGCCGCTTTCGGTGTGTTTCCGATTCGGCGGATTCGGCGCCGCCCGAACATCCGGGCGGCGCATGTCTCCTGGCGCAACGTTCAAACTGTCGCCAACGGTCCTGTACCCGCCGCACCAGCCGCCCACTCCAAGGCTCCGCAGCAGCGGCTGTCGGCAGGCGTGCAGGGATGAACCCGGCGCCCACTTCCGGATAAGCTCCGAACCATGAGTACCTCCTCGAACTACACGCGCACGGCAGTCGTGCTGCATTGGATCCTCGCCGCGCTGCTCCTGGGCCAGATCGCCTTCGGCTGGTTCCTCGAAGAAGTGCCAAGAGGCACACCGGATCGCACCATCTACGTGAACCTGCACAAGTCCACCGGCATGACGCTGGGTGTGCTGATCCTGTTCCGGCTCTACTGGCGCCTCACGCACCCGGCGCCGGCCCTGCCGCTCTCGATGGCGAGCTGGGAGCGCACGGGCGCGCGCATCAGTCATTGGGTGCTCTACGCGTGCATGCTCATCATGCCCCTGAGCGGATACATCGCGTCGAACTTCAGCAAGTGGGGCGTGAACTTCTTCAACACTTTCAAGATGCCCCCGTGGGGTGTCGAGAACCAGGCGGTGTACGACTTCCTGAATGCCACGCATGTATTCACGTCGTACGTGTTCGTCACAGTGATCGTCCTGCACGTGCTGGCCGCCATTCGGCACCTGTTCCTGCGCGATGGCATCTTCGCTCGCATGTGGTTTCCAGCGGAGGCGGGCAGCGCCGCGCGGGAGCCCGACGCGAGCACCGCACGCCGCTGACCCGAGCCTCGCTGGATCGCTGGCCGCCGTACGGATCACGGCGGCGGCGTGTCCTCCGCTTACGCGCTCGACGGTCGCCCTAAGTGCAGTCGGCCGGCTTGCCGTGTCTCATCACGGATAACGAAGCCGCACGCGAAACCCGCCTGCGGGCGCGCGGCGAGAGCGCAGGGCGGCGATGTCTGGTTACGCGGCGTTCACCACATGAGCAGGGCGCAGGGGAGTGGTCCAAGACAGGCGCTGAGCTGTCTTCAATTTCTTATGCGGCGGGCGATCATTGGCCAGCCGGAGGTTGAAACTGGACCGGCTGGCGCGAAGAAGCGACACGTGCACTCGGACTGGTGCTGAAGGGAGCTAAAACAAGTGTCATTCATCACTTGGCGTAACCTGCTGCCGACCGCGTTGACCGCGCTGCTTATGCTGGGCATCTCATCAGTCGTTGCAGCCCAAACGGGCAACACGCACGCGGCCCAAACGCTGGCGCAGGGCTCCGCCGCAGAGCGGGCTGCAGCGCTCGCGCGCATCCGTGCAACGCCGGTGGAGGTGCGTGGGCCGGAGGTGCTTCCGGCGTTGCTGGAGGAGTTGCACAGACAGAGCGCACGACTGGAGGCGCGCGCCGCTGCGCTTCGCGAAGGCAGGGCGGTCGAGCCTTCCGAGGGTGAGGGCGAGTCGTTGCTGGACGTGCTGGATCTCGTGACTCAGCACGAGCAGGACCCGCGCATCATTCCGGCGCTTCTGCCGTTCATCGCTACGGGCAATCGGGTGATCGATGTGCTGGCGGCGTTCGGCGAGCGATCTGTTTCGCAGGTTGCCGACATTGCCGCTTCCCATACTCGGTCCGATGCAGACGTCCATTCGGCGCTTCTGACGCTGCAACGTATGCTGCAGAAGCCGACCCGCACGCCGCTGAGTGCGGACTCCAGGCAGCTCATCATCAAAGTGGCGCAGATGCGGCTTACTGGCACACAGGCACTGAGCGTCGCGCTCGCGGCAGTGGACCTCGCCGCTGCCACGCGTGATCCCGCCCTGATTCATCGGCTCGAGATCGTGTCACAGGACGCCGGGGAGGTGAGGGCGCTGGGCCTGACGGAAGATCTGGTGCCCAGACTTCAGACGAGGGCGGCAACCGCACTCCGCTCATCAGCTCACGATTAGCTCCATTTCAGTCCGACGCAGACCGCCACAGTTGGTGTCGTTTATAGCGCCGACACCATTCGTTGCGATTTAAAGACTTGATGAGCCGCAGTCCATGTGCCGGTTCGAAGCAGCTCCTCGATCAGGTGAAACCCTGCCGCCGGCACGGCTCGCGTCTGCATTCGAGCGGTACCTGGCGCGATGTCGCGTTCCTGAGGAACATTCAGAGCGTTGTTCAAGAGGGTGGCCTAGACTTGCACCCTGCAAGCCATAGGAGACCCGCACGTGACTGAGCCAACACGTCGAGAATTCCTGCAGGCGGGTGCCACCGCAGTGCTCGCCGCCGCGGCCACTGCCGGTTCTTCGCCATCGAGTGCCGCCGAGGAGAAGCTTGTGGCGGGATCTGGAGATGCCTTCCGGCATCGGCATTCCCCGGTACCGCTGCCGTTCAACGCCAAATCATTGAAGGGGCTGTCGGAGAAGCTTATCCAGTCCCATTGGGAAAACAACTACGGCGGAGCCGTGAAGGCGCTGAATACGGTGCGCAGCCGCCTCTCGCAGGCGCTGAACGACGCCAACACGCCTCCCTACATCTACAACGGACTCAAACGCGAGCAACTGATCCGCACCGGTTCGGTCGTCCTGCACGAGCTGTACTTCGCCAACCTGGGTGGCGACGGAAAGGCGCCGGCGGACCTGCGCTCTCGCATAGCGGCTGCATTCGGAACCTACGATGCCTGGGAGAGCGAGTTCCGCAAGATCGGCGAGGGTCTCGGCGGTGGATCCGGCTGGGTCGTGCTCGGCTACAACAGAGCGTTGAAGGTGCTCGAGAACTACTGGATGGCGGACCACAGCACGAACCCGCCCGAAACGACCCCGATTCTCGTCATGGACATGTACGAGCACGCGTATCAGATGGACTACGGCGCGGCGGCCGCGAAGTACATCGATGCGTTCTTCGCAAACATCCAGTGGGACGCAGTCGCAAAGCGCATGGCGCAGACCTGATGTACTTCCAAGGCGCGGGCGCACCGATGCGCTTCAGCCAGATCTAGGAACGAAGGACGTGCACGTACGCTGCGCCAAGGATGGCGCACCCGATGAGAGTCCATGCCATCCCGAGCTTGTATCTCAGGGTCGCAACGAGTGCGGCGACCGTGAGCACGAGCGCGCCCGGCTCGACGGTGTGCCACACGGGCCGTTCGAACTGGAACAGGCCGATTCGTTCGCCGCGAACTTCCCCGAACAACGTGTGCACCGCGAACCACACGGAAAGGTTGAGGATGACGCCCACCACGGCCGCGGTAAGCGCCGCCAGCGCCCCGTTCAGCCGCTGAAGGTGGCGGAGCGACTCGACGTACGGTGCCCCGACGAAGATGAACATGAATGAGGGCAGGAACGTCACCCATGTGGTCAGGATCGCACCGAGCACAGCCGCCACCCACGGATCGAGCGTCCCCGGATAGCGGAATGCCGCGAGGAAACCGACGAACTGCAGCACCATGATGAGGGGGCCGGGCGTGGTCTCCGCGAGCGCGAGTCCGTCCAGCATTTCGCCGGGTGCGAGCCATTGAAGGTCCTGCACGGCGCGCTGCCCGACATAGGCAAGGACCGCGTAAGCGCCCCCAAACGTGACGACCGCCGTCTGGCTGAAGAACAGACCCTCGCGTGTGAGCACGTGCTGCGTGCCGAGGAGCAGCGCAGCGATGGCCACGGGGCTCAGCCACAGGAGCACGCAGACGAGCGCCGTTCGCGTTGCACGGCCGGCCGATGGAATGGCATGTGAAAGGGCGCCGCGCGCGTGAAGTGCATCGATGAGATAGCCCGCCTCATCGGACTGACGTTCGTTCTCGGTTCGTTTCGCCGGAGCGAGCGTCTTGCTCGCGAGAAAGCCGATGAGCGCGGCGACGCCGACGATCCACGGGAAACCGACCCCGAAGAAGTAGATTGCGATGAACGCGGCTGCGGCGATCGCGATGGGGTAACGATTCTTCAGTGCCCGGCGGCCAATGCGCACCACCGCTTCGACCACGATGGCCAGCACGGCAGCCTTGAGCCCGAAGAAAACGGCAGCGATCGCGGGCACCTGACCAAACAAGGCGTAGAGGATGCTGAGAAGCAGGATCGCGATGAACCCGGGGAGAACGAAGAGTGCCCCGGCGACGACGCCGCCGGGCAGGCGATGCAATAGCCAACCGATGTACGTCGCAAGCTGCTGTGCTTCCGGGCCCGGCAGCAGCATGCAGTAGTTCAGGGCGTGCAGGAACCGCGTCTCGCTGATCCAGCGGCGGCGCTCCACGAGCTCGCGGTGCATGAGTGCGATCTGTCCCGCCGGGCCGCCGAAGCTCAGCCAGCCGATCCTGGACCAGACGCCCACCGCCTCACGGAATGAGACAGTCGGTGCCTTCGCGTCTCGCGCATTCATTGCTGCGAAACACACATGGCGAATGTGCCTGTCACGATGAAGACGTAGCCTTGTGCGTCGGTTCGATTCCCGGCAGGCGACGAATCTGCCCGACGAGAAAATCGACCAGCAGCCGCACTCTCGCAATGCCGGCGCGCTCCGGCACGATCAGCATGCTGAGCGGGACGGAGGTCGGCGCGTAGGCCGGCAGGACGGTCGTGAGCTGACCGGACTCAAGAAGATCCTCCACGAGCCAGACGTGCGCGGGAGCGATGCCGCGGCCGGCCACAAGCGCCTCGCGCGCAGCGAGGCCATGATCGACGCGCAGGCGCCCGCCGAAGGGCACGGCGTGACGCTCGCCCCGTCCTTCGAGCACGAGCAGGTCGCTGCCGGCGATGTTCGACATCCTGATGCCTTCATGGCCCACGAGGTCCTGCGGGCGCGCCGGCGTTCCGTTCGCCTTGAGATACCGCGGGGCCGCGACGAGCAGCCGCCGTGACTGGCCGAGCGGTCTGAGCTTCAACGAGCTGTCGGTGAGCGGGCCCAGGCGAAGCGCGATATCGACGCCTTCGCGGACGAGATCGATGCGCTCGTCGGTGAGGCTGAGATCGACGGCGATGTCCGGATACTGATCCTGGAAAGCGAAGATCAGCCGGCTGACATGCATGACGCCGAGCGCAGCGGTGCAGGAAATGCGGATGGTGCCGGCCGGCGTGCCACGGGTGCTGCGCGCCTCTTCGCTCGCCTGGTCCACGAGGCGCAGGATCTGCACGCAGCTCGCATAGTAGCGGCTGCCTTCGTCCGTCATGGTCACGCGGCGCGTCGTCCGGCTGAGGAGCGACACGCCGAGGGCTTCCTCGAGCTCGCGCAGATGCCGCGTCACTGTCGATTGGCCGACGCGCAGTTCCCGCGCGACCGCCGACAGGTTCCCGCGCTCGGCCACCCGCACGAAGGTGCGCATGCGCTCCAGCGTGACTTCGGGTCTATCCATTTCTCGGCAGGGTCTTATTCATCGGCGCTATCTACTCCATGCACGCATCGTTCGCCACTATCCGGGAGCCTTCAACCAACCCGAGTGCTGATGATGAAAGTGCTGCTTGTATTCGCTCATCCCGAGTCTCGTTCTCTCAGTGCGGCGCTACGCGACGTTGCCATCCAGGAGCTTGAAGCTCAGGGGCATGAAGTGCGTGTATCCGACCTCTACAAGATGGGCTGGAGGTCCGAGGTGGAT
>JADGHX010000276.1 GCA_019683695.1 Steroidobacteraceae bacterium
GCCCTGCGGGCAGGGGGTAGGGCCGAGGTCTTAGAGGTATCCACACTGTGTGGAGCGGAAAAGCGCGTTTCCATATCCACACTGTGTGGAGCGACTTTTCGCGCGTCCGATCCACACTGTGTGGAGCGGCCATATCCATACAGTGTGGATACTGACTTTTTCGTCGTACCACGCATCTCTTGGGCGATTCGTTGGCAGGTCTTTCGCCAATCCGCCGGCCGCTGCCATTTTGTCCAGTCGTGGCGCGGGATCGGGCAGGCGGATATGCCTTCGTCGTACACGACACCATCGCGCGGCTCGTCTATGCCTTTCCAGGTGACTGCGTAGAGGCTCGGGAGCTTCGTGCCGTTTTCGAGCCGGCCTCGACGTGTACATACAATGAGCTGAGCGAGCGCCAGCACCTTGAGGCCGCCGTACAGCTTCCAGTGATGCAATCCGCGCTTGCGTGCCTGTGAAGCGGTCAATCCCAGACATCCGTTGTTGTGGCCGTGGTATTCGGGCAGCAGCGCGATAAGCGTGCGGGCCGCGTAATCCGGCAGCGCTGTCCATGCGTCGCTCTCTAGTATTTCGGCGGGCAGCAGCGCGTAGCGCTCACCGCGTGAGACTCCGAGCCTGCTGCTGTGGTGGCGCCGCTTGCTCATGCCGGCTCCCCGCGTCCATTCATGGACGCACCGGACGCGGCCGCAGAAGGTGCCGCAACATCGGGAACCTGCCGAGGCATCCGGCACAAAAATGAGTCGTACTCGGTTTCGCGCAGGCTGCGCACGTATGCGTGCGTCGGCCGCGAGGATGCGGTATCGTTCGCGTGTTCACAGCGCCTCCGTTTGCGGCTCACGGGTTCTTCGCGGGACCGTGAGCCGCTGTCGTTTGGGAGCATGATGGTTAGGCCGCCGACTGTTCGGCTGCTTCGATGGTCGAGCGCTTCCAACCGGTTTTGCCGGCCAGGTTCACATCGCGCGGCGGGAGTCGTCCGATCTTTTCCCAGCGCCAGCGAGTAGGGCGTGAAATGCCGTAGCGCCGTTCGACGGCGCACGGCCAGAGCACATCAGGAAGAGTTGTTTCGCGCTTCATGTTCTCTCACCGTTCCAATTGGTGAGAAAACGTTTTACGCGCGTGGTAGCGGGCGACCCTAAGACAACCCGGCAGAAAAGCGCGCGTGAACGTTCACGGCCCGAAGGTGCTAAGAACGTCTACGCCGCTTGCGCGTGATGATCGAAGCCACGTCGTAGCTCGTGACGCCATCCACTCCCGCCCAGGTGAGCAGGTCTCTCACCGTGGCCCATTTTCTGGGCACGCGATCCATGTCCGAGGGGAGCTGATCATCCAAGCTCCGAATGATCCATCCGCGCCACGCTCCTTCCGGATTCGACGCTGTCCCCGCCCCCGACTCGCCGAGGTAGCCCAATTCAAGCAAGAACGAGGCCAGTTCGTCGAAGATGCCATGGTCGCGCAGCGCGAAAGTGTCGCGCTCGACATCATCAGCAATCGCGTTGAGTCGCTCTGCATGCTTTGGGGTCAGCGATGCGGCGATGGTGCGTAGCGTCTCGACGTGTTGAGTGCGCGCAAGCCTTTTCGCCTTGATGTGGCGCACGAGTTCATGCGGTCGCACTTCGCCCTTTGCGACAGGCTCGAGGCTCAAAATCGTTCGCAGCATGTCGAGCCACATGACCAGCAGAATCAACCGTTCTTGCGCGTCTTCGCTGCCAACGTACCCCGCGGCAATATTTCGGAAACACTCTGAGCGTGTCAGTGCCGCGATCCGCCGCTCAATTTGGGAGTCTCCGCCTACAAGCGCCGCCTGTACGCTGAGGATCAGCGCATCGGCGCTCATCGCCGCAGTTCCTCGAGGTATGCCGCCCACCTGTCCAATGCTGCCCGCTTCTCGTCCATGTACTCGTGAAGGTCATAGGTGCCTTCGATCTTCTCGCGTGCATGGTTCAGCACCCGTTCCGCGATGTCGGCAGGCACCTTGAGTTTCGCCAAGCCCGTGCGGCACGTCCGGCGCAGGTCGTGCAGTGTGAACGGTTCAATGCCACGTTCCCTGAATCGCTTCTGGCACTTCGCGAGTGAGCGCGTCAGTTGCTTGGGGTCGATGTGACGCTCGCCGTCGTTCGCCGGCAGTACCCACTTCGAGCCCTTCGCAAGGCGACGCAGGGCGGCAAATTCCTCAACTGCCCAATCCGACAGCGGCACGAGGTGCCCGCGCCCGGCCTTGGCGTTCTCATCAGGAATGCGCCACGTCTTGGCGCTGAAGTCGATGTCCGACCACTTCGCCAGCGCGAGCTCGCCGCGCCGTTGCCCGGTGAGCAACAGCACCGTCATTACGTGCGCAAGCCTCGCAAAGCGGGTGGCGTCCTTTGGATCCTTCAGGAAGGCCCGCAGCTCGTCCTCGCTCAAGGTCCGCTTGCGCGGCTTCTCTGTGCCGCCTGGACGGTAGAGCAACTGGACCGGCGTGCGCTCCACGATGCGCCGGTGGATTCCGAATTTGAACATCTGGCCGAGCAGGGCGGCCGTGCGGTTCGCCATCACGCGCGAGCCACGGTCCACGATGCCGTCGAGCAGCTCGATTACCTCGCCCTCGCTGATCGTGCGCGCGTCGCGGCCCTTCCACTTTGGGAGCACGTCGCGGTTCAGGATGGCTTCGGCGTACTCCGGGCGCTTGCGGCGCGGCCGCACGTACCGGGTCATGAATTCGCTGGCCAGGAATTCGATTGTGTGCCCATCGCCGTGCTTTGCCGGAGCGGAAGAGAGCGGCACCGGAGACGGCCTCTCGCGCCTTCTGGGGCGCGCACGGCGGGGGTCTATGCCTTGGGCGGCAAGCTCACGATAGCGGCGCGCTTCGCCTCGTGCTGCGTCCAGCGAGGTTTCCGGGAAGTGCCCGAGCAGGATGCGCGTTTCCTCGCCCCGGAACTTGAAGCGCAGGAGCCACGCACGCGAAAAACCGCCGCGCTTGGCGCGCACGCGCAGTTGCAGGCCGGTTTGGCCGGGATCGGTGTAGGTGCCCTCCGGGAGCGTGGCGACGCGGGTCGCGACGAGCCGCTGAGGGCGTTGTGTCCGCCTTTTGTGTCCACCGCGCTTGGTGGCCCTTGTCGCTCTGCTCAAAGTCCGCGCCCTCGTTTTGTGTCCGCTTTGTGTCCACTTTAAGCGAAATTGCCTGAAACGTCACGAAACGGAATGAGGGTGCGGAAGTCCTGTGAATCACGGCATTTGCCATGTCATGGCGTTTCATGTAGTTTCACGGCGTGCGGTGCTCGGACTGCATGGGGTGCAAGGGGTCCCGAGTTCAAATCTCGGCACTCCGACCAGCTCTATCCCCCTGATTCCTCGACGCGTCGCTCTCTCAGAGTGGCCAGCGTTCGACCGGCTACTGCAGCCGCGTCACTGTCCCCATCGATCTGCTCAAGACACCCCGACGACATGAAGTCGTGGACGGTCTGGATGTCGTCGATCATCGCACCGTTGGACTTCGGTGCTCGCAAAGGAAAGGGAGGCGCGAGAGTCTCTGATATCTCATGGGTCGGCGTGAAGTGCGACGTGCTGACCTAGGCAGCTCGACGCGTTGGACCGGCGAAAGGCGTCCCGGCTCACCCTCACATGCTGCAACATGCGATCGTCCAGCCGAACCGAACGGTTTCGAAACTCACAGCAGGTCGAGCGCACGATGCCCTATCGAGAAGTCCCCTACGGCCACATCAGCGACCCGCATAAGCAGGACGTGTTCCGGCGCGCCAACATGCTGCTGTCGGACGTCTACGCAATGCTTGCCGTTAAGCCCATCCATGGCAAGGGCGGCTGCAATTTCAGTATTGCACTTGTTCTATTGTGTGTGATTGATGGCCTCGCGCGAGACGTCTTTCCGACGATTGCCGAGCAGTGCGATCACGAAAAGCGATTTCGCTGCTTGATAAAGGAGAAACTCCCCTGGGGTCCGACCGCGTCAGGGTGGCTGGACAAGGGACAGGCGGCGAAGTGGTTGTACTGCGAGTTTCGGAATCCGCTAACGCACGAGCTTGGAAAGGACGTGAGTGTGCAGCGACGACCGCCGAAGCAATACGAACCTGTGGTCTACAAATGGAAGCACGTGCCCCGAATGCGAAGAGACAGTGATGCGATGGGAGCAATACCATGACGGGAAGCGCGTCGCGCTCTGCGGCGCGGCGTTCTATTGGGCAGTCAAACGCATGTGCCGAGACCTGGCATTACGTGCCTACAAGCAGGTATCCAAATTTCTGGATCAATAGCCGACGGGGTAGACCTACTATCATTTCTATATGGTCTGGCCTCCGGTGATGACCCGAATCGACAACGCCAAAATGGGATGAGGGCATTTTTGATGCTCGTCGTAGCTTCGATTCCTCGTGGTTCTCCTTGCGCCATTTCTTACGCTTGCGCCAGTTAGGGACACTCTGATTTACCGACGAGAACTGTTGCATCAT
Organism: Steroidobacteraceae bacterium; assembly: GCA_019683695.1. Taxonomy (GTDB): domain Bacteria; phylum Pseudomonadota; class Gammaproteobacteria; order Steroidobacterales; family Steroidobacteraceae; genus JADGHX01. The sequence goes on from JADGHX010000276.1 coordinate 4,437, forward strand.
TACGCTTCTGGAGGAGGACGGAATGAAGCAACAGACGCTGGCGGGATTTGAACGCTAC
>JADGHX010000072.1 GCA_019683695.1 Steroidobacteraceae bacterium
CGCCTGAACCCGGCCCGGCACCGGCTCCGGCACCCGCGCCCGCCCCTGAACCTGCTCCGGCGCCGGAGCCTGCACCTGCACCGACACCGTCGCCGCCGAGCTCGCCCGCGCCCACCGAACCTGCGCAGTCCTCTTCGAACGGGTCGAACGGCGGCGGCGGTGCGTTGGACGCGTGGGCCATTGCTGTGCTCGGCGGCGTGCTGCTCGGCCTGCAGCGGGCCAGACGAAAGCGCGCTCCTGTCGCGTGACGATGTGTGCATCCGTGTAACGCTGCGCGTGCGTTTGCGCTTCAGGTAACCCGACGCATCGCGTGCGACCCCTTGCGATCACTCGCGGCGTGAGAGCAGAGTGCGCGAGCAAACGCACACTCCTACCGCACCTGCAGAGGGGAACTGCCATGTCACTACGCATTGGTGATCGAGCGCCGGACTTCACTGCGGAAACCACTCAAGGCCCGATCCGATTCCATGAGTGGCTCGGGAATTCCTGGGGCATCCTGTTCTCACACCCGAAGGACTTCACGCCCGTGTGCACCACGGAGCTGGGCTATCTCGCGAAGCTGGAGCCGGAGTTCACGCGACGGGATTGCAAGATCATCGGTCTTTCGGTGGACCCGGTGACCGATCACGTGCGCTGGATGGAAGACATCCAGCGCGCTACAGGCGGCGCCGTGAGCTACCCGCTGATCGGCGACCATGATCTCGCCGTCGCGAAGCTCTACGACATGCTGCCGGCCGATGCCGGCACGACGAGCCAGGGCCGCACGGCGATGAGCAACCAGACGGTGCGTACGGTGTACCTGATCGGCCCGGACAAGCTGATCAAGGCCATGCTCATGTATCCGATGAGCTCCGGCCGCAACTTCGACGAAGTGCTCCGGCTGCTCGATTCCTGTCAGCTCACCGCGCAACACAAGGTCGCCACACCGGTGAACTGGAAGCAGGGCGAGGACGTGATCATCGCCCCGACGGTGTCGGACGACGAAGCGCGGCAACGCTTCCCCGCGGGCTGGCAGGCGGTAACGCCTTACATGCGGATGGTTCATCAGCCCGGCCGCTGAAAGAACGGCTGGGGCAAGGCCGCGGATTTCGCGCCGCCGGCGGGGCACGTCGCTGCCGGCGGACGCGAGTCCTTGTGCGAATTGAACGCACCGCCCGAATCCGAGACAGAGGGGCCGCCGGCGAATCCGATTTTCGCCGATCGCGCCGACGCCTCTGCGCCTCCCAAGCCTGATCTCGATCGACCCCGGGGCTCGCGTCACGCTCTGGCCGGGGCGACACCTTCGTACGGATGAAACGTTGCCGCCCGAATCCGAGACAGAGGGGCCGCCGGCGAAATCACGTCTTCGCCGACGGCAACGAACGCCGCTTCACGATCCGAGCTTGATCTGGATCGATCCGCGGCGCTCGAGGATTTTCCACACGCCGTTCTCGCGGATATAGCGGTCCTTGAACTCCGCGAAATAGAGCGGCCCCTGCGCCGGAAACGGCGGCGTGCCACCCGGCGGCGGCGTGGCCGCGATCATCGTGAGGTAGGAGATGCCGCGGGCGGAATCGCGGCTCTCGACATCGATCATCACGTTCGTGGCGAGATGCTTCGTGAGCAACGTCTTCGGGCGCGTGAGGAGCGAGGCGCGAATGGCCTCGCGGCCCTGAATAACCTGATCGGGCGCCATCGGGCGAGTGAGCGAGCCGTGCTCGGCGAAGCAATCGGCCGCCGCGTTCATGTCGCCCAGATCGAGCGCGCGCGAATACTCGTACACGATGCGCTCGCACGCGCGTTCGATCTCGATCCGCTCGGCGGCGCTCAATGCATCGGGCATGAGCCTTTCCCTCCAGATGTCAGACGGCTTCTGTGGATGTCTCGCGGGTCGGCGCAGGGCCGGCCACCGCATCGTCCAGAACGGCGGGTGGGAGCGGCAGCCGTCCGAGCAGCAGGTCCGCTGCCTTTTCCGCAACCATTGCAACGGCCGCATTCGTGTTGCCGCCAATGATGGACGGGAACACCGACGCATCCGCCACACGCAAACCTTCGATGCCTATCACGCGCAACTGCGGGTCCACCACCGCCTGCGGATCACGCCCCATGCGACAGGTGCTCACCGGATGATGCACCGTGTACGCCTCCGCACGGATGTAGGCCTCGAGATCCGCGTCCGTCTGCGCGGCCTCTCCCGGAGCCGTTTCATGCGCGCGGTATCGCGCGAACGCAGGCGACGCGAAGATGCGCCGGATCAGACGCACCCCGCGAATCAACGGCTGGAGATCTTCCGGCGCGGACAGCAGATTCGGATCGATGAGCGGCGGCGCGAAGGGATCGGAGCTCGCCAGCATGAGCCGGCCCCGGCTGCGCGGATAGAGCCCGACCGGGCTGATGGCAAAGCCGTGTCCCACCGGGAAGGGAAACGACGGCGGGGGCCGGCGCGCGGGCTGGAACACGAGCTGCAGATCCGGCCGGTCGAGCCCCGGCACGCTTTTCACGAACGCCGCCGATTCGAAGATGTTGTTGGCGAGCGGCCCGCTGCGAAACAGCGCGTACTCGATCACGTTCAGCAGATTCCGCGGCATCGCGCGCCACGAGATGCCGTACGAGGCGGGATGCTCCATGCTCATGTGAACGGGGCTTGCGAGGTGATCGTGCAGATTCCGCCCCACACCGGGCAGATGGTGGCGCACCTCGATGCCCAGCGCGGAGAGATGCTCCCCGTCTCCAATTCCGGACAGCATCAGGAGTTGCGGAGACTGGATCGCTCCGGCCGCGAGCACCACTTCGCCGTGTGCCCGTACGCGCACCGTCCCGTGCTCCGACCGTGCTTCCACGCCCACAGCACGCCGCCCTTCGAGCAGGACGCGCGTTGCCTGCGCACCCGTGATCACTCGCAGATTCGGCCGCGAAAGCGCGGGCAACAGCAGCGCATTGGCCGTGGTGACGCGAGTTCCGCCACGAATCGAGAGCTGGCGCAGGGCCATGCCTTCGGAATCCGGGCCGTTCAGATCCTCCCGCGGCGGGACACCGAGCTCGCGCAGCGCGTCGAAGAACGCGAAGTTGAGCGGATTGGGCCGCGTCACTGTGCGCACGTTCAACGGCCCGCCGCGGCCGTGAAACGGGGAGCCGCCGAAGTTCTCGTTGTGCTCGCTTCTGCGGAAGTACGGCAGGACTTCGCGATAGCTCCAGCCTTCCGCGCCCGCGCGCGCCCAGTCGTCGTAATCCCACGGATGACCGCGGAAATAGACCATGCCGTTGATGAGCCCCGAGCCGCCCAGACCCCGGCCGCGCGGCACGGGAATGCGCCGCCCGTTGAGGTGGGGCTGCGGCACCGTCTGGAAGCGCCAGTTGAGCGCCGGATTGCGCTGCGCGATGACGAGCGTGGCGGGGATGTTCACGAACAGGCTCTTTCCCGAGCCGCCCGCTTCGATCAGACACACGTGCCGGGTCGCATCCTCCGACAGGCGCGCGGCCAGCAGGCAGCCCGCCGTGCCGCCCCCCACGACGACGAAATCGAAGCCCTGTTCCAGGTCCGCCATTTCGCGCCTCACATTAGCAAGCGATCACGCGCGGCGTGAGCACACCTCGCACGCTGTCCGCGCGTTGACGGCCAGCCGCTTCGGCCGCAAGCGTGCCAAGCCTCACCCTCGGCACCGAACGGGACCGCGTGTCGCCTCGTGCGGGCCACAGCCGGTTCAGGCTGTCGAGGCCTTCTGCCACGATGTTTCCGCGAGTTCCGCGTAGCCCACGGCGGTGCATCCGGGATTGGCCGCCGGTGCTGCGCCCGGCCGTCTGCAGCGGCCGGTGCGCTACCGGCCGTGCGCCCGCACGTGTATCAGGCGCGCGGCGATCAAGCTCGCGGCGACGCCGCCGAGTCCTGCGACGACTGGCGCGCCTGCGCCTTGCCCTGCTCCGGCGCGACGAGCCCGCGCTTCTCGAGCAAGGGCCCGATGCGCGGCTCATGACCCGCGAACGTGCGGAACAGATTCAGCGCATCCTCACTGCCGCCACGCGAAAGCAGCGTCGCGCGGAAGTGGTCGCCATTCGCGCGCGTGAGCCCGCCGTGTTCCCTGAACCATTGGGCCGTGTTCGCATCGAGCACTTCCGACCAGATGTACGAGTAATACCCGGCCGCGTAGCCGCTCATGATGTGGCTGAAGTACGGCGTGCGGTAACGCGGAGGCACCGGCGCGAAGTCCACGCCATCCGCCGCGAGCGCCTGCGCCTCGAACTTCATGACATCCGCCGCCGCAGGCACCTGCTCCGGAGTGAGCTGGTGCCAGCGCTGGTCCAGCATCGCGGCCGAAAGATACTCGGTGGTGGCGAAGCCCTGATTGAACTTCGATGCGGCGATGACCTTGTCGAGCAGCTCCTGCGGCATCGGCTCGCCGGTCTTGTAGTGCCGGGCGTAGTGCCTGAGCACCGCAGGCCAATCCGCCCACATCTCGTTCAGCTGCGAGGGGTACTCCACGAAATCCCGCGGAACGCGCGTGCCGCTGAAATACGGATACGTCACGTTCGAGAACATGCCGTGCAGGGCATGCCCGAACTCATGGAACGCGGTGGTCACCTCATCCCAGGTGAGCAGCGTCGGCTCGCCGGCGGGCGGCTTGGGAATGTTGAGATGGTTCGCCACCACGGGCCGATCGCCGGTGAGCTTCGCCTGCGACACATAGGCGTTCATCCACGCGCCGCCGCGCTTGGATTTGCGCGCGTACATGTCCGCGATGAAGATGGCGAGCGGTTTGCCATCGGCATCCAACACGTCGTACACCCTCACGTCCGGGTGGTAGACGGGCAGGTCCGTGCGCCGCTTGAAGGTCAGCCCGTAGAGCTGGTGGGCCGCGTAGAACACGCCGTTCTCGAGCACGTTCGTCAGCTCGAAATAGGGTTTGAGCTGCGCCTCGTCGAAGGTGTACTTCGCCTGGCGCACTTTTTCCGAGTAGTACGCCCAGTCCCACGGCGCGAGCTCGAAACCGCCACCCTCCTTGTCGATCATCGCTTGCAGCTCGGCGGCTTCGCGCCGCGCGTTCGCAACGGCGGCGGGCGCAAGGTCCCGAAGCATGCGATTCACAGCTTCAGGGGTGAGCGCAGTCTGATTCTCCAGCACGTATGCGGCGTGATTCGGGTAGCCAAGCAGCCGCGCGCGCTCGGCACGCAGCTTCATCGTGCGACTGATGATCTCGCGATTGTCGTACGACCCGCCTCTGCTGCCCCGGGCGATCGAAGCTTCGTAAAGGCGCTTGCGCAACGCGCGGTTCTCGAGCTGCGATTCGAGTGGCTGACCGGTCGTGTTGAGCAGCGTGAGCACGTATTTGCCGGCCAACCCGCGGGACTTGGCTTCCTCCGCGGCGGCCGCGATCTGGGCGGGCGTGAGGCCCGCCAGCTCCTTCACGTCATCCACCACGACGGCGGAGGCATTCACCTCATCCAGCACGTTCTGGCTGAACTGGCTGGCGAGCGTGGCGAGCTCGGCGTTCAGGCGCTTGAGCTTTTCCTTGTCACTTTCCGAGAGCTTCGCGCCGGCGCGGACGAAGTCCTGGTGATAGCGTTCGAGCAGCCGGAGGCTTTCCGCGTCGAGCTTCAGGTCGTTGCGCTTCTGATACAGGGTGTCGATGCGCGCGAACAGCGTGCCGTTCAGATTGATCGCATCGTTGTGGGCGGCGAACTTCGGCGAGTATTCGCTGCGCAGCCGGTTCCGCGCATTGTTGGTATCCGCCCCGACCAGGTTGCTGAACACCGTGACGGCGCGGGTGAGCAGGCGCCCGCTCCGCTCCAGCGCAACGATCGTGTTCTCGAACGTGGGCGGCTCGGGGTTGTTCGCGATCGCCTCGACCTCCTTCAGCTGCTCCGCCATGCCCCGGTCGAAGGCGGGCGCGAAGTGGCTGTCCTTGATCTTGTCGAACTGCGGGTAGTGAAAGGGCAGCGGACTTTCGTGAAAGAACGGGTTCTCGTCATCGGAAGCGTGAGCGACAGCGTGCATGGAGAGTCCAGCCAGGGTGAGCGCAACGAGGGTGCTCTTCATGGGAACGGGAATCCGGTTTGAAAGATGAGGCGCGCATCGTAGCCCACTCCACCGCTCGCGGCAGCGCTAAGGCATGGCCAGGGTTCGAGCGGGTAGGAATAGCCCGACGTCACGAGTGCACATCGGCGGATGCCTGCCAGCGCGCTCAGCGGCTAGCGTGATGCGTAGCGGGATCAAGTGATTCCGGCACGTCCCTGACTCTGCGAAAAAAACAGGAGGCCGAGCCATGCCGTCACCACGCCCCACTGAGGCCACCGGATCGCCCGGCGCTCCCACCGAAACGCGTGCGGACGCGCCGCGCCCGCGCAACCGCCCGAATCAGGATGAGGACCGCCCGCCCGTCGAGGGGCCCGGCCATGAGGAAGGCTGCATCGGCCAGGAGCCCCGCGGCGTGCAACCGCATATCGCCGATGACGACAAGCTCGCGCGCACCGGCACCACGGACGAGCACGTGCGAGACACGCCGCCTGCCGGCGAGTGGAACGACACCACCTACGACTGATCCCTGCTGCTTTCGCGAGCGCGCGAGCGAACCGCTGAGCGGGCCCGCGGCACCGTACCGCTCTGTTACGATCGCCGGGCACGGGAGGGACAATCATGCTGAAGCTCGCGCTCGCGCTCTCTGTGATGTCCATCGCCGGTCTGGGCGGCATCGTGCAGGGGCAAACCCCTGCGGAGCTGGACAAGCGCGTCCAGGCTTTTCTCGAAAGTCGCCGCGGCACCTGGCACGACCTGAACGTGCCGGAGGTTGATGGGCGCACGCTTCACGACCTGATCCTGCGGAACAAGTACCGTCACGCCGTGGAGATCGGCACCTCCACCGGGCATTCGGGCATCTGGATGGCGTGGGCGCTCGCCAAGACGGGCGGCAAGCTCATCACCATCGAGATCGACCCGGAGCGGCATCGCACAGCCCTCGCCAACTTCCGTGAGGCGGGGCTTGCGGATTACGTGGACGCGCGCCTCGCCGACGCGCACGAGCTCGTTCCGAAGCTCGAGGGACCGATCGATTTCGTGTTCTCCGATGCCGACAAGGAGTGGTACACGAACTACCTGCGGGCGCTGTGGCCGAAGCTTGCGCCGGGGGGCTGCTTCACGGCGCACAACGTCTCCGGCCGCATGCGCGGCATCGGCGAGTTCCTGGAGGCGCTCGAGCGCCTGCCGGACGCGAAGACGACCATCGACCGCCGAAGCGGCGCCGGCTTGTCCATCACGTACAAGAACCCGGCGCCGGGCGAGCGCGGCAGCTGAGGGAATGCCTTCAGAGGAAATTGTTCGGCCAGATCATCGTGCGCCACATGTGCGCCACCGGCGAGCCGTCGAACCCGAGCCCCTCCTTCGGCTGCCTGAAGTTGCGGCCGATGATGTCCGTGAACTCCTCGGGATCGATATGCCAGCCGTCCTGGAATGAGTACACGTCGTAGATCGTGATGAGCCGCGAGGTCATGTACCAGCGGTGGTTGCGCGCTTCCTCGTACGCCTTGCGGATGTATTCCGGCGGCTGGTAATCGGGACCGAAGAAGGCGTTGTACGCGTCCGGGTACTTGAAGCCGACGGACTCGTCCGCGAAATAGCGCAGCGCCTGGTGATACCGAATGGCCCAGGCCACCTCCTCGTCCACGTACGGACCCACGAGCTGCGCGCCCCAGTACCCATGATCCGTGCGCAGCAGCGCACCGTTCGAGATGTCGTGGAGCAGGCACGCCATCACGACTTTCTCGCCGTGCCCCGCATCGAGCGCGAGTTTGGCGCTCTGCAGGAGATGCCGGAACGCAATGTCCGAGAAGCGCAGGCGGAAGAAGTCGAGCAGCGTCGGCGCCTTCGGCATGCGCGGCAGCGCCGGGTTGTCGCCCATCATGAAAACGTGGCGGGCATCCAGCCGTGCGAGCAGCTCCTTTTCGGGATTCGTCGCGCCGTTTCCGAGCAGCGCGATCGGCTGCGGCATGATCATCCGCTCCCGGCCCGCCTGCGGATAGGGCTCGTCCCCGCCAGGCGCCGCGCCGGCCGGGTGCGTCTCGTTCAGCCTCGATGTCATCTCGTTTCCTCTGGAATTCTCGCTACCTGCGCGCGTCTCGCCGGATGGCCCGCACGCGGCGCGGATAGTATGACGCTCGCGCGCGGCTACGACATGAACAGCCGCGCCGCCCTCCATTCTTGCGGCTGTGGCACCATGTTACGGTCGCGGCACGCCCCTCAACTCGCCTGTCCGGACGACTTCCGGGCGGGGCGGGCCCGCGTGGCGGAGGAACGATGCTCGGCTTCCTGTTCGTATCGGTGGCGGCGGTCTGCTATCTGGGCCTGCTCTTCGCCGTGGCCTGGATCGGCGAGCGCCATGCCCCGCGTGTCCGCAAGAGCGCGTGGGAGCCGGTGATCTATGCGCTCACGCTGGCGGTCTACTGCACCTCCTGGAGCTTCTACGGCAGCATCGGCCACATCGCGCTGAGCGGCCTCGGGTTCACGCTCATCTACATCGGCCCGGTGCTGATGATGCTGCTCGGGTATCCGCTCATCCGGAAGATGGTGCGGGTCGGGCAGGCGAACAACGTCACCTCGGTGGCCGATTTCATCGGCGCGCGCTATGGCAAGAGCCAGTCGGTTGCGGCGCTCGTCACGATCATCGCGGTCGTCGGCATCGTGCCCTTCATCGCCCTGCAGCTGCAGGCGGTGTCTTTCACGTTCAATGTGCTGGTCACCGGCACGCCTGGTCTCGCTGCCGCAGCCCGCTCCGCGCCCCTGTGGCACGACACGGCGTTTTACGTAGCGCTCACGATGGCGCTGTTCGCGATTCTGTTCGGGCTGCGCCACGTGCATACCAACGAGCGCCATCAGGGCATGATGGTGGCGATCGCCTTCGAATCGCTGGTGAAACTCGGCGCATTCCTCGCGCTCGGCCTGTTCGTCACCTTCGTGCTGTTTTCCGGTCCGGCGGATCTGGCAAGCCGGGTGGCGGCGAATCCGCGCATCGTCCAGCGCCTCACGTCGATCAATGTCCAGCCGCACTGGATCACCATCGCCGTGCTCGCGGCGCTGGCCTTCATCTGCCTGCCGAGGCAGTTCCACGTCACCGTCGTGGAAAGCAGCAAGCCTGCGGACCTGCGCACTGCCGCCTGGGTGTTCCCGCTGTATCTCGTTGCGATCAGCCTCTTCGTGCCGGCCATTGCCGCCGCGGGGCTGATCACCTTCGGCCGCAGCACATACCCGGAGTTCTTCTCGCTCCTGCTGCCGATGATGACGCATCACCCGATGGTGGCGCTTGCCGTGTTCATCGGCGGGCTCTCGGCCGCCACGGCGATGATCATCGTCGAGGTGGTGGCGCTCAGCACGATGGTGTGTAACGAGCTCGTGATGCCGCTGCTCCTGCGGCGACCGGGCTTCCGCGCTGCCGGCACGGGCATGGCGCCGGTGCTGCTGCGAATCCGACGCATCGCGGTGTTCGCCATTCTGCTGGCCGCGTACGCGTATCACGTCGCCACCGTTTACCGCTACTCGCTTTCCTCCATCGGTCTCATTTCCTTCGCCGCCGTGGCGCAGTTCGCGCCGGCCATCATCGCGGGCCTCTACTGGCGCCGCGCTCACCGCTATGGCGCCGTGGCAGGCATGGCCGCGGGGGCGCTCGTGTGGATGCACGCGATGCTGCTGCCCTCCATGCCTGAGGCGAGCCTCAGCAAAATTCTGAGCGTGCTCGGCTCAGGCACGCTGCCGATGCTGATCCCCGGAGCGGATACGCTCACCAACTCGACTGCATGGAGTCTGCTTCTCAACACCGGGCTGCTGATCGGCATCTCTCTCCTCGCCCGCGCCAACGAGCGGGACCGGCTGCAGGCGGACACTTTCGTCGGCGCCTCGGATCACGCGCACGTCGAGTCGCAGGGGCTGGTCCGGGCGGCCACATTCAACGAGCTCAGAACGCTCGCGGAGCGGCTCGTCGGCCCCGAACGCGCGCTGCGCGCGTTCAGCGGTCCGGTGGAGACCTATCGCGACAAGGATCTCGCTGCTTACACGGAACGCTTGCTGAGCGGCGCGATCGGTGCGGCCTCCGCGCACATCATGGTCACGGCCGTGCTACGGCGGCATCGCGCGCCGATCGGTGCGGCAGGTGCCATTCTCGAGGAAGCGTCCGAAGCCATTCTGTTCAACCACGACCTGCTGCGCGCCACGCTGGAGAACGTGACCCAAGGCATCGGCATGTTCGATGCGCAGTGGCGCCTTGCGGCCTGGAACAGGCGATTGCTCGAGCTGCTGCACATTCCGGAAGAACAAGCCCAGATCGGCACGGCGCTCCAGGATCTCCTGCGAGACAACGATCGGCTCGGCGGTGATCTCGCAGGCCAGCTCGCCGAGCAGGCGGACCCGAACCGGCCTGCGCAAGCGCGCACGAGGCAACAGCGCCTGTCCGATGGCAACGTGCTCGAATTCCAGGTGAACCCGATTCAGGCGGGCGGATTCGTGCTCGTGTGCACGGACGTGACCGAGCAGATCCGCACACTCGAGGCACTCCGCGAGAGCGAACGGCGCATTCGCGAAGCGAACGAGCTTCTCGAACAGCGAGTCGCCGAGCGCACGCGTGAGCTCACGCTGCTGAACGAGCAACTCGCCGAAGCCAAGCGCGTGGCCGAAGCGGCGAGCGTTGGCAAGACAAGGTTTCTTGCGGCCGCGAGCCACGACCTGCTGCAGCCCTTGCATGTGGCAAGGATCCTCACCGGCGCGCTCAGCGAACGGCAGCGCACCGGCAAGCCGAGCGTCTTGCTCGCCCAGCTCGATCAGGCGCTGGGCGCGGTGGACGAGCTGCTGCAGACGCTGCTGGACATCTCGAAGCTGGACACGGGCGTCCTGCAGCCGCAGCTGCAACCGGTCGAGATGCAGAAAGTGCTGAGCGGGCTGATCGCGTCGTTCCAGCCCATGGCTGCGCAGCGCTCCCTCATCCTGCGCGTCGTTCCCTCACGCGCAGTGGTGATGACGGACCCCGCCCTGCTCCGGCGCATCCTGCAGAACTTCCTCTCGAACGCCTTGCGCTACACGCGGCGGGGCAAGGTGCTCGTGGGCTGCCGACGCCGCGGCGATCGCATCGTGATCGAGGTGTGGGATACCGGCATCGGCATCCCGCAGGACGAGTTGAAGGTCATCTTCGAGGAATTCCGCCGCGGCGGCAGCAACGATACCGAGACGCCGCCGGGACTCGGGCTGGGCCTTGCCATCGTGGACCGCATCGCTCGCATGCTCGAGCACCCGGTGGCCGTGCGGTCCTGGCCGGGGCGCGGGAGCGTCTTCTCCGTGAGCGTGCCCACCAGCAAGGCTCCGCCGGCCACGGTGTTGCCGGGTGCGGACGAGCGGTCGCGGGGCTCGCTGGCGAAGCGACTCGTGCTGTGTGTCGATAATGATCCCGCGGTGCTGGTGGCTATGCGCACGTTGCTGCGTGGCTGGTCCTGCGAGGTGATCACCGCGCGCGATGCCGCGGGCGCGTGCGAGGAAATCGACAACCGCGGGGCCATTCCCGACATCGTGCTCATGGACTATCACCTCGAGGGTGAAGTCACCGGGCTTGCGGCCCTCGAGACGCTCTCCGGGCACGTGGGCCGGCCCTTGCCGGCGATCATCATCACGGCGAATTACACCGATGCCGTGCGGCAGGCCGCGGACGCACTCGGCTACGCGGTGCTCAACAAGCCGGTGCGCCCCGGAGCGCTGCGCGCATTGATGGCGCAGATGCTCTCGCGCGATGCGCCGAGCCGGCTGCGCGCGGCTACCGTGGCGTGAGATGTCGGGCCGGCACCACGCCGGCAATCCGACCCTGCATCAGGATCGAGTCAGCCCCGAACGGAACTCAGCGCTTCGGTTCCAGGCTCGAGGCGGGATTGGTCAGCCGCTGCGCCACGAGGGCTGCCTGCGTCCGGCTGTGAACGCCGAGCTTGTGCAGGATCTGCGAGACGTGCGCCTTCACGGTGGCCTCGGTCACCTCCAGCTCGAAGGCGATCTCCTTGTTGAGCTTGCCCTGTGCGAGCAGCACGAACACCCGGTGTTGCTGAGGCGTCAGCTCCGCAATGCGCGCGGCGAGTTGCTCGTCGGCCGGCTCCACGCCTTCGCCGAGCGTTGCCGGAAACCACAGATCTCCCGCGAGCACCGCGCGCACGGCCTCGCCGATAGCGCTGAACGGAGCGGACTTGGGCAGAAACCCCGACGCACCGAACTCCATCGCCTGCCGCACGATGAGCGGCTCTTCCATCGCCGAGACCACGAGGATCGGCACGGACGGAAACTCCGCACGCAGTGCCTTGAGGCTCAGCGCCCCGCCCATGCCGGGCATGCTGAGATCGAGCAGCAGCAGATCGATGTTGTTCGCGGAGAGCGCTTCGCGTGCAGCGGGCACCGAACCGGCCTCGAGCACTTCGAAGGTCGCGCCGAAGGATTCGAGCAGCGCTTCGCTCAGCGCGCGCCTGACCATCGGATGGTCGTCTGCGATCAGCACACGGGTGTTGGTCACGGCATGCCTGAGAAGAGTGTCATGAATCGGAGGACGAAAATCCTATCCGATTCCGCACGGGTGATGTCGAGTCCCTGCGTGCGTCGAGCCGGTTCGCATTTCGAGCCCGTCGCGCGCCCACTACGTTTCCTGCGCAGGCGACCGGCACGCTGATGGGCGACGCGCCGCATGCACCGACCGTTCCAGCCGCGCGAAAACGACGCCCGCCCTGCGTCCGCGCACTCGACAACTAAAGTCTAATTGCGGCCCCCCAGAGGCACCGATGTACAAACCGCACCATAACAAGACGCAGATGCCCGGAACGGGCAGCAAACAAGGGGGGCGTCTCATGGTCTCGACTACGCGTCGCGCATTCGTCACGCCAGCTACACGGCTTCGTCTCCCCTGCCCGGCATTTGCCCGAACCACGCCGGTGCGCGCGACACACGCGCACTGACTCACGCTCACGACGAGCCCCCGCTTCGCGAGGCGCGCGGGGAACGTCATCACTGGGAGAACGAGAGTGACTGTCGAGAAAACGAAGGCACAACAGACCATGCGCGCATGTGTGGCGAGTGTTCTCGGCGCCGCCGCGCTGTACGCGCATGCACAGACGGCGTGCGCACAGCAAGCCGAAGCCCGCAGCCAGGAAGCAAGTGCGCAGCAGGAGCAGACAGGCCCCGAGCGCCCAGCCAGCGCGGAAACGCTTGAAGAAGTGCTCGTCACCGGCTCGCGCATCGTGCGCAAGGATCTCGAATCGACGTCGCCGCTGGTGACGATCGACGTGGACGTCTTCGAGAACAGCGCCAACTTTGCCGTCGAGAGCACGCTCAAACGAGTTGCCGCAGTTCGTTCCGAGTCTCACCGGCTTCTCCGACATCAATCGCCAGAACCAGCTCGGCGCGGCGGCCAATCAGTTCAACCAGGGCGCGCAGATCCAGTTCTCGGCGGGCAACACCGTCGGCGCCACCAACATCAGCCTGCGAGGCCTCGGCGCCAACCGCAATCTGGTGTTGTTGAACGGCAAGCGCCTCGTGCCCGTGAACGCCAGCATGGGCGTGGATACATCGGCCATCCCGGCCGCGGCCCTGCAGCGCGTGGAGATCGTGACCGGCGGCGCCTCCTCCGTGTATGGCGCCGATGCCGTCTCCGGCGTCGTGAACTTCATCCTGAAGGAGAACTTCCAGGGCGCGGACCTCGATGTGTCCTACGGCGCCACCGAGTACGGCGACAACGAGAACCTGCGCATCTCGGCGCTGATTGGCGGCAACTTCGGCGACGGGCGCGGCAACGCCATGGTGGGCGTGGAGTTCGCCGATCGCGGCAAGGCTCTGCAGATCGATCGCAAGTTCTATCGCGATTACCTGATGAATCCGTACACGGGCGCGGGCACGAATTCGAGCCTGACGGGCTACGAGGCGGCCGAATCGCCCGTGAGCAACGTGCCCGTGCCGTTCGGGTGCTTCGCCGATGCCCCCGTTCCCGGCAACATCTTCTCGTGCTTCGGCGGCAGCTGGGTGCCGGCGCAGGCCGTGGTCGATGACATCTTCGGCGGCACGGGCGTCTCGCCCAGCTCCACGTTCCTGCTGAATCCGGATGGCACCGTATTCGTCGCGACCAATCCCCTCGGTGCGCAGCGCTACAACGGCGAGCTCGACGGGCTGCATTACAAGATCAACCAGCAGAACGGCCAGTGGGTCGAGAACAATCTGCTCTCGCTCGTGTCCACGCCGCTGCGTCGCTATTCGTTGTTCGGCTCGGGGCACTTCGACCTGACCGAGCACGTGACGATGTATGCCCAGACCACCTTCTCCCAGACGAAGACGGAGACGGTGCTCGATCCCGGCATGGCGTTCTCCTACTGGGGCCTGCTCATCCCGCACGGCTCGGGACGCAACTGCCAGACCATCGGCGTGACCGGCGCCTGCCAGGACACCGACCCGATGCCCTTCGATCTGTTCACCCAGTACGGCAGCTGGGCCAACGTTCCGACGCTGCCGCAGTATCAGGCGGGCGGCGCGGCGGGCCTCAGCTGCAACCCCACTGGCGGTTGCACCAACTCGCAGGCGTTCCCGGTGCCGCCGGAGCTGGCAAGACTTCTGGACAATCGCGTGTACCGCGTCACCGGCACGAACGGCGTCACACGCGAGTACTTCGACCCGGCCGCGCCGAACGCGCCGTTCGTGGTCGATCTGCCGATGCGCATCTTCGGTGAGCCGCGCGGCACGCGGAACGAAACCACGAACTTCCAGATCATCACCGGCTTCCGGGGCGATCTGCCCGTGAAGGACTGGACGTTCGACGTCTACACGTCCTTCGGCACGTCGCGCACCAGCCAGGAAGCCCGTGGCGCCGTGTCCTACAACAAGCTGCGAGCGCTCGCCACGCAGCCGAACTTCGGCAAGGGCGCCGAGCTGCACGGCAACGTCACCCCGCCGGGCGGCATGACGGACAATCACCCGTCCGCGCGATGCACGAGTGGCCTGCCGATCTTTCCGTCCCTGTACTCGGGCCAGATCTCGCAGGACTGCATCGATGCCGTGATCGTCAATCCGCTGACCACGACCCGAATGGATCAGACCGTAGTCGAGGGCTCGTTCCAGGGCGGCCTCTTCGATCTGCCCGCGGGCTCCCTGCGCTTCGCCATCGGTGCGGGCTACCGCAAGAACTCGTTCGAGTTCGTCCCGGCGGAGATCCTGAGCCAGGAATCCGTGCTCGACGGCGTGGTGGGCTTCAACCCGATCTCCGGCAACGACAACACCGACCAGGTCCGCGAGGCCTTCACCGAGCTGCTGGTGCCGGTGCTCGCCGATGTGCCTTTCGCGAAGCACTTCTTCCTCGAGCTCGGCTATCGCTACTCGGACTACAAGTACGAAGGCAAGGTCGACACGTGGAAGATCCTCGGTGACTGGGCGCTGACGCCGAACTTCCGTCTGCGCGGCGGCTTCCAGCGCGCGAACCGCGCGCCGAATCTGGTCGAGCTGTTCCAGAAGGATACGGATGCATTCAAGTTCGGCCCGGGCGACCCCTGCGCGCTCAACAACTCGAACTCGTGGAGCGCGAACCCGAACGCCAACGGCAACACGCCAGAGCGCGCGGCGCAGGTGCGCCAGTTGTGCGAGGCCCTCATGGGACCCCAGGGCGCAGCCGCGTTCTACAGCGATCCCGCGAGCTACAACGAGTTCTTCCCGGGCTTCTCGTTCGAGTTCGCCCGCATCTCGGGCAACCCGAACCTGCACTCGGAAAGCTCGGACACGGTGACGATCGGTGCCGTGCTGCGCTCTCCGTTCGAGCATCCGCTGGCGCAGTTCACGGTGGCGACGGACTACTACAAGATCGAAGTGGAGGATGCGATCGGCACCGTGGAGCTCAACTCGCTGTACGGCGGCATCTACCGCCACTGCTACGACCCGCAGTACAACCCGACGCTCGATCCGAACAACGAGTTCTGCCTGCAGGTGCCGCGTGACCAGAGCACCGGGCGGAAGGTGGCGAACCCGCGGATCAGCTACAGCAACGTGGGCGGCATCATCACGGAAGGTGTGGACCTCTCGTTCAACTGGAGCGCGGCGCTCGCCGATCTCGGGATCCGCTTCATCCCCGGCCGTGTGTCCTTCGGCACGAACGCCAACTACATGATCAAGGATGCGCGTCAGGCGGCACCGGGCGAGCCTTTCGAGGAGTTCACGGGTCTGTCGGGTTTCGGCAGCTTCCGCTGGACGATGTTCAACACGTTCGGCTGGTTCAACGGGCCGATGAATGCCTCGCTGCGCTGGCGCTATTACCCAAGCACGCAGGCCTATCTCGCCTTCGCGGGCATCGATGAGCGCGTGCAGGGTATCGATGCGTACAACATCTTCGACCTGACGTTCGGCTATTCCTTCGGCCACGGATTGCAGCTGCGAGCCGGCATCGACAACCTGTTCAACAAGGAACCGCCGATCAGCGACTACAACCCCGGCGAAGGCGGCCCGGGCACCGATGGCTATTCGGCAGGGACGATTGCCACCGGCGTGTACGACACCCTCGGTCGCAGCTACTACCTGGGTGTGAAGATGTCCTTCTGAGGCCTTCGTTCCCCCCTGAACGCGAAGGTCGGCGGCGAGCGACATCGCTCGCCGCCGTTTTTTGCCCGACCGGATTCGAGTGATCGGTTCAGCCGTTCAGCCGGAGTGGCGCGCGGTCTTCGGTTTCCTCGACTGCCGGAGCCAGCCAGCGCGAGAGCGCCGCGTGCAAGGCCGCCCGCGTGAAAGGCTTGCCGAGCCAATCGTCCATGCTCGCTGCGAAGCAGGCTTCGCGGCCGGCGCTTGTCGTGTCTGCGGTGAGCGCGACCACGGGCGTGCGCTGCGCGCCGTGCTCACGCCAGCGCAGCTCCCGGGTGGCGGTATAGCCGTCCATCACGGGCATCTGGCAGTCCATGAGCACGACGTCGTAGTGAGCCGTGGCCAGTTTTTCGAGCGCCTGAACCCCGTTCTCCGCCTCATCCACATCCAGGCCGAGGCTCGTGAGCATGCCGCCCGCCACTTCACGGTTGAGCTCCTGGTCCTCCACGACGAGCACCCGCCCGCGCAGACGCGAAAGCACGCGCGCATGAAGCTCGTGCGCGTGCGTTCCGGCACCGAGCGCGGCGTCCATGCGCCCCGTCAACACTTCATAGAGCTGCATGAGGCGCAGAGGCTTCGTGAGCTCGGCGTCGAACCACTCCTCTTCGGCTCGCCCGGTGTGAGTCAGGTTGAGAAAGCTCGTCAGGCGGATGACGCGTGGACGCGCCGCGCGCTTCCCGAGCACTGGTTCGAGCAGCTCGGCCATGACGCCCTCCTGCCCGGAATCATCGACGATGATGGCGTTGTACGCCGTGCCGTGAAGCTGCCCGTGCACCTGCTGCAGTGAGCTCACTGCGATGGGCTCCGCGCCCCAGTCGCTCAGCGCCCGCACGATCACGCCGCATACGGTCTCGTTGGGCTCGACCACGAGCACGCGCATGGCGCGCAGATCCGCCATTGCGGATTGCGATTGCACGTGTGAGCCGGCCTTGGGCAACGTCAGCTCGAAGGAGAAGGTCGAGCCCACACCCGGTGTGCTGACGAGCGTGAGCCGCCCGCCCATCAGATCGACAAGCTGGCGCGCAATGGCAAGCCCCAGCCCCGTGCCGCCGAAGCGCCGCGTGGTCGAGGCATCCTGCTGTGCGAACTCCTCGAAAATGCGCGACTGGCTCTCCGGATCGATTCCGATGCCGGTGTCGGCGACTTCGAGGCGCACACGGATGGCGCTGTCCTGCTCCTCCAGCACCCGGATGCGCAGCGCCACCTCGCCGCGTTCGGTGAACTTCACCGCATTGCCGCCCAGATTCACGAGCACCTGGCGAAGCCGGACGGTGTCCGCGCGGACCCGCGACAACGGGAACGACGGCGAGTCGCAGATCAGCTCCACGTGCTTCGCGGCGGCCCGTGCGGCGAGCATCTCGGCCGTCTGCTCCACCAGCTCGACGAGATCGCAATCGACCGGATCGAGCTGGAGCCGTCCCGCCTCGATCTTCGAGAAATCGAGCACGTCATCGACGATGGCGAGCAGCGAATCCGCTGAGCGGTAGATGCCCTCCACGAAGCGTCGCTGTCCTGCATCGAGGCGAGTGTCGAGCAACAGCTCGCTCATGCCGAGCACACCGTTCATCGGCGTGCGCAGCTCATGGCTCATGCGCGCCAGGAAGTCGCTCTTCGCGCGCGTCAGCACCTCGAGCTGCTCGTTGCGCTCCTCCAGCTCGTGCGTGCGCTGGCGCACCATTTGCTCGAGCTCGTGTCTGCGACGCACCTCGCGCTCGCGCCGCTTGCACTGGTACTGCCAGAGTGCACCGAGCGCGAGCAACGCGATGATCGCGTACACGACATGAGCGGTGCTGGTGTTCCACGGCGCCGCGGCCACGTGCACCGGAATGACCAGATCCCGCTCACTCCACACGCCGTCGGCGTTGGCCGCTCGCACTCTGAAGGTGTACGTGCCGGCGTCGAGATTCGTGTACGTCGCGCGCCGCAGGCGGCCCGCATCGATCCAGTCCGTATCGAAGCCGTCGAGCCGATACTGGTACTGATTGTTGGCGGGCGACGTGAAATCCAGGCCCGAGAAGACGAAGGTCACGAGCTTGTCCTCGTGCGTCAGCTCGAGCGGGCGCGACGGGCCTGGCAGCTCCGGCAGCGGCAGGGGCCGGCTGAGCACGGCAACCCCCGTGAGCACCACGGGCGCCGGGGGTGATTCCGGCATGGGCACATCCGGCTGGAACACGTTGAATCCGTTGTTGCCGCCGAAGTAGAGCGCGCCATCGCGGGCGCGATAGTGCGCGTTGAAGTTGAACTCGGCCGCCTGCAGTCCGTGCGCCTCGTGATAGCGCCGGATGGAACGCTCGCGCGGGTCGAGCCGCACGAGCCCGTTGTTCGTGCTGAGCCAGAGCCGTCCGCGCGCATCGGATTCGATGCCGTACACCACCTGGCTCGGCATGTTCTCCAGGCCGGACTGGTTCTCGAAGCGGATGCGGGCCGGGTCGTCCGAGCTTCCCAGCACGCGATCGAGCCCGCCACCGGCCGTGCCGACCCAGAGATCGCCATGCGGGTCGATATGCAGCGCGTATACCGTGTTGTCGCTCAGGCTGGTGGCGTCGCGGTCATTGCGGCGATAGTGATAGAAGCGCCCTGTGCGCCGCTCGAGGAGATTCAGTCCTCCACCGATCGTGCCGATCCACAGGTTGCCACGCTCATCTTCCACGATGGCGCTGGCGCGAGAACTGCTGAGGCCGCTGGAGTCCGCAGCATTGAAGGGGTAGCGCACGATGCGGCCTGTGGCACTCTCCACCCGCGCCAGACCGCCGCCGAACGTGCCGATCCACACATCCCCGCCTCGATCTTCATACAGGCTCATGATCCCGCTCGCCGGCAGAGTGGCGGGATCATCCGCGACGTGCGTGTACGTGCGCACGCGGTTGGACGCGGGCTCGTATCGATGGAGACCGCCGCTCATGGTGCCCACCCAGAGCGCGCCGCGGCGGTCGTACAGCAGCGCCATCACGCGCTCGCCCTGCAGGCTGAGCGTGCTGTTGCGGCCGTCATCGAGGCGCCGCTCGCGCCCGGTGCGCGCGTCGATCTCGACGAGCCCGTCGGACGTGCCGACCCACACGCGCCCGTTGCCATCGTCCGCAAACGCGTTCACCGCGACGTTGCGCGTCAGCGGACTGTGGTAATGCCCGAAGGCCCAGCTGTTCGGGTTCCAGCGACTGGCGCCGCCCGCACGCGTGCCCACCCACAGCACGCCGCCCCTGTCCTGATAAAGCGACATGACGTCGTCGTCGCGGAGGCTCTGCGGGTTGTCGGAATCGCGGCCGTAGCGGACGAAGCGGCCGGATTCGCGATCGAACAGGTTCAGGCCGTTCGCCGTGGCCACCCACAGACGGTGCGCGTTGTCCTCGAGCACGCTCTGCACGCGATCGCTGCTCAGGGACGTGCTGTCGTCCGGATCGTGACGATAGGAGGTGACGCGGCCGGATTGCGGATCAAGGCGAGCGAGCCCGCCGTCGAGCGTGCCGATCCACAAGGCACCTGAATGGTCCTCGGCAAGCGCGCGGATCCGCACACTGCCGAAGCCGGACTCCTGCGGCGTGCCACCGTAGTGCGTCAACTCGCCGGTTTGCGGATCGAAGCGGGCGAGCCCGGCATCCGTACCGATCCAGATGCGGCCCGCGCGGTCCGCGAGCAGCGCAAACACCGCATCGGATGGCAGAGAGCGCGGATCGCCCGGGCGATGACGGAAATGGCGCGCATGGCCTGTGGCCGGATCGAGCAGATCCAGCCCGCCGTTCTCCATGCCGACCCAGATGCGGTTCTGGCGGTCGATCAGCAGCGTGCGCACCGTGTCGCTCGCCAGTGAGCGGGGATCGAGCGGATCGTGTCTGAACTGCTGAAACCGATCGGTACGACGGTCCCAGCGCGCTACGCCGCCTCCCATGGTGGCGAGCCAGAGATCCCCGTGAGTGTCCTCGTCAATTGCCCAGACGAAATCGCTCGCGAGCGCATCGGGACGACGCTCGCGGCGGTACTCGCGGATGGTGTAGCCATCGTAACGATCGAGACCGCTCTCGGTGGCGAGCCAGACATAGCCCTGTGAGTCCTGGAGCATGCTCATGACGGTGCTCTGCGAGAGCCCTTCACGCATCGTGAGATGCTCGAAATACATGGGCCGCACTTGCGGCACGGGCATCGTTGCCCCTTCCGCGGCAACCCCACGGAACGGCGCTGCGCAGAACACGCACAACAGCACGAGACTGCGCGCACGAGCCCGCATTGTGTGTGCTCGACCTATTCCTGAGGCGCAGGCGTTATGACCGAGTTCTCATCCGGCGCAACGTTGTTGCTCCAGGTGTAGCCATTACTCCACGTATAGCCATTGCTCCAGGTGTAGCCATTGCTCCACGTGTAGCCGTTGCTCCAGGTATATCCGCTGCTCCAGGTGTGGCCGCTGCTGATCGGGGACGACCCGTCCCAGAGCAGGCCATCCAGGGCGGAGACAACCCCCACGAGCAGGGAGCCGACGAGCGGAACGCCTCCCACGAGACGGGAAACACCACCCAGAAGGCCCCCGATCAAACCGGGGCTCTGCACTTCCATGATGTAGAAGTTGCCTTCGGCATCCTGGTTGGCGCGGCCTCCGTAATGCATGAGGCCCGCGAGGTCGAGCGCCACATTGAGGCCCACGTTGGCACACCCGGAAGCCGTGCTGTAAACGGCGTCCTGCGCGTTCACGAGCCCCGCGCCCTGCTGGAACACGGAATACGCGAGATGCCCGTCGGGCTTCACCGCGGGCCGCGCGCTCGACATGAGCCGGCACTTCACATCGTCCGGCCGGAGATTCGGGTTCGCTTGCAGCATCAACGCCACCACGCCGCTCGTGACCGCCGCGGCCTGGGAGGTGCCGGAGAGCGTGAGATCCGGAAATTGCGGATCCACCCACTGCGGGAAGGACACTGCGAGCGTGCCGTCATCCGGCGCGTACGCGCGGATGTGCCCACCCATGGCGAGCACTTCCGGCTTCACGAAACCCTCGTACGTCGGGCCGGCGGACGAAAACGAGGCCAGCCGGTATTCGTGCGGCTCGAGCGGTTTGTAGTTGTCTGTCACGGCGCCGACGGTGATCACGTAGGGCACGTTGCCCGGCACGCCGATCGTCATCGGATCGGGCCCGCCATTGCCCGCCGCGGCCACCACCACGATGCCCGCCGCCCAGGCGGCCATGACGGCCTGATTCAGTGGGTCGTCCCAGTAGT
This sequence comes from Steroidobacteraceae bacterium, assembly GCA_019683695.1. Lineage (GTDB taxonomy): Bacteria > Pseudomonadota > Gammaproteobacteria > Steroidobacterales > Steroidobacteraceae > JADGHX01. The sequence goes on from JADGHX010000072.1 coordinate 21,769, forward strand.
ACGACTGCGGCGTTCCGCTCAGGGACAGATTAATGACACGGATGCCGTAGCGGGCACGGTTCTCGAT
>JADGHX010000073.1 GCA_019683695.1 Steroidobacteraceae bacterium
CGGCATGCTGGGTGTGGGTCTGGCGCTGGTGCTCGGGCTGCTGGTGGGGCAGATGGGCGGGGGTTTCGGCATGGTGTTCTCCACCACGTCGATCGTCGCGGCGTTTGCCTGCTCCATGCTGATCGGCATCGTCTTCGGATTCCTGCCCGCGCACAATGCCGCGCGACTGGACCCCGTGGAGGCGTTGGCGCGCGAATGAGCACGGCCGCTCGAAAGGTGATCGTCGTCGCCCTCGCGCTGGTGCTGTCGGCCTGCGCAAGCCTGGGCGGGCAGCGACGCATCGACGACATCAGGGTTCCGGCGCAGTACGGCCTGGGGGACAGCGAGAAGAATGTGCCCAAGGACGGTCTGCGCTCCGCCTCCACGCGCGAGCCGGTGCAGGATGCGTGGTGGCGGCAGTTCGGGGACGCACGGCTCGATCGTCTGATCGAACGCGTGCTCGAAATGAACACGGATCTCGCATCCGCGGGCTTGCGGCTGCAGCGCGCCCGGCTCGCGGCAGGACTCGCGAAGGATCCGCTGTGGCCCGATGTCGAGGCGAGCATCAGCACGGGGTACAACAAGACCCTCAGCGACAATGCGTCGGGTCAACGCACGAATGGCGCTACCACGAGCGTGAGCTATGTTCTGGACCTCTGGGGAAGGCTCCGTGCCCAGCGTGACGTTGCAGCGTGGGAAGCCGAGGCCACCGCCCAAGATCTTCAGAGCACACGGATCGCGTTGATCGCGAACACAGCGGATCTCTACTGGACGCTGGCATTCCTGAACCAGCGCATTCAGGCGGGCGAAGAAAGCCTCACGCGACTCGAGAGAACGCGCGGTCTCGTGCGAACGCAGTTCAACGCCGGCGCCGTGTCGCGCCTGGAGCTGCGGGAGGCCGAGCAGCAACTGCAGAGCCAGATCGCTGCGCAGAGCCAGCTGGAACAGCAGCGCGTCGAGATCCGGAACGCGCTTTCCGTGCTGCTCGATGGCACGCCGTGGCCGAAGACGGATGAGCCGCACACGCTGGCTGACGCGCGCAGCCCCGAAATACACGCAGGCCTTCCTGCGGAGCTGCTGTCGCGACGGCCGGATCTGCGCGCGGCGGAGCTGCGTTTGCGAGGTGCTCTCGCCAACGTGGGTATCACCGCGACGAGCTACTATCCAACCCTGAGTCTCACGGGCTCCGTCGCAGGGAGCAGCCCTTCCTTGAGCGATGTCCTCACGAACCCCATCGCCACACTCGGAGCGGGGCTGTCGCTTCCGTTCCTGCGCTGGAACGAGATGTCGCTGAACGTGGATCTCGCGAACACGGACTACGAGATCGCCGCCAACGACTTCCGCAAAGCGCTCTATACGGCGTTCACGGAAGTGGATAACGCGTTGTCGGCCCGCGTCGAGCTCGCGAGGCAGGTGGATGCCGCGCAGGCTGCGCTTGATGCTGCCACGGACGTGGAACGGTTGTACGAGGTGCGATACGCAGCGGGTGCAACGCCCCTGCGCACGTGGCTGGACGCGCAGGAAACCCGGCGAAACGCGGAGCTTTCACTTGCGGAGCGTCGGCTGGAGCAGCTCCGGAACGATCTGTCGCTGTTCCAGGCATTGGGCGGAAGCGGCTGATCTCACAGTCGATAAACGCTTGCACGGCCTGACATGAGGCCGGAAACTCGGCCGTAGGTACACAAGAAGCACCAAGGCACGTGCGCTTGCGCGCGCGTACGAACGGACTTCTCTCTCGCCGCATCCAGGAGACGACCGATGCCTACTCTCTCGATCACCCGCGAGGAACGGGCTGCCCAGCCCGTCCTTCTGATCCGCCGCAAGGTGGCACGCGCGGACCTGCAAGGCATGCTCGCCGAAGCTTTTGGCAAGTTGTTCGCGCACGGACACAAGGCGGGCTTGGCCATCGCCGGCGCGCCACTCGCGCGCTACGTATCCACGGGGTCGGACGTCTGGACGGTGGAAGCGGCCATGCCGCTCGCCCAGCCCGCGGCCGGGGAGGGTGAGATGGAAGCGGCTGTGTTGCCGGCGGGGCCCCTCGCGGTCGGGCTGCATGGCGGGCCTTACGAGACGCTGTGCGAGACGTACGAGGCGCTCGAGCGGTGGATCGAGGCGAACGGGCATCGCGCCAGCGGCCCGCCGTGGGAATCGTATGTGACGGACCCCGGCGCGCATCCGGACCCGGCGGACTGGCGAACGGAGGTTTGCTTCCCGCTCGAAGCCTAGCGGCTCCGGCTTCTGCGCATCCATTTGGGGCAGTGATGGGGCGCACGGGGAACAGGACTTGCTTCGAGGCTCCCATGGCACGTACGTATCCATCTCGCGCGCCCTCGAACCTTGCGCAGTCGCGCGCCCACCCCGGGGGTACGGCTCGGAGTGGCTGACCGGGCGCCATCCACCACGTCCGGCGACTCTCCAGTGCCGGGCATCGGGGTCAGCACCGAGGACCTCGAGCATGTTCGCGCCCATCTGGCTGCGGTCATCGACTCGTCCGAGGATGCGATCGCCAGCAAGACCCTCGAGGGGATCGTCACCTCCTGGAACGCGTCGGCGGAGCGCCTCTTCGGCTACACCGCCGAGGAGATGATCGGGCAATCGATCACGCGGATCATCCCGCCCGAGCTCCGCGATGAAGAGACGATGATCCTGGCGAAGCTGCGCGCCGGTCATCGCATCGAGCGCTACGAGTCGGTCCGGATGCACAAGGACGGTCATCGGCTCGAGATCTCGCTGACCATCTCACCGATCCGGGATCGCAACGGGCGCATCGTGGGCGCGGCGAAAATCGCCCACGACATCACCGCCCGCGTGCGCGCCGAGCGTGCGCTGGCGGAAGAAGCACGCGCGCTCGAGACCCTCAACCAGATCGGTCAGGCCGTGGCCTCGCAGCTCGATCTGGAGCGCATCGTGCAGATCATGACCGATGGGGGCCGGGAGCTGACGGGCGCCGCATACAGCGCGTTCTTCTACAACGTGGTCGAGGGCAGCACGCGCTCCTACTGGCTGTATGCGTTGTCCGGCGCGCCGCGCGAAGCGTTCGCAAGCTTCCCCATGCCGCGGAACACGGAGCTCTTCGCGCCCACGTTCAGCGGCGCGGGTGCGGTGCGCTCACCCGACATCACCAAGGATCCGCGGTACGGGAAGAACGCACCTTACGCCGGCATGCCGCCCGGTCACCTGCCCGTCTGCTCGTATCTGGCTGTTCCCGTGGTGTCGCACACGGGCGAGGTGATCGGCGGATTGTTCTTCGGGCACCCGCAGCCGAACATCTTCACGGAACGTGCCGAGCGTCTCGCACTCGCCATCGCTGCGCAGGCCGCCATCGCAATCGACAACTCGCGTCTGTTCCAGCGACTGCGCGACCGCGAAGCGCAGCTGAAACAGCTTGCCGCGGAACGCCAGCAGGTGCTGGAGTCCGAGCGCGTCGCGCGCTCCGAGGCGGAGCGGCTGAGTCATCTGAAGGACGAGTTTCTCGCAACCCTTTCCCACGAGCTGCGCACGCCGTTGAGCGCGATCCAGGGCTGGGCCTCGCTGCTGCGGCAGAGAGACGTGAGCCCGGAGGATCGCGAGCGGGGTCTCGAGACCATCGAGCGTAACGTGCGCGCGCAGACGCAGATCGTGAACGATCTGCTCGACATGAGCCGCATCATCTCCGGGAAGATTCACCTCGAAGTGCAGCCGCTGTATCTGCATGAGGTGATCAACAACGCGATCGAGGCCGTGCGCCAGTCCGCGGCGGCGAAGCACATTCGCATCACGCCGATGCTGGATTCGAGCATCGGCCTTGTGCGCGGAGACCCGAACCGGCTGCAGCAGGTGCTGTGGAATCTGCTCTCGAACGCCGTGAAGTTCACGCCAAACGGTGGGCGTGTGCAGGTGATCCTGGAGCGCGTCAACTCGCACGTGGAGATCGTGGTCGAGGATACGGGCGTCGGCATCAAGCCCGACTTCCTGCCGCATGTGTTCGATCGCTTCCGGCAAGGCGACCCGACCACCACGCGCCGCTACGGCGGGCTCGGGCTCGGCCTCTCCATCGTGAAGAGCCTCGTCGAGCTGCATGGCGGATCGGTGCGCGTGAAGAGTCCGGGTGAGAACCAGGGCAGCACGTTCGTGGTGGTGCTGCCCGTCTCGCATGTGCAGGAAGAGGATGTGTCGCACAGGCACCGCACCGAAATCCATTCGGATCCTCTGCAAACCATCGAGCTGCCGCGGCTCAACGAGGTTGACGTGCTGATCGTCGATGACGAGCCGGATGGGCGCGCGCTCATCGCGCGCATCCTGGACGGCCGCGGCGCGCGCACCACGTGCGCCACCAGCGCGGAGGAGGCGCTTCAGCGCCTGCGCGAGCGCCAGTACGACATTCTCCTGAGCGACATAGGCATGCCCGACATGGATGGCTATGAGCTCATGCGGCAGGTTCGGAATCTCGACACATCGCGCGCCTCGCCGATTCCGGCGATCGCCGTCACGGCGTACGCCCGCGCCGAGGACCGGCAGCGCTCGCTGCTCGCCGGATATCAGATGCATCTGTCCAAGCCGATCGAAGCCCGCGAGCTGATTGCCGCCATCTCGAGCCTTCTGCGCCTGAGCCGCTGATCGGGTGCCGCGGTCAGCGGCACGTTCGCCGGTGCTCGACCGAAGACGCATGTTCTTCGCGCGGAATCTCGATTACATTCTGGCTCCACAGAATTGGCCGCGGCGTGGGCTCAGGTCCGCAGGCCGACATCGAGGCAGGGGGGTTCATGGAAGCCGCGCTCGAGCTGCAGGGGGTCTCGAAGGCCTTTGGCCAGACCCGCGCGATCGACAATCTGAATCTGCGCGTGCCGCGTGGCGCGATGTACGGGCTCATCGGCCCGAGCGGCGCGGGCAAGACGACCGCGATCCGCATGATCATGTCCATCCTGTTTCCCGATTCCGGGTCGCTGCGCGTGCTCGGCCGGTCTTCCGCGCTCGAAGCCAAGGACCGCATCGGCTATCTGCCGGAAGAGCGCGGCGTATATCGCAAGATGCGCGTGAACGCGTTTCTCTCGTACATCGGCCGGCTGAAGGGCTGCGCGCCGGCGGAGGTGGAGTCGCGCGCGGCCAGCCTGCTCGAGCGACTCGGGCTCGCCGATGCGCTCAAGAAGAAATGCGAGGACCTTTCCAAGGGCATGCTGCATCGTGTGCAGCTCGTGGCGGCCATCATCAACAAGCCCGAGCTGCTGATTCTCGATGAGCCGTTCAGCGGGCTGGACCCCGTGAGCGTGCGCCTGCTGAAGGAGTTGATCGCGGAGGAGCACAAGCGCGGCACGACCATCATCTTCTCCACGCATGTCATGGCGCATGCGGAGGAGCTGTGTCAGCAGGTGGTGATGATCCACAAGGGGCGCAAGGTGCTCGATGAGCCGACAGCGGGACTGCGGCGGCAATACGACCCGCGCACGATACGGCTCGAGCCGCTCGACGCATCGGCTGATCTCATGGCCTTGAAGGCCGTTCCAGGTGTCGAGTCCCTGCAGCTCACGAGCGAGGGCTGCGAGATTCGTCTCGCCGCCGGCACCGATCCCGGAACGGCGATTCGCTCGGTCGCCGCCGTCGTGGCGCCCGCGCGCATCGAGCTGGCGCGCGTGCGCCTGGAAGATGTGTTCATCCGGCTCGTGACGGGCAGCGCCGGAACGCATGAATCCGAGCAGGCGCTGCGCGCTCATCTGCAGGGGCTCGGGGGAGAAGGAGCTGCGGCATGATCCGGCGGATCTGGATGGTCGCCACGCGCGACTTCGTCACCACAGTGAGCAGCAAGGGCTTTCTCATCGGCCTTCTCATCATGCCCTTGCTCATCCTGCTCTTCGTGCTGCTCGCGCCACGCATTCTCAATTCCCGGAGCCCGCAGGTGCATGGCGAAGTGGCCGTGATCGACCCCACGGGTCAGGTTCTGCCGGATCTGCGTGAAGCCCTCGATCCCGACGTTCTCGCCGCACGCCGAGCCGAAAGCCGGCGCAGAGCGGCGGGTTCGAGCGGGCAAGCGCCGCAGCAGATGGGTGCTCCGGTTCCAGTGCTCACAATCGTCGAGCGGTACAGTGGCGCGGACCTGCAGGACGCGAAGGACTGGCTCATTCAGGCGGACGGGGCAGCTTCGAATCACCTTGCGCTCATCGTCATCCATCCGGACGCGGTCGTTCGCAGCGAAGGCAAGGCTGCCTTTGGCTCGTACGATCTCTACATCTCGAAGACGCTGAACGATGCCACGGAGAATGTGATTCACGATGGCGTACGGCGCGCGCTGGTCGCAAGCCGTCTGCACAACAGCGGGCTGGACCAGGGGCTCGTGGAAGCCGCCATGCGCGTGGACCGCCCCACGTCCGTGATGGTGGAAGCAGCGGGCGAGCGCGCATCCCAACGCGGCCTTGCTCGTGCGCTGCCGTTCATCTGCGGTCTGCTGCTTTTCATGGGCGTGATCACCGGAGGTCAAACGCTCATGACCTCCACCGTGGAGGAAAAATCGAGCCGGGTCGTCGAAGTGCTGCTCGCGGCGGTTTCGCCCCTGGAGCTCATGTGGGGCAAGCTGCTCGGTCAGCTCGCCGTCGGGTTGCTCATCATGAGCATCTATCTCGGTCTGGGTGTGCTCTCGCTGCTGCAGTTCTCGCTGGTGGGGCTGCTGGATCCGATGCTCGTGGTGTATCTGATCCTGTTCTATCTCATCACGTACCTGGTATTCGGCGCGCTGATGCTCGCCATCGGTGCGGCCGTGAACCAGGCGGCCGATGCCCAGTCGATGATGGGCCCTGTCATGGTGCTTCTCATCACGCCCTATATTCTCGCGCCGATCATCGGGCAGGCCCCGAACTCGACGTTCAGTGTCGCCGTGAGCTTCATCCCGCCGGTGAATACGTTCGCGATGCTCGCCCGGCTCGCTTCCGGTACACCTCCGCCCACCTGGCAGGTGTGGCTCACCATGCTGGTCGGGCTCGCGGCCGCGGCGGTCGCGGTGTGGTTCGCAGCGAAGGTCTTCCGCATCGGCCTGCTGATGCACGGCAAGCCGCCGAGCTTCGCGACGCTGATCCGGTGGGCCCGCATGGCGTGAGGCTTGCGGGCCGCGGCGGCCACCGACGCGTTGCGCGTTCAGATCGCCGCGTTCGCCACGTCCTCCCAGAACCGGCGCGTGGGCCGGAACGGGTCCGGCTTCGCACCGCTCGTCTCATCGAACAGCATGGTCTCGCGCCGCTCGAGGGTGTATGCCGGCCACGGCAGGGCGGCTGTTCCGGGGTCGCCCGTGTGCGCGAACGCGACCCAGGCGGCGCTCATGGCGCGTGCCACGGTCTGCGCATCTGAACCGCCGCCCGTGTAGGGTCGCCATCGGTCGCCCTCGGCGATATCGAAGATCAGCGGCAGGTCGAGCGAATGCGGCGAACGAAGCCGCCCGCCAAACACCGGCGTGTTCCACGTGAGCTCGTAGAGGTACGTGCGAGCGGCAGCCTGTGCCACTTTCAGGTCCGCCACCTGTATCGACGAGCGGCGCATGCTCCGGTCGCTCAGCATCTCGAAATAGAGGTCGGAGGGCGAGGCGCCGGGCCGGAACGCGGTGTAGGTTTCCACGGCGGCATCGCCTGCGCGCTCGCCAATCAGCGCGCGCATGCGCGCGCTGAGCGCGGCCGCATCGAGCGTGAACGCGCTTTCGTCGCTGACCATGAAAGCCGTGTTCTCGGTGCGCGTGCAGCCGATCATGAGCGGCACGTCCGCATTGAGCGGATTCGCCACCGGATCGAAGGGGTTGCGAGGAACCACGGTTCCATCGAGCACGGGCATGAAGTTGAGCGGCTTGCCGGGTTTCGCCGGCAACCGGCCGAGCGCGAAGTTCGCGGCCATGAGCTTCTCCAGCGGCACCTGCTGCAGCTCGCGCCCCTGATGAGGCTTGAGGCCCAGTTGCGCCATGAATGTTGCGCTCACGGCAGCTGCATCTTCCGGCGCGCGCAGCTGGCGCAGCGCGCCGCTCTGCATGACGGCGCGGTGAAAGAGCCCCTTTGCAGAAGGCATCGACAGCAGCGTTGCGACCTTGCCGCCTCCGCCGGACTGCCCGAAGATCGTGACGCGACGGGGATCCCCGCCGAACCGCTCGATGTTCTCGCGCACCCATTGCAGGGCCAGCGCAATGTCCATCATGCCGACATTGCCCGATGCGGCGAATTCCTCGCCCGCCTCGGCGAGGAACGCATAGCCGAGCGCATTCAGCCGGTGGTTCACATTCACCACGACCACGTCGCCACGCACGGCGAGCTTCGCGGCGTCGTACATCGGATTCGAGCCCGAGCCTGCGAAATATCCGCCGCCGTGACACCAGAACATCACCGGCCGGCGCGCAGAGTCGATTGCCGGGGTGTAGATCGTGACGTTGAGGCAGTCCTCCGTCTCGACACTCTCCGCCTCGCTGCCGATGCCCGAGATGGCGGCGCGGATCGTGCCGGGTGCGGGTTGGGGTGCATTCGGGTCGAGCTGAGGCGCAATCAGCGCCTTTTTCGGCACCTCGCGCACGCCACGCCACGGCGAGGGCGGGCGCGGCGGCATGAAGCGGCCTTCGCCGGCCGTCGAAGCGCCGTACGGCACGCACAGGAACTTGTAGCCGCCACCCGCGACGCGTTCGCCACGCACCTTGCCGAAAGCGGTTTCAACCACGGGATCGGCGCCACGAGAGGCGCGCGCCGGATGCGTCACCATGCCGGCGGTGACAGCCACCGCAGTCATTCCTGTCAGCACCGTGCGGCGGTCGACGCGGCCCGGGGCCGTCCGCAGCTCGTCGCGATCGTTCATGGCTTTCCCTCCTTTGGAATGCGGGGGAATTTAATTCGAAGCGAGCCGGGCGGCCCGGCCGGATGCCCGGCCGGACCGCCCCATGGTCTGCGCGGGGCGCGTCAGTCCAGGCCGTCGAACTTCGCGCGGAACGTGAGATACCACTCCTTCGGCCGGTTGTAGGTGCCGGACATCTGGCCGGCGCCGAGGTTGATCGACCCGGTCGTCAGGTAGCGGTCGTTCGTGAGGTTCGTGCCACCGAGCACCACCTCATACCGCTCGCTCGGCGAGAGGTAGTGAATGGCCGCGGCCAGCGCGTTCGAGGACGGACGGCGCAGCTCGGGGGTGTTCAGCGAATCGTTGAACATCTCCGCGGTGTGCGTGAAGTCCGCCCGCAGACGCATGCGAGCGCCGTTCGCCAGGCCGAACTCGTAAGCCGGACCCACCGTGAACTTGTACTCCGGCGTCTTCGGAAGCGCGGCATCCGCCGGGATCAGGGTGTCCGGGTTCACGAAGTCGTACTCCGCGTCGATGTAGCCGCCCGCGAAGTTGAACGAGAAGCCGCCACCGACGATGGCCTGCATCTCGATCTCTGCGCCCTTGATGGTGGCATCGCCCGCGTTCTGCATCACGGGCGAAGGTCCCTGCTGCACATTGAGCTGGATGTCGCTGTACTCGCTGTAGAACACGGCCGCATTGACGAGCATGCGGTTGCCGAACAGCTCGGACTTGATGCCGAGCTCCGTCGTCTTGTTGTACTCCGGTTTGAACTCGGCCTCCGAGCCGTCGAGGATCGGGTTCGACAGGCGCGTGGTCCAGCCGCCGGACTTGAAGCCCTTGGACCAGCTTGCGTACAGCATCACGTCGTCCGTCGCGAAGAACTGCGCGCCGATCTTTGGCGTGAAGACGCGGAAGATCTGCTTCTGCTCGCCCGCGGGGAAGTAGCGCAGCGGCTGATCCGCTTCGGGGAAGCCGATGAACTCGCGGCACGTGATGTTGCCCGTGTTCGGTACGCCGCCGAACACCGGGAACACCGCCGGCCGCTCATCCGGCGGGCAGCCGAAGAGCTTGTACGAGAACCCGTTCAGGTCCGCCTGACCCCCCTCGAAGAGCTTCTGCTCATACGAGTAGCGGCCGCCGAAGCTCGCGGTGAAGCGGTCCGTGATCTTGAAGTCCGTGTGGAAGAACGCGGCGTACGATTCCGTGTCGATGTCGTTCGCGTAGTCGTACACGTACAGGATGCCTTCGAACGGCACGAAGTCGTGCACGTACCCCGCCTCACGGAAGTAGTACAGACCGGCCACGTAGTCGAGCCGGTTGTCCATCGCGGAGCCGGTGAGCTGGAACTCCTGAGACACCTGATACTGATGCTGCGCGTCGGTCACTTCCTGCAGCTGCTCGGGCGTGCCATCCAGATCGATGCCGACTTCCCAGCTGATCTGACGATAGCCCGTGATGGACTTGAGCAGCACGTCGTCCGTGAGATCGTAATCCGCCGTGATCGAGCCGCCGAAGGCGTCGTGCTTGGCGAAGCTCACGCCGTTCGAATACGTGGTGTCGATCGAGCCGGTCCTGACGGCGTTCTCATCCCAGTACAGCCGCGGCTGCCCCGAGAGGGCGAGCCCGCCGCCCGGTCCGCCGACGTAGCCGGCGCCGCCGAGCGGCGCGCCACCCTGCCCGAAGGGTGTGCCGGTGACGCGCGGGCCGCACAGGCCGTTCGTCGTGTTGAACACCGGCGTGGTCTGGCCGAGTTGCGGGAATCCCGGAATGGCGGCGATCACGCGCGGATCGTCCGGCAGGATGGTATCGAGCACGGACGCGGGATTGCTGATGCAGAAGTGATAGATGCCGGAGAACAGGCCCGTGGTCGGAAACACCCGCAGAGTCGTCACAGGCGTCGACGGCTGGTTCTGATGCTGCCAGTCCGCTGCGAAGGTGACGGAAAGCTTCTCCGACGCATTCCACAGCATCTTGCCGCGCACGACCTGCTGGTTCAGTCCGCCGTTCGCATCGGAGCTGTCGTAGCCCGATTTCGGGTAGGCGCCCACCGCGTCCGTCACGAACGGTGTGCTCGCGTACACCGAGCCTTCCGGATACGGAATGGACCGCTGATAGCCATCACGCACACTCGAGGACACGGTGAGTGTCGTGAAGAGGTTGTCGTTCAGCGGCACGTCCGTGGAGAGCGCGAAGTCCCGGCGGTTGAAGCGACCCGTGGTGGCCTGCGCTTCGAAGCGACGCTCCGGGCCCGGTGTGTGCGTCACGATGTTGATGGCGCCGCCGATCGTGTTGCGTCCGAACAGCGTGCCCTGCGGGCCCTTCAGGATCTCGATGCGATCCACATCGAGCAGGTTCTGGTTCGCGCCGATCGTGCGGGCGAGATACACGCCGTCGAGATACACGCCGACACCAGGGTCCATGTTGAACGCGAAATCGTCCTGGCCCACGCCGCGGATCGATGCGGACAGGACCGAGCTGTCGCCGGAGAAGGGCGAGCTCGCATCGAGGTTCACGTTCGGGGTGAGATTGCTGAGCGCGTTGATGTCGCCGATGCTCTTTTCCTTCAGCGTGTCGGCCGTGAAGGCGGTGATGGCGATCGGCACGTTCTGGATGTTCTGCTCGCGCTTCTGTGCGGTGACGGTGACTTCCTGGATTTCCTGGGCGTGGGCGGCGGAGCAGAGAACCGTTAACGATACGGCGCCGGCGAGGGTCACGGACGAACGAGGATGTCGGCGTAATCCCGGCGGTCGCGGAAAGATTCGCTCTTGCATCAACTTACCCCTCATTTTTGGTTCTTGGTCTACGCACGCGTCACCTCACCTCTCACGCGCACGTTACGCATGCGCAACATGCATCGAGTGCGCGATGCCTCGCGAGCCGTGCGTTGCCCGCGTGCCGTGTATGGAGAAGTGGTGTGGCTAATCTAGCAGCGCGGAAGAGGGCGACTCGCGCTGCAAGAGCGACTCGAAGGGAATTGTTTCGGGGCCAATCCGCAGGTCAGACATGCGCGCCGCGCACCCGCCATGGAGCGGTCGGCGTGCAACATCAGGTTGTTGCGAGTTGCAGACAATCGTTCACGCAGCGGCTCTCCGGCGTGAGGCATGACTGCGAAAGAGCGATCAGCTGATCGCGCGGGAGCGGCGGCGCGGCACTGAGCCGCGCCGGGCATTCGGTCGGTGAGTCCGGGCGGCGCGGCGTCAGGGCACGTTGCTCGCGACCGGCGGATTGGCCTCGGCCATGAGCTTGCGAAGCAGGGCCTCGGTTTCGGGATGCGCCTCGGCGCTCGCGCGGCCGGACGCGCCGCCGCTGCTGCCCCTCGCGATGTCCGCCGCCGTGCGGCCCTGCGCGTCCTTTGCATTGAGGTCCACGTTCGCAGCGACGAGCGTCTTGACGAGGTCGTTCCAGCCCCAGCGCGCGGCGCCATGCAGCGCCGTCTGCCCGCTTTCGTCACGCGCGTTGACGTTGGCTCCCGCGGCCAGCAACAGCTTCACGGCTTCGATCGCCTGCTCCTCGGTCCTGTAGCGACCGCGCGTGTCGATCTTGGACGCGCCGTTCCCGGCGGCCGCCATCAGCGGCGTGATTCCACGTGCAGTGGTGAGCTCGACATTCGCGCCGTGTGCGAGCAGCAGACGCATGGCCGCGACGTCTCCAGCTCTGGCAGCGCGGATGAGAGGTGTCGTGCCCACGGTGAGCATCGTGTCTGCGCCGCGATCGTCGCGCAGTGAGCGATAGGGCGGGAACAGCTTCAGCTGCAGGTTCGGGTTCGCACCGGCCTTCAGCAGCATCTCAATGAGCTGCAGGCTCGTGGTCTTGTCGAGCGAGGGACGGTCCGCCCGGCCGCCGGTCGGGAGCGTGTTCATGTCCACCGCTGCGTAGAGCGGCGAGCGGCCCCAGGTGTCCCACTTGTTCACGTTCGCGCCCGCTTCCACGAGGAAGGCGGCGACATCGAAATTGAAGTTGAGCGTGGCGAGCAGCAGGGGCGTGACGCCGTCTGGATCCGTGAGGTCCTTGTCGGCGCCGGCTTTCACAAGAATCTTTGCGCATTCCACGCAGCCCTTGCGGGCGGCGTAGAGCAGCGGCGTGAAGCCGCCGGAGGGGCGCGCCTGCATGCGCGGCTCCGCCGTCACCTGCCGTTCCCACTCATTCACGAGCGAGCGTGCATTCACGTCTGCCCCGTGCTCGACGAGCAGCTTCACCATGGCGGGCTGGGCTTCCGCGGCCGCCCACATGAGCGGCGTCTGCCCGCGCCATTGCTCGCGTGCGTTGACGCTGGCGCCGCGCTTGATGAGCAGCTTCGCGGCTTCCACGTTGCTGGTGCGCGCGAGCGTCATGAGCGCGGTCTGGCCGTCCGCATTCGGAGACTCGACGTCTGCGCCGTGCTCGAGCAGCGCACGCAGCACCTTCACGTTGCCGACGACGGCCGCTTCGGACATGGGCGTGGCGCCGTAGTCATTGCGCGCATTCACGTTGGCGCCGGCCTTGATGAGGCGCTCCACGAGATCCACGTCGTTGTGATACACGGCCCAGTGCAGCGCCGTGGTGCCATCCGAAGTCGTCTGGTTCACGTCGGGGCGCGGCTCGGCGGAGAGCAGTGCGCGGGCCGCCGCGAAGTCCTTCTGGCGTACCGCCAGAACCAGTGGCGCGTCCTTCTCGACGGCCTCGACCACCGGTTTCGCGGCGTGCGCCAGACCACAGGTGACGAATGTGGCGATGACCGCCAGCGCGGCCGAGCGGATTCGATGTGCCATGGTCAGATCTCTGCGATTGGTCCCGTGCTGTCCCCAAGCTTCTCGAGCGGCACGCCCGCGCGTTGCGCCAGCGTGAGCAGCACATTCGCAAGCGGCGTGCGCTCGCTGAAGTGAATGTGCTGGCCGCCTTTGATCTTGCCACAGCCCTTGCCGAGAATCGTCGTCGGCAACGGGTACTGGTTGTGCGCGTTGCTGTTACTCATGTTGCTGCCGAAGAGCAGGATCGAGTGATCCAGCATGCTGCCGTCCCCGTCCGGCATCTTCGCGAGCTTGTCGACGAACTTCGCGAACACGGCCGTGTGGTAGTGCTGGATCCTGGCGAGCCGGTCCTTCTTCGCTGGATCGTTTGCATGATGCGAGAGCGCGTGGAACGCATCCGGCACGCCGATGTGGTTGTACGTCTGCTCGCTCACTTCCGGGGCCAGCATGAAGCTCTGGATGCGCGTGAGGTCGCCCTGATAGGCGAGCGCGATGAGGTCGAACATCAGATTCAGGTGCTCGTCGAAATTCTCCGATGTCGCGCCGGGCACTTCGGGCAGATTGAGCTTGGCGAGATTGCCGCGCTCGATGTTCTGGATGCGTCGCTCGATCTCGCGCACGCTTTCCAGATAGTCGCTGACCGTGGCGCGGTCCTGCGGACCCAGCGTGCGGGTCAGGGCCTGAGCCTCATCCGTGATCATGTCGAGGATGCTGGCGGTCTGCTGCGCAAGGAAGCGGCGCTCCTCGGGCGTGTCCCCCTGGCCGAAGAGGCGCAGGAAGAGCTGGCGAGGATTGCTCTCCACCGGCAGCGGCGTGGTGGCCGTGCGGAATGAAAGCGTGCCGGAGTAGCTGCAGCCGTAACCGCGCTCGCACGCGCTGCCGACGCCTTGCCCCTGCGCCGTGGCCACTTCGAGCGAGGGATACGGCGTGTCCTGCCCGATGTGTTGGGCGCAGATCTGGTCCACTGTGGGCGCCATGTTCGGAACGAGGCTTTCCTTCGGATGAACGCAGGAGAGCCACGTGGCCGGCACCAGCGCGTGCACGGCGCGGCTTTCCGCCGGCTTGTTGCCGAGATTGCTGATGACGGTGAGGTACTCCTTGAACGGTGCGAGCGGCTCGAGGATGGGGCTCATGTCGAAGTCCCGCCCGACCTTCGCCGGCGTCCACTTCTCCATCACCGCGCCATGCGGGAAGTAGAAGAACCCGAGGCGCACGCGGGGCGCCGCGGCCGTGCGGGCGAGCGCCGTGCCCGCGGGAATCATCGCGTCCAGCAGCGGCAGCGAAATGGCCGCACCCATGCCGCGCAGAACGGCGCGACGTGAAAGAGACTTCCTGGTGATGAACACGGCAGTTACCTCGATCTTTCCTGTCCCGTCAGCGCCGCCTGCCTCGATTCCGGCACGGGCGCGGAAGACAGCTCTCTGCTGCGGAATGCCTGGCTTCGGACGATGCCCCGGATGATCGCCTCGAAACGATAGTCCTCGTTCGCCGCCTGCCGGACGATGCCGCGCACCGTCGGCATATCCTGCGCGCGCAGCGCGCGCCCGAGCGCAAACACCATGAGCTTTTCGGTGAGCGCCTGCACGAACTGGTCCGGCCGCGCGAGCAGGGCCTCGCTCAGCTGCACGGGGCCGCTCACGTGCCGGCCACCCGCAAGCTGGCCGCTGGAGTCGATGGGGGTGCCGGCGTCGCGATCCTTCTCGCGCCAGGCGCCCACGACGTCGAAGTTCTCCAGCGCGAAGCCGAGCGGGTCGATCACGCCGTGGCAGCCGTTGCAGGAGGGCTGCGTGCGATGCTGCTCCAGCCGCTCACGCACCGTCGTCGGCTTCTTGCCGGGCTCGCTCTCCGGGAACTGCTCGACGCCCGGCGGTGGCGCGCTGGGTGGCGTGCCGGTGATGTTCTCCAGAATCCACGCGCCGCGCAGAACGGGCGATGTGCGGTTGCCGTAGGAGGTGCCCATGAGGATGGCGCCCTTCCCGAGCAGGCCGCGGCGATTCGGGTCGGTGAGGCGCACCGGGCGGAACTGCGCGCCGCGCACGTTGGGCACGCCGTAGTGAAGCGCGAGGCGCTCGTTCAGGAAGGTCTGATCGGACCGGAGCAGCTCCAGCACGCTCTGATTGCCGCGCAGGACGTGATCGAGGAACAGCCGGATCTCCTCGCGAAAGCCCTCTCTCAGGTCCGGATCGAAATCGGGGTAGAGCACCGGGTCCGGCTGCGAGGTGGCGATCTTGTTCACGTTGAGCCACTGGAACGCGAAGTTCGTCACCAGCGAATCCGAGCGCGGATCCGTGAACAGGCGATGCACCTGCGCATCGAGCACCTCGGGATCGTTGAGCCGGCCTGCCGCGGCCAGCTCGATGAGCTCGCGGTCCGGTCCTTCGCTCCACAGGAAGAAGGACAGGCGCGAGGCGAGCTCCAGATCCGAAATCGGAACGATGGCGCCGTCCGCCACGTTCTGAAGCGGAGTCGGCTGCGTGCGGAAGAGGAACTTCGTGCTCGAGAGAATCGCGGTGAGCCCGCTCTCGATGCCCGTTTCGAAGTCGCCCGCCTCGCGGCCCATCTTGTAGAAGGACAGGGGCGCGCCGAGGTCGGCTTCGGTAATCGGACGGCGGAAGGCGGCTTGCGCGAGCTCGCCGAGGATGCGCCGCGCGCACGGCAGCTCCTCTTCGGGCTTCGTCGGCCGGCAGATGAAGATGCGCCGGCGGCTTTCGGTCTCGCTCACGCCGGTGACATTGAAGGGCCCGGAAATGTGCACGCCCGGGATCGTGGGAAAGCGCTCCATCTCCGGCAGCACGGCGATCGGCTGCAAGGGAGAGTCGGATTGCGCAAGCGAGCGTTGCACGAACGCGATACCCACCTTGTGCATGCCGGCCTTGATCCGGACGCGAATGTCGTTGAAGCGCGCCTGCAGCTCGTCTGCCGCGGCCGCCTGGCGCTGGTCCACGGCCTTGAGGTCCTCCGGGCCGCCCACCGTCTCCTCGAAGACCCGCACGTCATCGATCGTCATGATGACCTTGTGCGGATGGTCCACGCGGTTGACGTAGCCCGCGCCCATGAAGAAGAAGTCGCGGATGTCGAACTCGTACTCGCCATCGGCCGGGAAGTAGTGCTCGACCAGGATGCCGCCGCGCGTGCCGAGCGGCAGGCCATCGATGTGCCTGAACTGGTCCGCGCCGTTCGCGCGGTACTCGACGCTGCTCGATTTTGCCGTCGCGCGGCCGATCGCCATGCGGCTCACCGTGCGCGCGGCGCTGATGTACTGATCGACGAACGCCGGCGAGATGCGCAGCACCGCCGCGATGTTGTCGAAGCCGTCGCTCGAGACGTCTTTCGGCAGCAGCGTCGTGACGTCCACGTGAAGGCCGAGAAGTCGCTCGATCTCGCGCGCGTACTCAGTGCGGTTGAGCCGATGCAGCCCGACATTGCCGGGGCTCGGATTTTCCGCCGCGGCCCGGTCCAGCACGCCTTCCATGTACGACACGAATGCATCGACGGTCTGCTGATCCGGCTGCGGCTCGCCCGGCGGCGGCATCATGCGGCCGCGGAGCTTGCGAATCGCTTTCTCCCACACTTCCGCGTCTGCCGGAATGTTGGCGGGATCGAGCGTGTCGAAGGCCACACCGCCTGCCCAGTCCACGCTGTTGTGGCACTTCGAGCACTGCTGGTCGAGCAGCGCCCATTGCGCCGGGTGGTCCGGGGCGAGCGGGGCCGTGCCGCCCGAAGAGGCGCTCGTCGTGACGCCGGTTTCCGCCGCGGCCGCGACCGGCGCGATCACGGAGGCAAGCAGTGGCACGCTGGCCGCAGCCACTGCGCTCATGAAGACCCTGTTCCAGCTCTGAGACATTCAAATTTCCGTGATCTGCGTTGTCAGCGAAGGGTATGGGCCTGCGGCGATGGCCAGCCCGCACATCGTACCGTCGCGACACCGCAGCGGCAGTCTGCCCGGCCGCTCTGGCCGTGATGTGGAGGGCCATCGAACCGTGGCGGCGCACGCGTGCGCTGCCGCGATGCGCGCTTTGCGAAACGAGCAAAGGTCTTTTGCCCGTTTCCGTATCCCGAAAAAGATGCGAGGGGCATGGCGCCCCTCGCACCGTGACCGCGTCAGAAGTTCGCGGTAATGCCGAAGTAATACCGCCGGCCGATGATGTCGTAGGTCTGCGGATCGGTCGAACCCGGGATGCCGCGCGTCACCGGCGGATCCTCATCGAGCAGGTTATCGACGCCTGCGCGCAGGTTGAACATATCGCCGAGGCGATAGCTGGCATACAGATCGAACGCGTCGTACGACGGCGTATCCGCGAAGCACCGGGTCGCTGTGCAAGGCGCGACGAGATAGTCCTGCGCCCTCACGCTCGGCAGATGCCGCCAGCGAAGCCCGGTGGCCAGGTCTCCCACGGTGTACGAGAAGTTCGTGTAGCTCTTCCACTCGTAATAGCCGCCCGCGAACCCCGCGTAATCGAGCAGCGGTGCCCCGGGGCCGACCCGGCGCTTGAAGCTGTCGAGGTAGTTCACCACGAGATCGACGCCCGCCACGCCGGGACCGGCGTCGAAACGCACGTTGCCCTGCAGGTCCACGCCGCTCGTGATGATGCTGCCCTGATTCAGATACAAGCTGAAGACGCCCGAAGGCACGCCCTGCGCGCCCGGCGCCTGCTGCCGTCCGATCGTCTGGCAGTAGATGTTCGCCGGATCGTAGGTCGGGTTCGACACGCCGTTCGCGTTGAAGCACAGCTGATACGTCAGGTTGGCGTTCACGTATCCGATCGCACCCTCGATGTCGATCTTGTAGTAGTCGACGGATCCGCTGAAGCGCAGGTTCGCCGGCAGCTGCCAGCTCGGGCTGAAGACCACGCCGGCCGTGTAGGTATCGGCCTTCTCGGGCTTCACGTCGGGGTTGCCGCGCGGGTACGAGTTGAGCGCGCCGGAGGCGCTGCCGAGATAGTTGTTGAGACCGTAGGGGTCGTTCACCGGGTCCGTGATCGGCGGAGCGGCCTGGCCCATCAGTGCGCGGCAGAGCTGCTGGACCTGCGCACGGTTCGGGTTCGACGGAATGTTCGCGTAGCTCGCCGTCACGTCGCTCTTGCATGCATCCACTGCGCTGTCGAACACGAGCGTCGGCGGGCCGAATTGCTCGACGACGTTCGGCGCGCGAACCGCACGCTGATAGCCGCCGCGGAAGCGCAGGGGCTCCGACACCTGCCAGTTCAGATCCGCCTTGTAGGCGCTGCTGCCACCGGAGTGGTTGTAGTCGGAGTAGCGGTAGCCGAGATTCAGCTCGAGCAGCTCGACACCGGGCAGACCGCTCAGAAGCGGAATCAGCGCTTCGCCGAACACTTCCTTCACGCTGTTCGTGCCGGAGACCGGCTGCACGCCGAACTGGCCGATGATGTCCGCGAAGAAGCCCGCGTCCGGCGCGAAGTCCTTGTCCGGCTGCGACGACACGCTGTTGCTGCGATAGTCCGTGCCAAGCGCGAACCGCGCTTCGCCGGCGGGCAGATCGAGGAGCTTGCCCTGGAAGGTGAGCTCGACCACGTCCTGGTTCAGACGCGTGTTGCTCGTCCAGTACGGGTTCAGATAGTCGATGCAGTCCGCGGACACCACGGGGAGCGAGGGATCGCCGAACTGGCCGGCGCCTTCACCGTTCTGCTCGCCGAAGGGGCTGATGCCACTCGTGCAGGTACCGTACTGGCCCTTGTAATTCGCGCCGTAGTTGGGCGCCGTCATCAGCTCGCGATAGCGCGCGAGCGAGGCGAAGCCGGAGACGCCCTTGTCCACGAGCTGTGTCTCGCCGTGAGACGCGTACAGATCCCACGTGATGTCGGTGTTCGGCACCACGCCGCGCGCGCCGGCCAGGAACTGGAACACGTCGTTCGTGTGCTCCACCACGCCCAGCCCCATGAACGAGAGGTCCTTGTTGAGCGCCCAGGGGGCGTTCGGGTCCGGGCGCGAATCGAGGATGGCGGCGAACGCATCCGGCACCGGGTGGGCGGCATCGCGCGGAATGTCCACGCGCCAGGTGTTTGCCGCAACGGGCGCGCCGCCGGCCGTCGTGCTCTCGTAGCGCGTGTAGATCACCTGCGAGAAGAGCTCGACGCTGTCCGTCAGGTCGTAACTTGCGGTGGCGAACACGGAATGACGCGTGAGCGGCAGCGAGGCGAACGTGTCGGCACTGAAGTTCTGCTTCACCGTCGCCGATCCCGGGTTCGTGAACGTGTCGATCACGTACCGCGGGAAGAGCGGATTCTGGTAGTTGTAGATCGTCTGCCCGGTGACGTTGAACAGCGAGCTTGCGTCGTTGTTGAAGCCGAGCTGCGTCGTGCGGCCGACGCTGCCCGGCGCCGCGCCGAATTGCGCGAAGTACGCATCGAGCGCGGCCTGGCTCGGCTGATTCGCGAGCGGGTTGTAGTAGCCGCTTGCGAGGAAGCTGGAGGAGGCGGGCAGCGCGCCGACGCGGAAGCCTTCCTGCAGGAAGGGAATGTCGCCGTTCTTCACTTCGCCGCGATCGGCGTAGCTCAGCGCCACGACGGCATTGCCACGCCCTTCGGCAAAGCTGCCGCCCATGACGGCGCTCAGATCGAGGATGCGATTGTCGCCGCGCTCGGACAGGCCGTAGAAGCTGTCGATCTGCAGCCCCTGGAAATCCCGCTTGAGCTTGAAGTTCACCACGCCCGAGACGGCGTCCGCGCCGTACGCGGCCGACGCACCGCCGGTGATCACCTCGATGCTGTCGATGAGCGCGGCGGGAATCGTGTTGATATCCACCGCGAGCGCCGTGGTCGAGGGCTGCAGACGGCGGCCGTCGAGCAGCACGAGGTTGCGATTGTCGCCGAGATTGCGCAGGTTCAGCGTTGCCGCGCCGCTGTTGAAGTAGCCGGTGGAGAACTGGCTGTTCGATGCGCCCGCGAACTGCGGCAGCTGCAGGAGCTTCGATTCGAGCGCAAAGCTGCTCGTGTTCTCGAGGATCGCGTCCTCCACGGTGGTGATCGGTGAGTTCGCCGTGAAGTCCCGCCGCGCAATGCGCGAGCCCGTGACGAGCACCTCGGCGAGCTGCGGCTCGCCTTCATCGGCAGCGGCGGTTTCCTCCTGCGCGACCACGGGACCGGCCGTGATGGCGCAAAGCGCTGCCACAGCCGTCATCGCCCCGGCCCGGCAGACGTGATGAACATGCTTCGCGATGACGTTGCGTTCGCTGTTCTGATCCGATGAAACGTACGTGCTGCGTCCCGCGCCTGCGGTGCGGATCTGCATTCGACAATCCCCTTTCATACACATGGTCAACTGCATCACTTCAAAAACGCCGGCACCGGAAGCCCGATTCCGGGGGCCGCGGACCCGGACGAAGGGGGATCTCCGTCATCGCGGGTCCGCGCCCGGAAGAGGCCTCCGGTGCCGTGCGGTGGTGGTCACATCCGCGGCCGCACGGCCGCGGCGGAAGCGGCACCGCGCCGCTCCGTGCTGTGCCGATCAGAAGTTCATCTTCAGACCGGCATAGAACCGGCGGCCGAGCAGGTCATAGAACCCGGGCACGGTCTGCCCGCGCGCGTTCGTGACACCCTCCTGACGCCCGACGATCTCGGGCTGACGGTCGAAGAGGTTGTCCACACCCGCGCGGAACGAGAGCGTCCCGTTGATCTGCCAGGTGCCGAACAGGTTGAACAGGTCGTACGAGTCGGCGCCCTGAACTTCCGTGTCCTTGTCCGTCACCCACGCCACGTTGTGAATGGACGGCAGGTGCTGCCAGCTGAGGCCCACGCTCCAGTTGCTCTGGAGATAGGACAAGGTCGTGTAGGTGCGGTACTCGTACTGGCCGGTCTGCACGCCACCGCCCGCCACCTGCCCGAACGCGCCCTTGTAGTTCAGCTTGGGCGAATCGGGCGTGATCTGCTGGCTGAAGTCGAGCAGGTAGTTCACCGACACGTTCGCGGCCAGTGCGCCGGGGGCGGAGAGGCCCATGTCGGCGAGCTCGCTGCGCCAGTTGAACTGCAGGTCGATACCCGACGTTTCCGTGAGGCCGAGGTTCTGCATCGGCGCGGTCACCTGCAGGCGTCCGCCTGTCACCGGGTCGCGCTGGATCAGGCGGCAGTAGCCATTCGGGTCATCCAGCGAGTAGGTCGGGTTGCTGTGGCCATCCGCGTTGAAGCAGCCGCGGTAGATGGTCGTCGCGGCGAGCGGCCCAATCGTGTCCTCCAGCTCGATGCTGTAGTAGTCGATGGCCATCGTCGTGCGATTCCACACCGGGCTCTCGAACGGGAAGCGCACCACCGTGCCG
>JADGHX010000074.1 GCA_019683695.1 Steroidobacteraceae bacterium
CTGCATGACCGAGCCCACGTACACATCCGCGGCGCTGAAGCGCTCGCCGAGGACATATGGGCCGGGCTTGATGGCGGTTTCCAGAGCGTTCAGCACATCCTCGTAGCTGCCCCAGCCCACGGCTCCCTTACGCTCCACGGGCGGACGCCCGAACATCTTGTCGATGAGCGCGGGCTCCATGCAGCCTGCCGCGAAGAACATCCAGCGCAGGTAGGTGCCGCGCGCGGGATCCTCCGGCGCGGGCGCAAGGCCCGCCTTCGGAAAGGCATCCGCCAGGTACGTGCAGATGGCCGCGCTTTCCGTGACCACGACGCCGCGATGAACGATGGCGGGGACCTTCCCCATCGGATTGATCGCGAGATAGGCGGGGCTCTTCTGCTCGTTCTTTTCCAGATTCAGCAGCCGCACCTCGTAGGGCGCGCCTGTCTCCTCGAGCATCCAGTGCACGATGCGGCCCCGGGACATGGGGTTGTGCCAGAACGTGATGGGGGCGTCGGTCATGGGGGCTCCTTCCTTCGGCCTATCGGGCAGGAGGTTTTTTATAGCATCGGCGGAGGGCGGGCTGGCGGTGGTAGCGGCGGGAGGATTTGAACCTGCGACATTCGGGGCCATCCGCGCGACTCGCTGCCAGACAGTTCCACCATCCCGGCTGCGCTTGGTGCTGAACCCGTCATGCTCGATCCGTGCTCTCCTTTTTCTGCTGCCACTCCGTGCTCGACCCATATCCGATGCCTTCTGCGGCCTGCAGCCTTCTGTGGCCTGCCCAGCCCAGCCCCGCCGATGCGCCCGCCTGCTCAGTCCGTACTCAAGGTGGTGGCCAGCTCACAAGGCCACTTGGCGTCTGCCGAAGCTGTGGTAGGATTCGCGGCCCCCGAGTTGACCGGTGCCTCGAGCCCCGGTCAGCCTTGGGCCGAGGGGTCGGCCATCACCCGTGCGCCAGGTCGTAAGTGCCTGAAGCACTTGGGATTCCAGGTTTTCCTCTCCCGCATCGCCGGTCCCGCCGGCCGCGAGCGGCCTCCAGTGGTTTCATTCGGCGCGCCCGTAGCTCAGTTGGATAGAGTACCTGGCTACGAACCAGGTGGTCGGAGGTTCGAATCCTTCCGGGCGCGCCATCTATTCCTTGTTTTCCAACACGTTAGTCGTGGCCTGTGCCCTCGTGCGCCAACTTCACGCGCCGTATGCGAAACGCTTGGCACACGGGAATGGAGTTGCTGCTAGTCGACCCGCTCGTTCGTAGACATGCAGTCTACTGACCGAGGTTGCAGTCTCTCGATCGTGCTCACTAACGGCGTCTTCTTTCGTGCGTCCTCCATGACGCCGCCGCATGTCTTTTCCATCGCTACGCGTGGACGCACGTAGTCGACAGACTAGCAGTGCATTGCTGGATAGAGTTTCCGCGATCAGGAACGTCTGGAAAGATCGGCAATGGACCCTTCCATGACCAAAGTGACGTCTGGCGAATTCACGCGCGAGTTCGGGCGCTACCGGGCGCTCGCGCATCGTGAGCCCATCATCATCACCCATCACGGGCGCGATGACGTGGTGCTGATCGCAGCCGAGGACTACGCCCGCCTGCGCCGTTACGAGCAGAAGGCTTTTCATGTCTCTCAACTTCCGAAGGGCGTAGTGGACGAGCTCGGCACGGTGCCGGTTCCCGAAGCGGCCTCGAAATTCGATCACGAGTATGAACCCTGACGCATGGCGGAGCTCAAGCCGGAAATCGGACTTGTTATCCGCCATGCCTATCTGTGGTGGAACGAAGCGCGCAAAGGCCGCGAGGAAGGCGTGAAAGACCGTCCTCGTGATCGTTCACCTGCGCATTAACGAATACAAGGAACTCGAAACCTTCATCTGCCCTGTCACGCACACGCCGCCCGAATTCCCGGAAAAGGCCATGGAGATTCCACACGCGACAAAGAAGCGCCTGGGCCTGGATGACGAGCGGTCGTGGATCATTACCACCGAAGTCAACCGCTTCATTTGGCCGGGACCGGACCTGCGTCCCGTCCCCGGCGGCGGCTTTGCTTACGGTCCTTTACCCGCCGCGATGACGCGAGTCCTGATTGCGCAGGTGAAGGCCAATGCGCAAGACCGATCGCTTCTGGTAGTGGGTCGGACAGAGTACGTGGCGAAGTAAATGTGTCGCGCATCTCCAGGCATACACGCTGAATCGGTTCTCTTTCGCCGTCTGACACGCATCGCTGCAAAAAGAACGCGCTGCCGATGAGCGTCGCGTATCCGGATCGCGAGTGGCCTTGTACAGCGGTGACTAAATTGAAGTCGTCGTTCTAACAGCTCGCGCTGCCGCGGACTGTCCCCCATCACCCGCCTGCGCGGTAGGATTGCCGTGACGCCTCCGGAAATCACCCATTCCTTTAGCCAACGTGCAGAGGGAGGTTGCCTATGGGTAGCGCAGCGATCCAAGGTCAGCTCTGGGGAGCGCGTGCACAGGACTGGGCGGCGTACGTGGAGCAGGTGTGCTTGCCGCTGTTCGGTGCGACTCTCGACGCCGCCCGCGTGACCGCGGGCACGCGCCTGCTTGATGCCGGTTGTGGCGCGGGGCTCCTCGCGCTGCTGGCCAGCTTACGCGGCGCGCAGGTGAGTGCGCTGGACGCCTCGCCGGGGCTCCTCGCCATCGCGCGGCAACGGTTGCCGGGGGCAGACGTGCGGGAAGGCGATATGGAGGCGCTTCCCTTCGCCGATGCCAGTTTCGACGCGGTCACGGCCGTCAACAGCGTTTTCTACGCGGCAGACATGGCGGCCGCGATGCGCGAGCTCGTCCGCGTTGCGCGGCCTGGCGGGCGGGTCGTCGTCACGGCATGGGGTCCGCCCGAAAAGTGCGAGTTTCTCTCCGCCGTGATGCCCGGGCTCGGGCCGCTGATGCCGCCTCCGCCGCCCGGCGCGTCACCTCCGCATCCCGGGGCGTTGTCCGAGCCGGGCGCGCTGGCGGGCGTCCTCAAGGCAGCGGGCTTGCGCGTCGTGGACGAGGGCGAAGTCGCCTGTCCGTTCATCTTCCCGAGCACCGAGGCCTCGTGGCGCGGAAATTCCAGTGCCGGGGTCAACCAGGCAGCCATCGCTCACAGCGGGGAGGCTGCGGTTCGCGCCGTCTATGCCGATGCGGACCGCGCCCACATGCGTCCGGATGGGAGTGTCCGGTACAACAACGTCTTTCTCTGGGCGGCGGGCGAGCGACCATAGCGGCCGCCCTGGCGGACCGGGTGCAGGAGTTCAGCTCGCCATGCCGGATCTGAAAGACGTGCCCCCGACGTCCCCCGGTTTTGAGTAGCGCTTCGGTTTAGAGTCTAGCCCCGAGAGGGAGGTTGGACGTGAAGAAGCGGTTCACTGAGGAGCAGATCATCGGATTTCTGCGCGAGGCGGAGTGCGGCGTGGCGATTAAGGATCTGTGTCGTCGACATCGATTCTCCGAGGCGAGCTACTACCACTGGTGCAGCAAGTTCGGGGAACGCCCGCCTGAAGAAGCTCCCGGCCGAGTCGATGCTGGAGAACGAGGTGACGCTCGAGGCACTGCGGAAAACGTGGTAGGCGCAGCCGCAAGGAGAGAGCTGGTGTGCTGGCGCGAATCGTCGCCCTGGCCCAGCGTCATCGCCGGTACGGTGCGGAAATGATCTACCTGAAGGTCAGGCAGGCTGGTGAGCTCGTGAACCACAAGCGCGTGGAGCGCCTTTACGCCCTCGAGAAGCTGCAGTTGCGGCGTCGGCGGCGGAAGAAGAGTGCGGCCAGGAGCTGCCAACGAGGTCTGGTCGTTGGACTTTCTGTTTGATCGAGTCGCGTCGGGCCGGTCGCTGTTTGTCGGCAAGGCGATGTTGAACTGGGCACATCGCGACGGCGTCACACTGCGCCCCATCGAGCCGTGCAAGCCGAACCAAAGCGCGTATATCTAATCGTTCAACAGGCGACTGCGTGACGAGTGCCTGAACAAACACTCGTGCACGAGCCTGCAGCACGCTCGTGCGGTGATCGAAACCTGGAGACGGGAATACAACGAAGAGAGACAGACGAAATCACTCGGCGGGCCGACGTCCGCCCAGCACGCAAAGCAGTTGGCCACAAAGGCCGTTACAATCCTGGGAAACTCTAAAGCCGGTCGCTACTGAAAGCGGGGGAACGTCGCATCAACTCGAAGACTGTGGCAAAGCTGCTCGGCAACGATGCACAGCGTATTCACGAATTGCCGCGCGACTTCTCCGCTGTAAAGATCGCAAGCCGACAAATCGAGAGCGTTCGCGCCGGTAAGATTGTTGTTGAATCCGGATTGGCAAGTACCCAGAGAAGAATCAAGTCACCAGTTGCGTTCCTCAGTTTCGAAACGATCAACCCCACGATACCTTTTTGGCCGGGCTGCGCCCCATTCAGCCCGGTGCTAGTGCAGTTCAGCTTTCATGTGCACACGGCTAAAGGAGTTCGCGAGCGCCATCGGCCCGCAAACAGGAGCGAGGATCCGGCGCCGGTGCTCGCGATCTGGTTATCCAGGACGGCCGCACCACCTCAGCAATATTTGAGATGTTGCCGTTCGACGAATCCTTGTTCGCTTCCGAAAAGGAAACCATGCACAAGAGCCTGCTCGCGTATCGCGGGAGGGGTGTCGATGCCATGGTCAGGCTTTACGAGTGATTGAAAGACCTTGCAGGGTTGAGGAATTGAAGCCGCCTTTTCTATCCGCTTACGACCCGCTCGCTATTGGTGAAGGAAGCGTCGATCCACTCGGCCTCGCTCCAGTGTACGAGCGCCTGGCCGACCGCATGTTGCCCGCCGTTACCGTGCGCATGGGACGATTGCGCTTTGTTACCTTGCTGGCAGTCGGTGCGCTCGTGTGTCACAAGTGGCCGACAGACCGGGTTGCCAAGGACGGCGTGACGCCGCCTTGGCTAGTCTATGAATGGTTCGTGATCGAAGCGTTCGTTCGGGAGCATTCACGCCTCGTCGACGACGCCGGGATACCCGGCATCAGGAAAGCGCGTCGTGCCATCGCGAATGGTCGACCTCTCGACACCTATTCTTATCTCAAGACTGCGACCACCTTCGGATTCACGGGAATCTTTCGTCGCCTGGCGCTGCACTTGGACGTACTGACCCCGGACGGGCGGCTGGATGACTCTGGATATCGCCTTGTGGAAGCCTGGGCGAAAGGGCTTGGGCTGGATGGCTTCGTTGACGGCACCACCGGCCGTGGCGCGCGCTTTCGCGCACAACTCACGCGCGCGATTGAGCAAGGACTCGAACGTGGGAGCACCGCTCCCCTCCCGGTGGAGCTCAGGCAGTCGATGGTCGACTCGCTTGATCCGGGGCGTTTGCATGGCATCGAGCGCAAAGTGCTTCGTCAATTGCTCATCGAGCGAGCAGGCCCACCGGGCAAACCAGAATTCGTTCCAGCAATCACCGAGGCCCTTATCTCTCGCCAGAGGCCACTTGAAGCGGACGAAGAAGGCCGGTTCCTTCAGGAGCTGCCGCGACGCGTTCATGCAGAGTTGGCAACACTGATCCAAGGCATCAACGTGTATGAGCGCCTCTGCGGCCTTCTTACGGATTCATTCGACTGGATCCGATTCCTTGGTCATCAGTCCCACGGCGCTCCCGTGGGCGTCAGGGAGTTCAAGCGCAAGGAAGTCGAACATATTTTCAAGGCCATTCCGGCGGCGATTTCCGCCGTTGAAAGACATCCTCAATTGCTGACGTGGGAGCCGGAGATCGCCAGGCTCTTGGATGCATTCCGCTCGATCCGCGACGTGACGCAGTTCTTCACCGCGTTACTCGAGCACCACAGGGTAGTGCAGGACGACAAACCACCGGAGGGCAAGGAAGCTTGGTTCGAACAGGAACGCGACGACCGGGTGTTCGTGCGGGCCGATTACGTGCTCGAGACACCCCCTGCCAAGGAGCGGATCGCCTATGTCCATGAATACCGGCTGCCCACGTTCTCGAGGTTTCTGGCGGACCTGGGGGCCTTTTGATGAAGAAGGGACCAAAAACATACGCCGAACAGGTTCGCCAACCACTGCTCGATCTCTGGCGCGGTCAGCCAGGCTATGGGCGCTCCGTGGGTTGTGTCGCCACGACGTTCACGTTCGACGCGGGCTTCTTCGAAGAACACTGCTTGGCCCGATTCATTGGAATGGAGTGCAGCCCCGAGGAATCCGCGCGCGCCTACTACATCGAGCGAGAGGAGAAACTGTCCCAGACGTTTGCCTGTGTGCTAGTGGACTCCAGCCAAGCAAAACCGGACCGTAGTCTTCGCTGGCATCAGCTTCCCATCGCGCTGAAGGGCGGCGGCGTGCAACACGCGAAGCTCACGCTACTTGCTTGGGAACATCACATTCGCGTGATGATCGGGTCCGCCAACCTCACGGAACCGGCCTATCGCAGGAATCTCGAGCTAGTGGCGGTTCTGGATTTTCATCCAGAGGGAGAAGTGGAGCACGGTCTGCTGAAGGACTGCGTCAGCTTCATACGTCAACTTGCGCGCTTCGCCCCGGGGGCGGACATTGAAGGCGGCCCGCATTCGCGATTGCGGGAATTTCTCGATCACGTCGAGCGTCGTGTCGACCATTGGCCTGCGAAGACCGACCCAGAAGCGCAATGTTTCCTGGTCCCATTGATGCGCAACTCGGGCGCCGGATCCGTGCTGCGCCAACTGAACGAACGCTGGCGGCGACCCGCGCCAAACGAGGCCTGGGTCGTGAGTCCCTTCTTCGACGAAGGTCCGGACGCCGCCTCCACCGCTGGGAAACTGGCGGAGCTGTTGACGACTCGCGGCCATCGTTTGATTAACTTTTGCGGCATCGGACGCATGCTGCCAAATGGCGCCGTTCAACTCGAAATGCCGAGCGAGCTGCGCAAGCCGTCGCATCGATCTCTGGCTCATGCGTTCCGATTCATTCCCGACGAAGAAGTCCTGGAAAATGAGGCCAAGATCCGGCGCCCGCTCCATGCGAAGGCAATCTGGTTGCAACGCGATGAGCGAGCTCTCTACATGATCGGGTCCTCGAACTTCACGCGAGCTGGATTGGGTCTTCACGAGCGCCACAACATCGAGCTCAATATCGCCTATCTCATCAGAGATATTAATTCCCGGTTCGGAAAGTTGTGCGAAGCCAGCTGGCCCTCAGGGCCGGATGTTGAAGATCCTCCCGAAGTAGATTTTCTGGGAGGGCCCTCCTCCAGCCAGGACATGGCCGACAGCACGTCGCGCCTGCATCCAGCGTTTGGCGCCGCATTGTTGCGAGTTGAGGACGACATCAAGACGATCGAGCTGGAAATCGCTGCCAATGCGCCGGACACGTTCGAGATTCTGGACAAGGAAGGAGGTTTGCTTGCCTCGTCCCATTCATGGGCGGAATCGCGCAAGCCATTCATGCTCAGGCTCGAATGGAAGCAAACACGCCTTCCATCCGCTCTCCGGGCACGCTGGCAACAGGGAGATGAATGGATCGAAGCTCCCTGGATCGTCAACGTCTTCGACACGTCGATGCTGCCAGCCATAGAGGAACTGGCCGAACTGACGCTGGATGAGCTGATGTCTGTGATCACCTCCACTCTGCCCTTGCACCGGGTCGTCTTGCGAACCCTCGAAGCGAGAGCGGCGAAAGCAGCATTGACCAAGGAAATCGAAACGGATCCGCACAAGCGAGTATCGACCAGCCACCACTTGCTGAAGCGCATGCGGCGCGCTTCCGACGCATTCGAAGGGATAAGGCGCCGCCTATCGGAGCCCGTTCACTCGATGGAAAGCCTGCGCTGGCGGCTGCATGGTCCTTTGGGTCCCATCGTGTTCGCGAAGAAGCTCGCTGCCGCTGAAGGGAACGCTGCGGGATTCCTGATGGCTGAGCTTGCAAGCACGCTGAGACAGGTGAACTGGCAACCCGCAGGCACACTGAAGGCGAAGGGTTTACGAGAGGCTGTCGATCAAGTGATCGCGGAGCTGAAGGAGATGGCTGAATCCATTCCAGCTCCTGAGAATCTCGCCAGCTACATACGCGAAACCTTCCGGGAAGCCGGGCAATGACTTGGCCGATTCGAGGTTTCGACGTCGCTTCCGAGCTCGATTTCAAGAATTCGCGCGTCAGCGATGAGGATGCGGCGCGGCAATTGCGCGCGGTTCGAGGCCTGCTCGAGAAACTGGCGAACCAGCCCGGAGTCATCCTTGCGGATGAAGTCGGTATGGGCAAGACGTTCGTCGCCCTCGGCGTGGCTCTCGCAGCGGCGAGGACTGATGCCGAAAAGCGTCCGGTGGTCGTCATGGTGCCGTCGGCGCTGCACGAGAAGTGGCCGCGCGACTTTCAGGTATTTCAAGAGCTCGTCATCAAGAACGATGCGGCCGACGTTCGCGCCGCCACCGCCGCAACGGCCGTCGAATTCCTGCGCCTCCTTGACGACGGCATCGATTCTCGTGCGCAGATCATTTTTCTCAAACACGGCGCCTTTCACGTGCAGCGAATCGATCACTGGATCAAGTTCGCACTCATACGCCGGGCGCTGCGTGAAATTCGCATCGGCGAGCGCCGCAAGGCTTTTCCGCGCTATGCGGCAAGCATCATTCGTGCCAAGACGAGCTATGGCGATCCTGAGCTCTACGAACGCCTGTTGAACGCGGACCTCGCACGTTGGAAGAACACGATCAACTACTTCTACCGATCGAATAGAGAACTTCAGGTCAAAGACGATCCCATTCCTCATGCGATCAGCGAAGTCTTCGAGCAGCGGGATCTGCCTCTCGAAGAGCTGTGCGAAACACTACGCGCTCTGCCGGCGCGGGAGACCGCCTCTATCGACGAGCGGCTCGCCAGGGTTCGAAATGCCATCAATACCACGCTCAAGGAGATATGGCCAAAAGTTCTCGGATTGGTGCGCTTCACCTCTCCGCTCCTGATCCTGGACGAAGCTCATCACCTCAAGGATCCAGCGACGCGCCTGGCGTCGTTGTTCGCGGATCCCGAAGCCAACGAGGACGCCAGCGAGCATGGGATTCTCGCCGGCGCGCTAAGCGGTGTCTTCGAGCGCATGCTCTTCTTGACGGCGACACCGTTTCAGCTCGGACACGGTGAGCTTCTCAACGTGCTCGATCGCTTCAAGGGTGTGGATTGGAGAGTGTTCCCCAAGGGCGCCCGAGCAAGATTCGACGCCGCTCTCAACCAACTTTCCAATAAGCTCGACGCCGCGCATGTGCGCACCCGCGAGCTCGATGAGCGGTGGCGCACGCTTACTCCGGAAGATTGCGGCACCGATCCCACCGACGAAAGCTGGTGGCCGGCTCTGCTTCGCGACGCCGCTAGCAAGCCCGAGCGCGTGCAGGCGGTCGTGCGCGCGTATCGCCTCGCATTGCAGGCGATGAAGGAGGCCGAAGTTGATCTCAAGCAGCTCGTGGTTCGGCACTTGCGTTCGCGCAGCTTGCCGGGCCTCGACGTTGAGCGCCGTACTCGCCGAGCCGGTAGCGCGTTGCTCCTGGAAGGCGGGCAAGAATCCCGCGGACTCGTAGTGGATGGAGACGCGCTGCTTCCCTTCCTCCTTGCGGCCCGGGTGCGGGCCATCGTCGCGCAATCCGAGGAAGCAACGGGGCGGGCTGTTTTCGCGGAAGGACTCGCATCCTGTTACGAAGCATTCCTTCAGACCCGAGCTGGCCGTGCACCTGCAATCGAGGACGACATTGCTCCAGTTTCTTTCGAGGCAGATGCACGCGTGAAGAGCTACCTTGCGAAGCTCGCCAAGGCGCTTCCGTCGCCGAAGGACTTCGCACGACATCCGAAAATCGCCGCGCTCATCTCCCGCACGCTCGACCTATGGAGCCGTGGCGAGAAAGTGGTCGTGTTTTGCCACTTCGTCGCGACTGGGCGCGCCATAGAACAGCACTTGTCGGCGGCTATGGAGGAGAAGCTGTGGTCGGTGGCGCGCACTAAGAGCGGCTTGAGCGAGGCAAAAGCCCGGAAGGCTGTAGAAGCGTTCGGCCGCCGTTTCGATCGCGGCGAAGCAATGCGAAACCACCTGGAGCGAAGCGTTCGACAGCTGATTCAGAGCCTGGAAACAACGTTGACCGACGAAGAATCAGTTCGGATCCTGGATGTCGTCGCGCGCTTCGTCCGCACGCCGCTATTTGTAGTCCGATACTTCGATTTCACTGCCGCTTCCACTCCGGAACTCCTGGAAGCCGCCTTCAAGACAGCCGATGCCTCTGGCCAAACCCTGGAATCGAAGCTCGTCGAGTTCCTGCGGTTCATCGCAAACCGATGCCGTGTCGATGAACGGCAGCGGTATCTCGACGCTCTGGACCACGTACAACCGGGAGTGCGTTTTGGACGTACGGAAGATGGAAGCGATGACGAAGAGACTCGGCACGCGCTCATGCCGAACATACGACTGGTAAACGGTGACACACCCGACGAAACCCGGCAGCGCCTGATGCTCAGCTTCAACACGCCATTCTTCCCGGAGATTCTCGTCGCTTCCAGTGTTCTTGCTGAAGGCGTGGACCTGCATCTGAACTGTAGGTACGTGATCCACCACGACCTTTCATGGAATCCCAGCACGATCGAGCAGCGAACCGGCCGCGTCGACCGTATCGGTGCGAAGGCTGAGCGCGTCGGGAAGCCAATCGAAATTTTCTTACCGTACGTCGGTGAGACGCAGGACGAGAAACAGTATCGCGTGGTGATGGATCGGGAGCGGTGGTTCCAAGCGCTCATGGGTGAGGACTACCCTCAGGACGAATATTCGACGGATCAGCTGGCCAACCGCGTGTCACTACCTGAGGCGGCGGCGCGAGAACTGGCGTTTGATCTCTCTATACCCGAGCTTGATCGAATAAGTAGATGGTGAACTCAGACTCGACACGGCTCTGAGTTGAGTTTTCCAACATTGACCTGAGTCCCGCCTGCAGCCTCGCGCGCGCATGAGCGCTGGAGCATGAATTTTGTCCGCGATGCGCTCATGGATGGCAGGCGGTTCCGCGTTCTCACGGTCATCGATCAGGAGTCGCGGGAGTCCGATCCTGGAGGTGGCTCCGGCATGTCCGGAGAGGCCGTCGCACAGGCCCTTGAGCGGGCGATTGCCGCGCACGGCAAGCCGAAGAGCATCACGGTGGATCACGGTACGGAGTTCACCTCGCGTGCGCCGATGAATGGGCTTATCTGTAGTGACCCAGTGAAAACCTGCTTAGGTAATCTTGATTGGAGATACACGTGAGCGTGTTGATGGAAGACGAGATCAAACGTTGGACGGCGTGCCGCAAGAGCGCGCTGGTTCTGGAAATTATCAAGGGGAAGAGCACAGTAGCCGAGGCCAGCCGGGTCTACGACCTGCCTCCGTCGGAGATCGAGAAGTGGATTGAGGATGGCAAGCGAGGGATGGAGAACGCCCTCCGAGCCAACCCGCAGGACCTCAGGGAGCAGTACGAGAAGCAGCTCAAGGAGCTCCAGGATGCCTACGGTGAGGCGATGCTGGAGCTGCGCGGAAGAAAAGATTGGAGTCCCTGTTGGGCGAGGACGAGAACACGTGCGGGCGCTTCACGCCAAACTTTCAAACAGTCGGCCGAATGTTGCTGTTGAGCCGGAACAGATTCATCGGATCGTAAGCGTTCTTGATCGACACGAGCCGCTCGTACACGGGCCCATAGTTGCTGGCAACCTCGATGGCCTCCGCCTGAATGTTCGCGTAATAGCCGCCGACATGCGGCTCCAGCTTTGACCACAGAGAGCGAACCGCGCCGATGCGCGCGGTATCCGCAGCCGGGTCGGGCCAGAAGGACACGACGGCGACCAGGGCGCTGGCATTGCGGTGCGGCCATGCCGTTGCCGTCTCGGCCACTTGTGCGATTCGGGCGCCGGTCGCCATCGAATTGATGGCGACGCCCCGTCCGGGTTCGAAGTTGTCGAGCATCGCGTCGATCAACGCCGGCGTGAAGGACTTGACCATTCCGCTCTTGATGTACGAGCGAATTCCCGGGCGCGCCACGCCGTCCATGCGAGTCTGCATAGTCAGATAGGAGGTCGGACCAGCGCCGTCCATGACGGGACGAGCCACAGCGCGCAGCGGTGCCAGTTCGCGCTCGGCGTTACGCGGATCTCCGCAGTAGCAGATGTCCATTGCCAGGCGCGGCGATCCGTCTTGCGCCGTCGTCAGGCCCGGCGCCACGAACATCTCATCCGAGTACTTGGAAGAGTGCTTGGCATAGTGATGCAGTACATCGCGTGCGGCGGAAAGCGGCCACTGGATGATGCCTCCATACATATCTGGTGGCACTTCGTGGAGCACGAGCTCGAACTCGGTGACGACCCCGAAGTTGCCGCCGCCGCCGCGGATGGCCCAAAACAGATCCCTGTTTTCCTCGGCGCTGACTTTGCGCACCCGCCCGTCCGCGCAGACCAGCTCCGCTGCCACCAGACTGTCGATCGTCAGTCCGAGCTTGCGTCCGAGCCGCCCGTAGCCGCCACCGAGCGTGAGCCCGCCCACGCCGGTGTGCGAGACGATACCGGCCGTCGTCGCGAGACCATGGCGCAGGCTGGCGAAGTCCAGATCGTAGAGCAGTGCACCTCCGCCGACTCTCGCACGACGACGATTCGGATCGACCGTCACTTCATTGATCGCGGACAGATCGATCATCAAGGCGCCGTCGGCTGTCGAGTGACCGGGCCAGCTATGACCACCGCCCTTGACCGCAAGCAGCAATTCGCGCTCGCGAGCAAACGTCACGGCGTTGACGACGTCGGCCGTCGATCGCGCCCGAACGATCAGGGCGGGGTGGCGATCATGCATGCCGTTCCAGATTCGGCGCGCACCGTCGTAACCGAAGTCGCCATCGAGGAGCAGCTGCCCATCGAGGCTGCCGGCAAGCTCACGCAGGGCCGCCGCTTCAATGGACGTCGCCGCACCGTTCAGTTTCACGGCGCGGACCTCGGAAGGCACCACGCGGGAGGACGCTACGCTCTGACCGAGCGCCACAGTACCGGGTAGTGAGGCGGCAACGAACGCCGCCGAACCGGACTGACAGAACGCGCGACGAGAAAGCCTCATGGCTGGACCCTCCATTGTGCCGCTGAGGGGTTCCGGCAACCGATCTTACGCCTTCAGGCGGTATGGCGGCGAAGCCATGAAGTTCGAGGGCGGCGCCGGCCGAATCGCGAGTGCGCAATGCAGCCCGGCGGCAATTCACCACGTTGACGCAAAGCGACGTGGGATTTGCATTCGTTATCCTCGCGCAAGCGAGGACTAGACGCTTCTCACGTGACCTCCGCATGCATCCGCGCACAGATGCAGCGTCGTCAAAGTCGACTGTTACGCAGGTTCTCGCGCGGGCGCCGCGTGACCTTTGGCTGATGTGAGGGACGGCATCGTTGAAATCGAGCGGCACGGCGACGCGCGTCATCATCAGACTCTTGTTCTGATCGATGAATCCTTGAGCCAGCCTGCTCCGGCCCATCGCGCCGCCCGCGGGTGGTTCAAGCCTGTGCTCGCGCAGCGCTGCTCGCCTTGCGGAAGCTCTGTTCTCCCCGCGCACGAAGCCGGCGGCGATACTCAGCCGGCGAGTACCCGAGCTCTCGACGAAACACACGACGAAAAGACGCCACGTCGCTCACGCCGACCTCGGCGAGGATCTGCTCGAGACTCTTGCGGCTGGTGCGCAGCTGCGCCTGCACGCGCTCGATGCGTTTGAGCTGCAGAAACTTGCGTGGCGTGACGCCGTGTACGGCGACGAACTTGCGATGGAATGAGCGGACGCTCATCTTGCATCGGCGCGCCATGGCAACAGCCGAAAGCGGCTCGGCGAGATGCCGCTCGATCCAGCGGGTGAGGCCGAGAAGCTCGCCGTGCTCGACTCCCGGCTCGATGAGTCTCTGAGCAAATACAGACTGTTTCTGTCGCACGCTGTCGGCCAGCACCAGCTGCCCCAGCTCGTGGGCCCGCTCACGCGAGCGCGTAGTCGCGACGAGATGGAGCGCGAGGTCCACCATCGCGAGATATCCGCCCGCAGTGATGAGGTCACGCTGGTCGCAGATCATGCGGTTCACGGCCCAGTTCACGCGCGGGTAGCGTTGTCGCACGATGGAAGCCCATGCCCAGTGCGTTGTCGCCTCGCGCCCGTCGAGCAAACCCGCGGATGCGAGCGTGAGCGCACCCAGGCAGGCGGACGCAACGACGGCACCGGCCTCGTGTTGATCGCGCACGAGCGCGACATCCCGCTCCTCCGGCGCATCCCCGGCCGTGAACCCATCGAATGGCGGCACGACCAGGTAATCGCAGCGCTGCGGGAGCGGCTCTGTCGCGACGGTGACACCCTGGAGGGAAAGGCGGCGCGAGGAACGCGAGCTGACGAGCCGCACGTCGTAAGCCGGCGCGCCCGGAATTCGATTGGCCCGCTGCAGAATGGCTCTGAAGAGGAGCGCGAGCGCTATCGCGGTTCGCTCGCTGATCAGTACGGCAACGTGGATCTCGCGCTTCATGACGCCAATGGCAGAAATGCCTCGGAGAGAGGCAAGAATGCCACCGTTGGTCGGACAAGGAAAGCATTAGCCTGAACGTGGTTTCCAGTAAGGAGAAAGCGTCATGCCCATGATGGCTCTGCAGGATCCGCCCGCGATCGAGATTTCGTACGTCGGAGGCCCCACCGCGGTTCTGTCGATCGGCGGGCTGCACTTCATAACGGACCCCACGTTCGATCCGGCGGGCGGCGAATATGCCTCGGGTACCGTCCGGCTGCGGAAGACAGCGGGACCGAATGTCTCACGAGACGAGCTCGGCCACATCGACGTCGCGCTCGTGAGCCATGACCAGCACCCCGACAACCTCGACCACGCAGGCCGCGCGCTCCTCCAGGAGACCCCGGTGGTGCTGACCACGAAAGCGGGGGCCGCGCGCCTGGGCCACGGCGCGATCGGGCTCGATGCATGGGACGTGCACACGGTGAAGACGCCGTCGGGTCTCACACTTCGGATCACCGGCACACCGGCGCGTCACGGCCCGGCCGGCATTGAGAAGCTCTCCGGTGATGTCATCGGCTTCGTCATCAGCATCGCGGACACCAACCAGGATCTCGTGTACGTGACGGGCGATACCGTCTGGTACGAGGGCACGCGGGAGGTCGCCCGACGATTTCATCCGCGCGTGGTGCTGCTCTTCGCAGGTGGCGCGATGACGCGCGGGCCGTTTTTGCTCACGATGGGCACCAACGATGCCATCGAAACCGCCGCGGCATTCCCCGGCGCGACGATCGTGCCCGTTCATCACGAAGGCTGGGCGCACTTCACCCAGACACAGCAGGATCTGCGCAAGACCTTCGACACGCTCGGCTTCGCGGACCGGCTTCAGCTCGTCGAAGCCGGCAAGCCGCTGCGATTCGGGAGCCTCGCGGGCCAATCGGCCGGACCCTCCGTGGTCCGGACGCAAGAGGCTCTCAACAGCCCGCTAGTGGAGCCTGCAGCCGCCTCCGGGAAAGGGTGTGCCTGAGCGTCCGCCGCGGACGGCAAAGCGCGCACGGCTCCATCGACGGATGTGTCGGGAATGATGCTCGCGAGCGCGGCCTCGAGATCGGTCGTCGAGAAGCTCACGGCGGGCCAGTTTCTGGCGCGGCTGCGCAATCCTTCGGAAATGCTGATGCCGTTCGCCGGATCGTTGTCCGAGTCCATCAGCAACAGAAAGCGCACGATGTTCTGTACCGTAAGCGTTGTGCTGGAGCCGAACGGGACGAGATCGAGCGGCGTGATGACGGAACCCCCAGGCGCCGATCCGACCGTGACGGCACCGACCTTGAACGTCACGGGCTCGTCCACCTCGTAAGTGAAACCGCCGAGTGCATCGGTGACTCCGGTCTGATCACCCGAGACATAAGACAGACCGGCGACCGGTGAATCGATGAACTGGCCAGTTGCGGTTTGTGCGTTGACCCCGAGCACGAACGGGAACGTGGTGCTGCCTTCGCTGTTGGTTGCCGTAATGGTGTACGTCGCTTCCGCGGCCTTGGCGGTCGGCGTACCACTGATCACGCCGGTCGTCGTGTCCAGGGTCAGTCCGGCGGGCAGCGCGGGCGATACCGAATACGAGCTCACCGAGCCCGTGACCGTCGGAGAGAGCGAGTCGATGGCAACGCCCACCGTCGCATGCACCGGCGAGGTATAGGCAAGTCCGCTCGGCGCTGCGGGCGGAGGCGTGGTGCTGCCACCGCCGTCCCCGCTGCTGCCAGAGTCAGCCCCGCCGTTGCTACCCGAGTCACCGCCGCTGCTGCCGCCGTCGCCACCGCCACCGCCGCCACACGCCGCACAAGCCAGCGCGATGACGCAACACAACACCAAGGTTCGGAACATGAAATCGCCCCCCTGCTGGATTTCGCCGGGCGCGAATTCGTGTTGTTGCTACCCGGTGGCGTCCGACTGTAAGCCCATCCGTGGGCGGCGTCCATTAATCGTCTGGCGCGCGTCTCTTGCCCGCGAAAGGACACGATATGCGCTCGAGATTACGTTGCATAAGTCGCTCTGCAGGAAGCGAGGATCTGGCCCTGGCGATGTCGGCGCCGTCGCAGGGTTTACTGTGAGGGAGCGTCTTTAACGGACGCCGCAACGTGAACCGCTGTGCCGCACCGGTGAGCAGTAGCCACACCGGTGCGAGCAGTACGACGGCGAACAGCCAGAATGCGGCAGATCCGCTGCCACCGGCCTCCGACATGCCAGCCGCATTGACGATGATGCCCGCTAACGCGGTCGACAACGCTGTGCCGACCAACTGAATCGTCATGATGGACGCCGCCGCCAGATCGCCTTCCTCACGCGCAGCTCGCTCTAGCACGCGGGTCGCGAGATGGGGCCATGCGATGCCGACGGCGAATCCGATGACGATCAGCGCCGCCGCAATCGCGGCCAAGTGCAGCCAGTCACCGCCGCTGCCCGGCGGCAACAGCAGCAGCAAGACAAGCAGGCCGATGCTGGAGAGCCATGGTGACGTCCGCACGAGCGCATCGGCGCGAGCGCTCCGTGCGCCCGAGGCGATGATCGAACCCGTGGTCCATCCCGCCGACATCGTTGCGCCCATGAAGCCTGCGGCCAGCGGTCCCAGGCCGTGCAGCTCCTGCAGGAACCACGGCACGAAGCTTTCGCTGCACGTGACGGTGACGGCCAGGAGCACCATCGATACGTAGAGCGCTCGCAAGGGCGTCTTTCCCAGCGACTCGCGCGGCAGTAGTCGCGACGTGGCCGTCCCTTCACGTCGACAGAGCCAAAGCAGAAGTAGAGCGGCTGCGCCAAGCCAGCCTACTTGCCCCGGAATGTTCTCCATCACGCTGGCCATCGAGATCAGCAGCACCGCTCCGCCTAGCAGCGCGAGTTGAGCGAGGGGCACACCACCGGCGCGGCTTCGATCATCTGCCTGCGCAGGAAGCAACGTCCACGCCCCCGCCGCGCAAAGCAGGGCCGCAAAAGCAAGACTCGCGAAAGCGGCTCGCCATACCCCGACCTCGGCGAGCACTCCGCCCAGTGCCGGTCCGAGCAGCGTGGCCACGCCCCACATCGACGAAAGCAACGCCATCGCGCGCGGCCACATCGCGGGGCCGAAAAGCAGTCGGAGCAGGGCATATGGCAGCGAGAGCAGCAGGCCACCACCCAGCCCCTGGACAAAGCGTCCGGCGATGAACATCGGCATGAACGATGCGCTAGCGCAGATGACACATCCCACCGCGAATGCGATTGCCGCCAATAGATACGCCGTGCGGCAGCCGGCTCGTCGCAAGAGCTGCGAAGCGAGCGCCGCACCCAAGATCGAGCCCACCACGAACAGCGACGTGTTCCACGCGTAGAAATCGATACCGCCGATCTCGCGCACGATGGAGGGCATGACGGTCGTCGCCAGATACAAATTGATCGCGTGTAGTGCGACGCCCGAGCACAACACGAACATGCACAGGCCCGTCCGTCCCCACCAGAGCGACAGCGCGACACTCATGACAACGCCAACCGCGAGAGCTTGTCGGGGTTGCGCACGATGTAGATGCCATCCACTTCACCCTGCGCGTTCCAGGAAAAGCTCACCGCCGCGGCCGTATGAGCTTCTTCACGCAGCACCACGCCGCATGCGCCGTTCAGATCCGTCTGCTGCCACTCGTAGGCTTGCCAATACGTGCGCAGCGATTCGGCCACGAACCCGAGCACGGCGGCCCGCCCGCGCAGCGTTTCAAGCAACGTGGGTACCTTTCCGCCGCCATCGGCGCGCAGCGTGACATCCTGCGCGAGGAGCTGAGCGAGCGGCTCGAGCTCGCCGCCCGTAATGGCGTTGCGGAACGCATCGAGCAGCAGACGCTGCCGCTCGCGAGAAGGCGCGTAGCCGGTGCGCTCACGCCCAATGCTGCTGCAGGCCCGTGACACGAGCTTGCGGCAGGCGGCCTCGTTCGTTCCGAGGATCTGCGCGATCTCCGAGTACGAGAGCGCAAAGACCTCGTGCAGCAGGTAGGCCGCGCGCTCCTTGGGCGCCAGGCGCTCGAGCAGCAGCAGAAACGCCATCGACAACGACGACGAAAGCTCGGCTTCCGCTTCGGGAGAAGACTCTTCCGAGGGGTGGATCGGCTCGGGCAGCCACGTGCCGACGTACTCAACGCGCCTGCGCTGCGCTGAACGCAGGAGGTCGAGGCAATGCCGCGTGCAGACGCTCGTCAGCCACGCTCGCGGGTTGTCCAGAGTGGCGGGATCGGCTGCCTGCCACTTCAAGTACGTCTCCTGCACGGCATCCTCGGCCTCCGCCCGCGTGCCGAGCAGCCGATACGCGAGACCGAACAGGAACGGCCGGCAGCTCTCGAACGTGTCCGCACCGATGGCATCGGAGGCCCGCTCAGTGATTGGAGACATTGATGCGATTCCACAGGTTGATCATGGCGATCTCGGCCGTGAGCGCGCCGATCTGTTCATCGCTGAAGTGCTCGCGCAGCGTACGCCGGAGCCGGCCGTAGTCCGTCGTCGATGATAACGAGGTCAGCGCCTCGGTCCACGCCAGCGCGGCACGCTCGGCGGCGGTGAAGACGTCCGCGTGCTGCCACACGACCAATCGATCGAGGCGCTCGTTGGTTTCTCCATCTGCCCGGGCTTCGCGCGTGTGCATCTCGACGCAGTAGGCACAGGCATTGATCTGCGAGGCCCGCAGCTGCACCAGGTGGTGCAGCGCTCGCGGCAGGCCCAGCTCGTCGATGCGGCCGTGCACCTGCTCCAGAGCGCGGTAAACGGCCGGGATGATGTCGCGGTAGGGGATGGCGGCGGTGTCTTGCATGGCAGGCTCCAGTGGGTGATCGCTTACACCTGCTTGACGATTGGGGCACGCGGCTTGTGACGTGCCCCCGCCCTCGCGACGCGCATCGCCGTGGCGGTGAAGTTCGCGTCCTGCACCCAGGCCCGGGCGCGTGATCGGTCGGCAACCCTGCGCGCGACGAGGTCACGCCGCGCGATCGGCCGCCGCGTCGGATACGGCAACCGCCTCGATCTCGATCATGGCGTCCTCGTGATAGAGGGAACTCACCTCGACGATCGTGTCCGCTGGATACGGCGGGGAGAAATACCGGCCGCGCAACTCGACGATCTTCGGAAAGTGCGCCATGTCGGTGAGGAAGATCGTCACTTTGACAACATTGCGCAGGCTCGATCCGCCGGCGCGCAAGGCCCGCTCCAGATTCGCGAACGCCTGATTCGCTTGAGCGTCGAAGTCGCCGGGGGCTACCATTTTCCCCGCATCGTCGTAGGCGGCCTGACCGGAGATGAACAGCAGGTCTCCGACCCGATAGCCTTGTGACAGTCGGAAGGGCTCGTAGGGATCGGGCTTCGTCACGATACGTTGCAGCTTCATGGCGACTTCTCTCCTGACAGATCATGAGAATTGAATCTCTCGACTCATGAAAATGGCGGAAGCAGCGTCGCCTCTCAAATGCATAGTTCTTTCTGCCCGGATGAATCATGCTCAGGTCGAAGGTCTCGCGGCGGCTGCCGCCCTTGCATGCGCTGCGTGCGTTCGAGGCTGCAGCCCGGCATCTCAGCGTGAAGAAGGCCGCTGCGGAGCTCGCAGTCACTCCAACGGCCGTCAGCCACCACATCCGTGTGCTCGAGGATACCCTCGGCGTGAGGCTCTTCGAGCGTCACGCGCGGCATATCGCGCTCACGGCCTACGGGCGAGATCTCTATCCGGCGCTGCGCGAAGGGTTCGACAAGTTCGCCGACGCAATCAGCCGGTTGAAGGCGGGAAAGCTACGCACGGTCGTCACCTTGTCTGCAACCGTCGCATTTACCGCGCGGTGGCTTGCGCCGCGAGTGCCCGCGTTCCATCGAGACAATCCGGGCATGGACCTGCGTCTGCACGCGAGCGACGAGCCCGTCGACCTGCGCTCCGGAATTGCGGATGCGGCGATCCGCTATGGCCGCGGCGAGTACGAAGGCTACGCGGCCGAAACGTTGTTCGAGGACGCGTACGCTCCCGTCTGCAGCCCGCGCCTTCGCCTGCGTGAGCCGCGCGATCTGGCGAAGCACACGATGATTCATTTCGAGTGGCGCAGGCGGCGCCGCGAGAACGCAACATGGGATCGCTGGCTGAGAGCGGCCCGGGTGCCGGAGTTGACGCCCAAATCCGACCTCATCTTTACGGACGAGAGTCAGGCGATTCAGGCCGCCATCGCCGGACACGGCGTCGCGCTGCTCAGTCTCGCGCTGGTCTCGGACGAGCTTGCGCGCGGCACGCTCATCCAGCCGTTCGGGCCCACGCTCCGGATGGAGGGTTATCGCTACGATTTCGTGTACCTGCCTCCGCAGAAGGACGCTGCGGCCATTGCAGCGCTCCGGGCGTGGATCCGAAAAGAGCTGCCGGAGTCGTGAGGCGAGCGAACGAAAGAACTATCGGTTCTTGTGTCCATTCGGTCGGGGAGCTGGCATGCGTAGCCGGCCTGTCTCGAAGCGACTGTTGAAGATGGGAGGTCTGGCGTGAGTCGGGTCGTCGCCACTGCAATTTTGATTTGCCTCGGAGGTTGCGTAACGGAGCACCGGCCTGCGACAACACTAAGCCTATCCATGCTCTTGATGAATCAGGGACAGCCATTCGTCACTGAGAGATTCGCGGAGCGACTCGCGCTACTCGTGCTCGACGAGAAGTACACAAAGGACATTTTTTCGGCGCGCGGACCGGGAACCATTGAGGACGAAGGGGACATGTGGCTGGTGACTGTCGACAATGCTCTGGTCAGCCCGGAGGATCGAAGCGCTTTGCCGATGTCGGGCGGCAAGATCGTGCCGAGACGTCTCACGATCACGATCAGGAAGACAAACGGCGAGATTGTGGCAATATCCTAGTGTTCGCGAATCGAGACCTCGATACACAGCGCGTAAGCGAGATCGAGCGCAGCAGCTCGATGCGGCTCCTGCGCTGAACAGGCGCGGGCTGCTGCCTGCACGGAAACGGCCGTGTGCCGCCTGGGTGAAAGGTGCACGTCTCAGGCACAGGTTTCCGCGGGAACGGCCGGCACATATTCCACGCGCATCGCTTGCCGCGCCGGCTCCCCTCGCTCGATGTTCGGGTTCTTCTCTTCTTTCTT
>JADGHX010000277.1 GCA_019683695.1 Steroidobacteraceae bacterium
CAGCGGCGGCGCAAGTACTACGCGGCCACTGCGCAATGCGCAGCCTGAGAAGGACGACTTACTGCAACCGAGTGTCCAGTGGGGCCTTGACCGCTACACTGAAGTCGACGTACGCTCAGCGGCTGCAGGACCTTCAGGACATGCTCGATTTCAGTGGAGCTGCCGAAGCGACAAATGCCCGCTTACCTCAGGCGGTTGAAGAACAACGGAAGACCGATGCAGGCTGATCCGGGCAAGCAATCGGGTCGTCGGCGTGCGCGGCCTGGCACGGACCTACCGCAGCGGACTGTCAGTAACGCCGGGTTGCGAGCTCACCGGCCGATGAGGCATTTGGCCTGTCGCTGTCCAACACCTACGCGCTCGTAGCATTCGGCAGCAGGACGCGCATGCTCTGATTGTCGGAGGGATTCAACCAGAGCATGCGCGCGTCTGTGGCGAGTGAAGCACTCGGCGGGCATGCGCAGCGGTGCGCAACATCTCGACCAGTCATGCCGCCCGCCGCTGGAGTCAGCGCAAGCACCGAGTGCTGATCAAGGCCGGCCTGTCAGGCAGACAGCAACACCGGCCTTCCTGCATGAAGCAGGCTATTCAACGAGCAATTCGCCCGGCGTGGGCGGCAGCCTCGGCATGCTCTGTTCCGGGAACGGTCCGGTCAGCGACTCGAGAAACGCAACGATGTCGTTCACTTCGGCATCGCTCAGCGAGCGGTTGAGCTGAGTGGACGCCATCACGCGCACCGCTTCCGGCAGGGTCTTGACCGCGCCGTTGTGCATGTACGGGGCGGTGTACGTGAGGTTGCGCAGCGTGGGCACACGCCACATGTGCTCGTCGCCGGCGGCTTTGGTGGCCTCGAAGCGCCCCTTGTCCTGCATCAGGTTGTATTTCGAGACGTAGGGGCTGTCCGGGAACGTCGGGAACTTGACGAAGAAGCCTTGTCCCGCGGGCAGCCGAGGGCCGCTGAAGAGAGCGCCCTGATGGCAGGCGGTGCAGCCGATGCTCTCGAACGTCTTCATGCCGCGCACCTGCTGGGCAGTCAGCGCGGACTTGTCGCCCTTCACGTAGCGGTCGTAGGGGCTGTCGGGCGTGATCAGCGTGCGCTCATACGCTGCGATGGCGCGCGCGATGTTCTCCATCGTGATGACATCGCCCTTGCCGAACGCCGCCTCGAAATACGGCCGGTATCCCGGGATGCTCCGGATGCGCTGGACAACCGCACTCAGGTCTTTCATCCCCATCTCGATCGGATTGGCCGGC
Organism: Steroidobacteraceae bacterium; assembly: GCA_019683695.1. Classification (GTDB taxonomy): domain Bacteria; phylum Pseudomonadota; class Gammaproteobacteria; order Steroidobacterales; family Steroidobacteraceae; genus JADGHX01. The sequence goes on from JADGHX010000277.1 coordinate 1,255, forward strand.
GGACCCTTCGCCTGTTCCTCGAGCGTGGGTGCGCGCCCATCCCAGAACTGCGCGGACAGGAACGCCGCATTCCACACGGTGGGGGCGTTGCGCCCGCCCTTCTGGCCGTGAACACCGATCGAGGTGGGCCGGTGATCGTCGCCGCCTTCCATGACGTTGTGGCAGGAAAAGCAGGAGACCGTGCCAGTGGAGGACATGCGCGGATCGAAATACAACATTTTCCCGAGCGTGACTTTTTCCGGAGTCGTCGGGTTGTCGGCCGGGGCCGGCGCCACGGTCGGCAGCGCTTCCCACGGGCCCGCCTGCTCCCCTGCCGCAACCACAGTGGCGGTTGCAAGGCATGCAGTGGCAAGCATCAACATCCTCTTCATCGCGCAATGCTCCTCGCGTGTGCACAAAGGGGGCGCGATGATCTTGAGCGCGGCCGCCGACGTCAACCGGGCAGATACGTAGAACTGCACCTTTCTGTGCGCTCGTATCGGCTGGTGGGCACGACGCTATCGCTCAGCGCAGAGAGCTTTCACGAATCGGCAAAACTCTCTTTCCGCATCACTGAACGAACGCGCTCGCGGTGGCACTCTCAACGCGAGGAGTTTCGTGATACCGCGCAGCGGCGGAATGGATCGAACGCGAAGCGCATTGTCCGCAGGATTTGGCGGGCGTCGAGGCACTCTGGAAGCAGAAGCGGTGTTGAGAGGCTCCATCGCCGCGTGAAGGACCGACGATCACGGCAGCTCACACGCGCGACGATAGTCCTCACGAACCTTGTCGGTGAGCGCTTTGAGGGCGGCGGCGTCGCGCCACTGCCCCTTGACCATCACGCCCAGGGGTGCGCGGAGCGTGGAGAGCTCGGCGAGCGGATTCTTCTCCGACAGAATGAGATCAGCGCGATAGCCCGGCGCGACGATGCCAAACCGGTCGCCTCCCCGGGTGCGATGAATGAACACGCCCGGCGCGCGCGTCGCGGCCGACAGCGCCTGAAAGCGGCTCAATCCCGATGCCTCGAGCTCATCAAGGCTGTCGTGCAACGAGAAGCCGGGCTGCATTCCGGGAACCCCCAGAGCGTCAGTGCCCGTGACCAGCTCGACGTTTGCGTCGGCCATCGCCTTCACGAGCATTCTCAGGAAAGCGAGCTTGGGGCCGAGTTTCGCGGTCTTGTTGACATAGACGCTCGTCCGCCATGCCAGACGATCATTGGGCGACAGATAGGAGGATTCGGGTCGGACGAGATAGGACGTGATGACATCGGGCCGCCCGATCTGGTGTGCGATGGCTGCGTAAGTCCCAATATCCGCAGTGACAGTGGCGTGGTATCGCCTGGCGAGCGCGACGGCCGACGCGATGCGGCTCGGATCGGGCGACGTATCCGTCTCCTCGACGCCCGGTGGCGTAAAGAACGTGTAGAAGAATTCCTCGGCATGCGCGATGAGCACCTGTCCTTCGGCAAGCTGGCGTTCGAGCCGAACGGCATACACGCCGTGCCCGACCAGCGGCATGTCCAGGCGGCGCCCTTCCTCGGCAAGCGCGGAGAACACCTCGGGCGAGAGGCCGACATAGACCTTGATGAAATCGTATCCATTGCTCTACGCGAGCCCGACGATTGCACGAGCTTCACCATCAGAGGTGATTGGCCGCGGGCAACGTCGTCTTCCGCGACAAGGCCAGCACGAAAAGCGGCAACGTCAGGCAGTAGGCCGCCATCGGCCACCGGGTGTCCACGGGGAAGAGCGCGGCCGCCGCCGTGCCCGTGATGCCGGAGAATGCGCCCCCGATGCAGAAGAACCACGCAGTTGCGGTACCTGCTGCGTGGTCGAAATCGCGCAGGGCGCCATTGGGAGCGACCGCATTTGCAATGGCGATCCCGAATCCGGAAATCCACATTGGCACGAGTGCGGAGAGCAGAGCATCCGGTGCAAGACGTTCGCCCAGCGCCAGCAGGACGCCCGCAACAAGCAGGCAGGCCATGCCCCTCTGCAGCGAGCGCCGCATTCCCCAGCGTGGCGCGACATTTCCGATGATGCGCGAGGCGATCATCATGGTGACGGCAATGGTGGCGAACAGCATGCTGAAGACGATCTGCGAAAGGCGCATGCGCTCCATGATGAGCCACGGCGAGGTCGAGAAGCAGACGAAGAACGCTCCCATCCCTGCGCCATAACCCACGACGTACCACCAAAATCGCCGGCTCCGCAGCGGTTCCAGCAACGCAGTGCGCCGCGCACGGCTATCACCAAGGCTGCAGGTTTCCCGCCACGCACTGAGCGCGACGAACAGCATCACGGTCATGCCCGCGCCCAGCGCGATGAAGATGGAGCGCCATCCCTGCCACGCATCCAGAAACGCACCGAGCACCGGCCCTGCCGCAGGCATGACCGCCAGCATGGCTCCGAGCGTGCCGTAAACCGCGCTGCCCTCCGGCTTTCCGCCGTAGAGATCACGCACGGTCGCGAACACTGCCACCATACAGGCGGCTGCGCCGCATGCCTGGATGACGCGCCAGACGAAGAACCACCCCGGCGATGTCACCATCGCCAGCCCGAACGACGCGATGGAAAAGGACAACGCGCCGGCGACGAGCACGGGTCGGCGACCGTATCGATCCGAGAGCGGGCCGAACACCAGCTGGCCTGCGCCCAGTATCACGAGATAGAGGGTGAGCGTGAGCTGGATAGTCGACGCCTCGACACGCAGGACCTCCGCCATGCCTGGCACCACGGGCAGGTACAGATCCATGCCGAGAGCGGCAAGCAGATTGAAGGGAACAAGCATCACCACGGTGGCCGCCTGCGAATACGGCCAGCGCGTAAAATTCGAACGCACGATCAGATCTCCCGTTCAAAGGATTCCGCGGCGTTCTCGTGTCGGAATTCAGACGTGGGAGAAGCGCCGCAACGACGAGCAAAGGTCGTTGCGGCTTACCTGTCTGACTGTTTCGTAGCGCCCATGGTTGCGGGTTGTCGTTCTCCGGGCTTGTCATTCAGCCCGGGCGTGTCGGCATAGTGTACAAATTTTGGGGGTGAGCTGTGATGGAGCGTGGAGAGGCT
>JADGHX010000075.1 GCA_019683695.1 Steroidobacteraceae bacterium
GTGTACCTCATCGATTGCCCGGTGCTGTACAGCCGCCCCACCCTATACACCACGGATGTAGATGAGCACCTGCGCTACCTGGTGCTGACGCGCGCAGCGTTCGAATGCTGCCAGCGCATGAGTTGGAGCCCGTCCATCATCCACTGCAACGATTGGCATACGGCATTCGGGCCGCTGTACCTCAAGGCCGTGTACGACTGGGATCGGTTGTTCGCCCGTGCACGTTCCGTGCTCACAATCCACAACATCGGCTACCAGGGCGTGTTTCCCGCACATGCCGCCGCAGACGTGGGGCTTGGCGACAAGAGCTACCTGCTGCATCAGGACGATCTGCGTGCCGGGTTCGTGAACTCACTGAAGCACGGCATCATGTACGCGGATGCCATCACCACCGTGAGCCCGACGCATGCGCGCGAGATCTGCACGGACGAGTACGGCATGGGGTTGCAGCATGTGCTGCGCACGCGCACGGACGCTCTGGTGGGCATCCTGAACGGCGTGGACTACAGCGAGTGGGATCCGCAGCACGACCGCTATCTCCCGCATCACTACGACGCCCGCAATCTGGAAGGCAAGGCCGCGCTGAAACGCGATCTCGCGGAGCGTCTGGGCCTGCATCTCGGGCCTGAAACCGCGCTGCTCGGCATCGTCTCGCGCCTCGCGATGCAGAAGGGCATCGATCTGATGTTCGACTCGTTGCCGGAGGTGCTGACGTGGCGTGATCTGGCCTTCGTGGCGCTGGGCGCCGGCGATGAGAAGTACGAGAAGTTCTTCCGCAAGCTCGAGGCGGACTTCCCGGGTCGCGTGCATTTCCATCACGGCTACAGCGACGAGCTGGCGCATTGGATCGAAGCCGCGAGCGACCTCTTCGTCATGCCCTCGCTCTACGAGCCGTGCGGCCTGAATCAGATGTACAGCCTTCGGTACGGCACCGTACCCGTGGTGCGCAAGACAGGCGGCCTTGCGGATTCCGTCACGCCCTACGATCCGGCCACCGGCACGGGCACCGGCGTCGTGTTCGAGCACTTCAACGCCGAGGCGCTGAAGTGGGCCCTCAACACCGCGCTCGACCTGTACGCGCAACCGGCACACTGGCAGCGCATGATCCGGAACGGCATGGCGCACGACTTCTCCTGGGAACATCAGGGGCGCCTGTACGTGGAGCTGTACGAAAGGCTCGCGAGCTCGGGCCGGCCCTAGCCGGACGCTGACCCGAAGCCTGTATCCCGAAAGAGGCGGCGCTCGCCTGCGGGGCGAACGTCGCCTCGACACGACTCAGCTTCAAGGCGCTGCCGGAGAAGACCCGCGTCAGGCTGAGCACGGAAGGTGATTGCGTGTCGCTTCGTGCGGACCGCAGCCGATTCACGCTGTCGAGCTTCTCTGCGACCGAGATCTTCGGCTGGTCGCGCGAAAGCCGCCCTGCTGCGCCCTCAGCGCAGTTTGAAGGTGCCCTTGTCCTCGAAGGGAATCGAGCGCAGCCAGCCTTCCGACAGGGAGATCTTGCCGGTGACGCGGTACTCCACCGCATCCTCGATCGGCTTGCCCGTGCCGAGCAGGCGCAGGAGCGTGCCCGCCATGTTGGCCGTCATGTTCATGTCAAACTCGGCCTCGCCGAGGGCCGGCACATTGAAGGCCGCGCCCGAGACACCGTGCGCCAGCTCCTGCCCCTGAATTTCGAGCGCCACCTGCAGTCCCTTCACCGGGATGGGGCGATCGTTCGGGTTCTCCACGCGCATGCGCACCTTCATGCGTTGTTCCCAGACATCGCCTTTCAGCATCTCCACGCTCACGATCGACAGTCGCGGCGTTTCGAGCTTGGGAGCCAGCATCGCGCAGCCGGCAAGCGACACCGCCAGCAGTAACGCGACCAAGGGAAGGGAAAGCGCTCTTCTCACGGGCCTCCAGCCTCGTAAAACGGCTGGACCGGCATCCTAGCAAACCCGATACCCACTGCCGCCTGGCATCGGCCCGGCGGCAGCGCCTGCACGGCCGACGGACGTCGCGCTCTTTGCGCGCGGAAAACGCAGGCTTCGTCCGGGAAAAGCATCGGAGGCGACGCTATCCCGATGGATCACGTGCGTCCGTAAGTCTTGTTGAGCAGCGCGAACCGGTGCGCGAGATCGGGTGTGAGGGCGTCTTCAGGCAGTCGCCACGACCAGTTTCCCGTCGAGGTGCCGGGCGTGTTCAGCCGCGCTTCGGATCCGAGGCCGAGCACGTCCTGCATCGGCAGGATGGCCAGCTCGCCCACCGAGCCGAGCGCCGCACGGATGAGCGCTTCCGGCATGGCGCCCGGCGTGAGTCGCAGGAAGTGCTCGACGCGTCGCTGCGTTTCGCTGTCGAGACTCAGAAACCATCCAAGCGTGGTGTCGTTGTCGTGCGTGCCGGTGTAAACGATGCAGTCCCGCTCATGCATGTGCGGCAAGTGCAGATCGTCCGGCGAGCCGCTGAAGGCAAACTGCAGGACGCGCATGCCCGGCAAGCCGAAGTCCTTGCGGAGGGCGACCACGTCCGGCGTGATGAGCCCGAGATCCTCGGCCACAATGGGCAGATCCCCGAAGTCCTCGCGCAATGCCTTGAGGAACGCGCGACCCGGCGTGCGATGCCAGGCGCCACCGCGCGCATCCGGCGCACCCGCCGGAATGCACCAGTGGGCCGCCAGCGCACGGAAGTGATCGATGCGCAGCAGGTCCACGCGTTCCAGCTGGCAGTGCAGGCGCGCGCGCCAGAACGTGAAGCCGTCGCCTCGCATCGTGCGCCAGTCATAAAGCGGATTGCCCCACAGCTGGCCGGTTTCGGAGAAGTAGTCCGGCGGAACACCGGCCACCGCTTTCGCGCGGCCATGCGAGTCCAGCTGGAACTGCTCGGGGTGCGCCCAGGTTTCGGCGGAATCCGGTGCCACGTAGAACGGCAGATCGCCGAAGAGACGCACGCCACGCGCATGCGCGTATTCGCGCAAACGGCTCCACTGCCACGCAAACGCGAACTGCTCCCGACGACAACGCTCGATCTCGTCCGCATGGACGTGGCGAACACGTGCGATGGCTGCCGGATCGCGCTTGCGAAACTCCTCAGGCCATTCCCACCACGGCTCGCCACCGTGAGCCGCACTGAGCGCTTCAAACAATGCGTAGTCGTCGAGCCACGTCCGAGTGGCCTCGAGGAAGGCGGCATATTCCGAGGAGCTCGTGGAGGGCGGCTCCGCGGGATCGATGAACGCGACGTTTCCGGCGAAATCCGACCGAACCCAGTACGGTGAGCCACCGTGGCCCGTCGGCCCGACCGGAAGCACTTGCCAGACGCTGAACCCGGCCTGCGCCAGCCAGTCGATGAACGCGCGGCCGCCGCGCCCGAGTGGCGCATCGAGCGAGCTCAGGTGCAGCAGCACGCCCGCGCGCCTCCGATCGTACACAGGCAATCGCGAAGCGCTCATCGCTCGCACCTTCAGGAGGCAGTGGCCCGCCTCATGACGCCGCCGGCCTCGGGTGTGCCGCGCCCGACGGAAATGGGATGATCCAGATGTTCCGGCACGGCCACGCCCAGCATGCGATAGAGCGTGACGAGTTGCCGCCGGTAGAGCCGGTCGAACTGGCTCACCGCCTCGGCCGGGTTGTAATCCCCGAACCACCAGAACCAGTCGGAGCTCTCACACAACGCCAGCTGCCGTTCGAGCGACGCGCGCCGGGCTGCGTCGAACCTGTGCTCCTGCATCACCCGGTCAAACGTTTGCTTGGCTTCGCACAGAAGGTCCCAGGCGGCGTTCTTTGCAGGGTCTCCCATCCAGGTGGCGAGCGTGCCATGCACCCAGCTTCCGGTGACCACCTTCTGCAAGGGCTGCGGGCGCAGACCGCGCGCCACGCAATCCGAAAGCGTGGTCAGCTCGATGAGCGGATGATCCGCCAGCGCGGCGTAGAGCGCCTTGAGGAAGTAGTAGCCGTTGAACGGGTAATACTCCCACGCGTTCTCACCATCCAGCGCGATCAGCACGACGTGATCTCTGGAGCTGCTGTATGTGCGCGCAAGCTGCGCGAGCTCATGCACGAAGTTGTGAGCGGCGTCATCGCCGTGCCACGTCGAGTAATTGAAGCCGATGCGGTCGGACAGCGTGTCGTCGCGAAAATAGCAATGAAGGCTCGAGCCCGGGAGCGCGTAGGGCCGGTTGTAAGCGATGGGATCTTCGTTCTCCGCCGCACCGGCGACGCGCAGGCTGGCGCCGAGCACGTTCGCGCTGGTGGCGACCCATTTGAACCCGGCTTCTTCGAGCAGCTTGAGCGTGTCGTCGCTGATAGCGCCCTCGGATGGCCAGCAGCCCACGGGACGTTCGCCGAATGCCGCCGTGAATACGCGAAGACCCTCCCTGACGTGCCACACGGCACGCTCTGCGCCACCGGGATAAGCAGGGCAATGCGGGAGCGCCATGCCCGGCACGGCTTCGCGCGCGCTATGGAAATCCAGCAGCAACGGCACGATGGGATGGCCGTACGGCGTGACGGAAAGCTCGCACTGCCCGCGCTCACGCAGTTTCCGGAAACGCGGCACCACCGATGAGACCAGCTCGCCGATGAGCGCCAGCAACTCGCGCCGCTGTTGCTGCGTGAACGCGCGACCCTGCGCCGTGAGCGCAGCGATGCGCGAGTCCGTGCGCCGGACGGTCTCGCCCATCCACGCGAGGTGGTACCACACGGCGAGATCGTGAATGAGCTGGTCGGATGCGTACACGACGCGCTCGGGAGTGGTCAGCGTTTCCGCGATCGTGGCGAGTTCCAGATAGGGTCCGAAGCGTTCGATGAGGTTCTTGCGTTGCGCGCGCAGGCACGCTTTCAGCAGATCCAGACGTTCGGCCGCCGCCTGCGGCACCGGCGCCGGGCTGAGCAGTGCGAGCACCGGGTCCGGCAGCGGCACACCGCTTCGCAGGTGCGCCTCGATGCGCTCGCTCAGCTCCTGAAGCTGCTCGAGCAGGACCGGCGTGAAGTTCACGACGGCGCGCGCATTGGGCTGCGCTTCCAGATGCGCCGCCATGTCCGTGTAGTCCTTGATGGCGTGGAGGTACGTCCAGGGCAGCACGTACTGTCCCGTGAGGGCGTCCTTGTACTGCGGCTGATGCATGTGCCACAGGAGGACGACAGGCAGGCGCGCGGGTTGGCTCATGGCGCCGGAGTCTGCAGCCGCCGCAGCATGTCGGCCGTCACCAGAACGACACCCTTCTCCGTCACATGGAAGCGCCGCGCATCCTCGGCGGCATCGACGCCGATGTGCATGTCATCCGGCACGACGCAGCCTTCATCGAGGATCGCGTGCCTGACCGTGCAGCCCGCGCCGATGGTGACCCGGGGCAGGATCACGGAGCGCTCGATGAGCGTGCGCTCTTCCACCCGCACGTTCGAGAAGAGCAGCGACTCGCGCACCAGTGCCCCGGAAATGATGCACCCACCGGAGACCATCGAGTTCACGGCTATACCGCGCCGGCTGTCCTCGTCCAGGATGAACTTCGCGGGCGGCTGGTGTTCCTGGTACGTCCAGATCGGCCATTCCTCGTCGTAGATGTTCAGCTCCGGCCGCACGTGCACCAGCTCGAGATTCGCGTCGTAGTACGCGTCGATGGTGCCGACATCGCGCCAGTAGCTCTGCGCGCGCGTCTTCACGTCCTGGAAGGGATAGGCGAACACCTGCAGCTTGCCGATGCCCTTGGGCAGGATGTCCTTGCCGAAGTCGTGCGCGGATTTCGGATCCGCCGCATCCTCGAGCAGCAGCCGCTCGAGCAGCTTCGTGTTGAAGACATAGATGCCCATCGAGGCGAGGATCGAATCCGGCCGGCCCGGAAGCGTGGCGGGCTCCGCGGGCTTCTCATCGAACGCCGTCACGCGATTCCATTCGGTGGCCGTCAGCACGCCAAAGTGACGGGATTGATCGCGCGGCACCTCCACGACGCCGACGGTGATGTCCGCGCCCTTCTCCACGTGGTACGCGATCATCGGGCCGTAATCCATCTTGTAGATGTGATCGCCCGCGAGGACGAGCACGTGCTTGGGCCGGTGCGAGAGGATGAGCTCCAGGTTCTGGTAGACCGCATCGGCGGTGCCCCGGTACCAGTGGGGCCCGACCTGCTGCTGCGCCGGAATCACCTCGATGAACTCACCAAACTCGCCCCGCAGATAACTCCAGCCCCGCTGCACGTGCTGGATGAGCGACTGTGCCTTGTACTGCGTGAGAATCGAAATCTGGCGAATGCCCGAGTTCACACAGTTCGAGAGCACGAAATCGACGATGCGGAACTTGCCTCCGAACGGCGTCGCGGGCTTGCAGCGATGCTCGGTGAGCGCCTTCAGTCGTTCGCCGCGACCGCCGGCCATGATGACGGCGAGCGTGCCGCCGGTGAGACGGCTGACGTAGCGGCCGGAGGATGCGCGCGCGGGCTGTCGGGGCATGGCTCTTGAGCGGAGGGTCTGTGCTCTTGTTATCTGCAGTCTGTCTACACGCGCGACCGACGGGCCGTCAATGGTGCTGCCGCATGGATCGTTGACGGCTCAGCTGAAGGCCGGCCCCCAAGGTGTGCAGCGTCATGGCCAGGTCTCCAGCCGCGCGCCGCAAGCGTCGCGCCCATCCGGTGCACGGCGAAGCCTGTCCGCACCACGTTCGTTCGCCGAGCGCTCACAAACGCTTGAGCAGCCCGAGCTCGAAGGGATGCGTCAGCAACTCGTGCCACGGGTACACACGCACTTCCGTGGCGAACTGGCCGCACTCCGTGGGCTGTGCGTCGAGCGCGAAGACGACGGAGCCGTCCTCCAGGATCTCGCCGGTCGGCCCCAGCTGCTCGATCCACAGGCCGTCCTGGGCTACCGCGTTGTAGGACGAGAGCGCGGGAGGCTCGAAGTCCGACTCCGGAAGCACGCGCCGGCCGACGAACTCGATGCGAACATCCGCGGGCTGCAGGCCGTTCAGCGTTGCCGCCACACGCAGCCGCAGCCGCTCACGGCGCGGCAGATCGAGCGGCGTTTCGGCGAGCAATCGGAGCCCCACCTTCGGCCAGAGCTCACGCACCTTGTGCTTCCACTCCGCAAGCGTTCGCGCGCCGGCGAAGTCATGCCCCATGAGGCGCGCGGAGTGGCGCGCCAGCGGGTAGTAGATGCCACGCACGTAGTCATGGACGGTACGCCGCATGTTGAAACGCGGAATCACCGTGGCCATCGCACGCTTGCTGCGCCGGACCCAATCGGGCGAGTACCCGTCGTCGTTGCGCGCGTAGTACAGGGGAATCGTCTCTTCTTCGAGCGTGTCGAAGATCAGCTCCGCTTCCAGAGCGTCCCGCCGTTCGGGATCCTGCACATTGATGGGCGGAATGCCCCAGCCGTTGTCCTGCGTCCAGCCTTCCGCCCACCACCCATCGAGCACGCTGAGGTTCAGCCGCCCGTTCGCCGCCGCCTTCATGCCCGAGGTGCCGCTGGCTTCGAGCGGCGCGATCGGATTGTTCAGCCAGACATCCACGCCCGAAACGAGTGCGCGGGCGAGCAGCAGGTCGTAATCCTCGAGAAACACCACGCGGCCCAGGAACTCCGGCGCAAGCATGAGCTGCTTGATTTCCCGCAGCACCTGCTGGCCGGGCTGGTCCGCCGGATGGGCCTTGCCCGCGAACAGGAAGAGCACCGGCCGCTCGGGGTTGTTGACGATGCGAGCGAGGCGCGCGCGATCCTTGAGCAACAGTGAGGCCCGCTTGTACGTGGCAAACCGGCGCGCGAAGCCGATGGTGAGGGTGTCGGGGCGAGACGGGTCGAGGTGCCGCGTCACGTGGCGCCATTGCGCCGGGCTCAGGCCCTTGCGCGCGTACTCGCGCTGAAGCCGCTCCCGCACGCTCGCGAGCATGCGGGATTTCACGGACTGTGCCGTGGCCCAGTACTGGTCGTCCGGCACGTGCTCGATGGCATGCCAGAACGCCTCATCGCTCAGCTGCTCGCGCCACTGCTTCGGCAACGTGCGATCGAACAGGTTTGCCCAGGTCTGGTGCAGAAAAGTCGGCACGTGCACGCCGTTCGTCACGAAACCGACCGGGTTTTCCTCCGGAGGCACCTCGGGCCACTGATCGGCACACAGGCGCGATGTGACCACGCGATGAATACGACTCACGGCATTCACGCTGCGTGTGCCGTTCAGCGCGAGGCGGGTCATGTTGAACAGGTTCGGCGCGCTCGGTGAGCGCCCCAGATCGAGGAAGCGCTCCATGGGCACGCCCAGCTCGCGGATGAAATCGCTGAACTGCGAGACGAGCAGCTCATGCCCGAACGCGTCGTGTCCCGCGGCCACCGGCGTGTGCGTCGTGAACGCACACTGCCCCGCCACGGCCTCGAGCGCCGCGTCGAACGGAAGGCCGCGCGCCAGATGCTCGCGCAGCAGCTCGAGAATCAGGAATGCGGCGTGGCCTTCGTTCAGATGCCACACCGCCGGTTGCAGTCCCAACGCACGAAGCGCACGTGTGCCACCGATTCCGAGGATCATCTCCTGACGGATGCGGGTGGACTCGTCACCACCATAGAGGCGATACGTGATGTCCCGATCGGCCGGCGCGTTGTCGTCACAGTTCGTGTCGAGAAGAAACACGGACACGCGGCCGACACAGGCTTTCCACAACTGTGCCGTGACGTCGCGACCCGCGATGCGCACCACCACCTTGAGCCATGTGCCGTCCTCCTTGCGCACGGGCTCGACGGGCAGGTCGCGCGGATCGTGATCCTTGTACTCCGCGTGCTGCACGCCATCGTTGTCGACCACCTGCGTGAAGTAACCCTGGCCATACAGCAGGCCGACGGCAACGAAGTTCAGACGCTCATCGCTGGCGGCCTTGCAATGATCTCCCGCGAGCACGCCGAGTCCGCCTGAGTAGATCGGAAAGCTTTCGTGAAAGCCGTACTCCGCGCAGAAGTACGCGACCAGCGGGGCTTCGCTCGACGAGGGTGCGGAAACGTAGGCATCGAAGGCCGCAAGGGCCTGCTGATAGCGCCCGACGTAAGCCGGATCCGCAGCGGCACGGTCGAGCGCCTGCTGGCTCACGCATCGCAGCAGCAGGCGCGGATTCCCCCCGGACTGCTTCCACACCTCCGGGTCGAGATCCTCGAACAGCGCGCGCGTCGGCCGGTGCCAGCCGAAAAAAAGGTTCGCCGCGAGCTCGGGCAGGCGTGAGAGCGCGTCCGGGATCACCGGGGTCACTTCGATTATCGGGTGTCGCATCTCTTGTTGGGCTTGCGTAGGAAGCGCGCGAGTCTAGCAGCGCAGGTTTCAGGGGCTACCGAAGCCCAGAGCGTTGCTGGATTCACGACGCCGCGCTCACGTTACACTGCGCGCATGAAACGCAAGAAGGCCGTCGTCGCTGTCGCGCTGCTCTTGAGTGTGCAGTCCGCATCGGGCCGTGCCGATGCACCGCGCGAGGGCACGAACCCCGCAACGTCGGGCGGGTCCGGCGAGGCGCTCGCGGGGTGTCTTCCCACCGGCAACGGCTTCCTGCGAGCCCGAATTCGAGGCGGCCTGAACCTGGATATCAGCTGGAAGAACGCCGAGCTCGAGTGCGACGGCGGCATGCGCCCCGACGGCAGCGGCATCCGGCTGAGCTTCGCCGGCCCGACTCGATCCGACGGCCGACGGTTGCGCATGGTGTTCGGCGTGGCCGATGTCACCGAGGGCCAGAGTGGCTCCGCGCTGCCCACGAACCTGACTGTCATCTTCGAGGGCGAGCAGCGCATGTTCGCCACGCGCGGGGAGGATCGATGCACGGTGGACAAGCTGCAGCAGGAGCGGCTGGGGCCGCTCGGCGGCGATACGCGGTCCTACCGGGTGATTGCCAGCGGATTTTGCATAACGCCGGTACCCTCCCTGAACACGGATGAGCGCATCGTGGTGAACAGCTTCGACTTCGCCGGGCGGGTCCGCTTCACCACGCTGCCGAAGGTGAATCCCGATCAGGCTCGGGTGGCCCGCCGTCAGGACCTGCCCGCACACGCCCGAACCCCATTGTTGAATGCGCCTTGAATGCGCCGCCCCGAGGAGCTTTGCCGTGAGACCGACCGTATACCCGCCGGAGATTCGCCCGCACGCACTGCGGATCCGCTCTCTCCGCCTGTTCTTCGCCGCCGTGATGCTCGCGCTGGGCGCGCCGCTGGCCTTCATGCCGGCATCTGCTCCACGGGCGCAGAGCAGCGGATTGCTGCCTCTGGACGAGTTTCCGCATACCACTCTGGAAATCCGCAGCAAAGGCGAGAAGCACGTGTTCTCGGTCTGGGTGGCCACCACGCCCCAGCAGCAAAGCCAGGGGCTCATGTTCGTGCGCGACCTTCCGGCGGACCGCGGCATGCTGTTCACGGCGAGTCAGCCGCGTGTCTTCACCATGTGGATGAAGAACACCTACATCCCTCTCGACATGGTGTTCATCGGTGCGGACCGCCGCATTGCGAAGATTGCCGCCCGCACGACGCCGCATTCGCTCGATCTCGTGAGCTCCGACAAGCCGGTCGTGGCCACCCTCGAACTGAAGGGGGGTGAAGCGGAGCGGCGCGGGTTGCGCGTGGGAGACGCGGTCAGCTGGGTCCCCCCGCACGGCTGAGGCCTGCGTTTGGCACGCTCGTTGCCGCAGGACAACGAGCTGCGGTCCCACGTGACATATACCCACCTGCCGGTCGGTGAAGGCCCGGAAAAACGAGCGTTCGTTCCCGCGCGGAATGGTTTTTTCGTACAAGCCGCGTTGTTGTCTTTTCACCAAAATTCTTTTACGGCTGTAGCCTCGCTGCTACTATCCGCGCCACGCGAAGCGGAGTCCGGTCCCCAGCCCGGGCTCATCTTCGAGACAAGACTGATCCCCGCGCCGCGCCTCGCGCGTCGGCGGGGTAACCAAAATTCGAACGGTTTCGACCGTTCGCAGGAGGAACCCGATGACCCGCAACAACACTGAAGTTGCGCGCGCGGTAAGGCGTGCGCTCGTGACGAGCGCTGTCGCAGCCGCAGCAGCAAGCACTCTCCCGGCCCAGGCGCAAGAGGCGGCGGATACACAAACCGTCGTGGTGACTGGCTCACGCATTCAGCGCCAGGATTACGAGGCGTCGAGCCCCGTCGTCACGGTCAACACGGAACTCCTGCAGCGTGCAGGTACTGTGCAGATCGACACCGTGCTCAACACGCTGCCGCAGCTCGTCCCTTCGGTGACCACGACCACCAACAATCCCTCGAACGGCGGGCAGGCAAACATCGACCTGCGTGGCCTCGGCACCCAGCGCACGCTGGTGCTGCTCGACGGCTCGCGCCTGGTTCCGTCGAACACCTCGGGCGAGATCGACCTCAACACGATCCCTGCAGCGCTCATCGAGAACATCGAGCTTCTCACGGGCGGCGCGTCGTCCGTGTACGGTTCCGACGCCATTGCGGGCGTGGTGAACATCACCCTGAAGAAGAACTTCGAGGGTGCGCAGTTCACCGTCCAGACGGGCCAGACCGGCGAGAGCGACGGCAAGACCCTCGCCGTCGACCTGCTCTTCGGCGGCAACTTTGCGGACGACCGCGGCAACGCCGTGCTCGCCCTGTCGTATGACGATCGTGACGCCGTCCTGCAGGGCGATCGTGCCTTCTCGGCTGTCGCGCTCGGCCCGGACCTCACGCCGCAGGGCTCGCCCACCGCACCCTTCGGCCGGTTCGATCGCAGCTTGTCGAACCTGCCGGACCAGGCCGTGGTGGATCAGGTGTTTGCGCGCTACGGCGTCGCGCCCGGCGCGGTGTCGGCCACGAACTTCCTGGGCTTCAACCCCGACCACACCTTGTTCGATATCTCGGGTGCCGAGAACTTCAAGGGTGACACCAGTGACCCGGGCTTCAATCCGGCGTCGGTGAACTACAACTTTGCGCCGGTCAATTACCTGCAGCTGCCCCTCACGCGGCGTCAGATTGCGGGCTTCGGCAACTTCCAGCTCAGCGAGTCTGCCGAGTCGTACGCGCGTCTGATCTACACGACCTACAACGCAGACACGCAGCTCGCTGCCACTCCGATCACGGGTGTCAGCATCCCGGTCACCAACCCGAACATCCCGACGGACCTGGCGGAGATCCTGGCGTCGCGCCCCGACCCGGACGAGCCCTTCACGTTCCGTACACGTCCTCTGGAAGTCGGACCGCGCATTTCCCAGAACCAGTACGACGTCGTGCAGGGACTGATCGGCTTCAAGGGCGACTTCCCCGCGTTCGGTGGCAAAACCTGGAGCTGGGACATCTACGGCAGCTGGGGTCAGATGAAGAACACCGAGCTGCAGGCGGGCAATCTGTCCTTCTCGCGGTTCGAGGGACTGCTCAACGATCCCAGCCTCCAGATCGGCGACTGCACCGGGACGACGTTCAACGTCTTTGGCGAGGGCTCCATCACGCCCGAATGCGCGGCTGCCATCTCCATTCGCACGACGAACGTCACGCAGATCACGCAGGACAACTTCGTCGGCTCGATCACCGGGCCTCTGTTCGACATGCCCGCCGGCCCGTTCCAGATGGCGATCGGTGCGGAATATCGCAATACCCGCGCCAGCTTCCGTCCGGACGAGTTCCTGCAGAGTGGCGACGTGGTGGGCTTCAATGCGCAGCCCGCTGTCGACGGCCGCATCGACGTGAAGGAAGGCTTCGTCGAATTCGCGGTCCCGCTGCTCAAGGACAAGCCGGCTGTCGCCGCGCTCGATCTCGAGCTCGGCTACCGGCATTCGGACTACAACCTGGCTGGCACGGCCGACACCTACAAGGCCGGATTGAACTGGCAGGCCACCGACGCACTGAAATTCCGCGCGTCGTTCAACCACGCCATCCGTGCCCCGTCGGTGTTCGAGCTGTTCCTGCCGCCGCAGCAGAACTTCCCGGGCTACGTGGATCCGTGCAACGCTCCGGCGGCGGGCCAACCCGACACCCGCAGCGCTGAAGTGCTGGCACTCTGCGCTCAGCAGATTCCGAACTTTGCGGCCGTTCAGAACGTGTTCGAGCAGTCCGCGCCCCAGGCGGAGGCGTTCGAGAGCGGTAACCTCAACCTGAATCCCGAATCGGCCGATACCTACACCATCGGTGCCGTCTGGCAGGGAGAGATCGGGTCTGCGCAGCGCCTGCGCGCATCGCTCGACTACTGGAACTACGACGTGAGCGACACCATCGGTCAGGTGTCGGCGGGCTCCATCGTCAACCGCTGCTTCAATGACGCTGGCGCCAACCCGACATACGATCCGGCGAACCCCTGGTGCGCTCGCTTCCACCGTAACGCGGCAGGTGACATCGAGGGCATCCTCCAGCCGTTCGATAACCTCGGCGAGCTGAAGGTCAAGGGCATCGACGCGCAGATCGATTTCGGTACACCGCTGGGCGACCGGTACGGGAACCTGACGGTCAACCTGCTCGTCACGCGCCTGCTGAGCTGGGACTTCGCGGAAGACAATCTGTCGCCGTTCGGCCACTTCGAGGGCACGATCAGCACGGGTCTCGCCGAGACGTACCCGGAATGGAAAGCCGTGACGAACCTCGGCTGGCACTTCGGGCAGTTCAGCGTCGACTGGAACATCCGCTACATCGACGGGATGCGAGTGGTCAACAACGATGCGCTCGGCTCGCCGGTACAGGATGGTCTGATCACCAGCATCGGCTCGTACGCCTATCACCGCCTCACCGGCACCTGGAGTCCGACCGATGCGTTCCATGTGACGCTGGGCGTCGACAACCTGTTCGACAAGGATCCGCCGATCTACACGGACGATGCTCAGGCGGGCGTGCAGGCGAACACCGAGCCCGGCACGTACGACGTACTGGGACGCCGGTTCTTCCTCGTCGGCCAGTACAAGTTCTGATCGTCCCCGACGGGACGCTGCGATCTCGTGTCGCGAAAGGCCATCGCCGCAAGGCGATGGCCTTTTTCTTTGGGACCGCGGCCGAAGCTCCGGAGCGCCGGGACTGCCCGCGCAGCGATGACTCACACGCCGTCGAGGCCTGAGTCCTGTTCGTAGAAGGTGGCGGCGCCCTGCATGACCACGCGGACGAGCTCGCGCTCGACCTGCGTCAGATAGGGATTCCAGATGTCGAAGATGAGGATGGCACGCGGCTCGTCGCTGTCGTTCCACGCCTCGTGCTCGATGGTGTCGTCGAAGACCCACGCGCGATCGGGTTCCCAGGGGTAAGTCTCCGAGCCCACGCGGAAGCGACAGCCCTCGGGAATCACCAGCGGAAGATGCACAGTGAGACGCGTGTTCGCGACTCCTGTGTGTGGAGGGATGCGCGTCTTCGGCTTCAGCAGTGAGAAGAACGCCGTCGGCGCACGGCCTGGAATGTCGAGTAGCGGGGCCTCTGCAAGAACGCGCGCCGTCTGCGGGCAGCGCTCACAGTTCGCATCGATGCGCTCGCCGTTGCGCCAGAAGTAGAAAGCGCTCCAGCGCGGCGAGTTGTTGAGCTCTCGCCATTGATTGAGGGGAACGCCCGCGGGGTTTGCCACGTACGGCACGAAGGAGTCGTCATCCGATGCGAGCGCACTCACCAGCTCGCTGCGAATCGCCGGCGCAGCCGCTTCAACGGCGTCGAGCCACTGAAAGTCGCCACGGTCGTAGAACTGTATGGCGGGCAGATGAGGGAAGTTCATGAACGTCGGCTGCTGGACATACACCCGCCGCTTGCCGAGGAGCGCATCCAGGCAACGCTCGAACCGATCCATGCGCGCGCCCGGATGGCGATTGCGCACCTCCTGCAGCTTCCCCTGCAGGAACGCCTCGAAAGCGTCCTTGTCCGCGCGCACGACCCGGCGCGCATGATCGACAGCGGCACGGACCTGAGGGCTCAGTTGAGCGTCCGGCGGCAGGATCGTGATCACGGCGTGATAGGCTGCCGCCGCCTTGCGAAGCTGTCCGCGCCGCTCGAGCAGGCGACCCTTCTGGAGCAGCGCGATCACGGAATAGGGCTCGAGCGCCAACGTCTTTTCGAGCGCGGCAAACTCCGCGTCGGCATCTCCGAGCAGGTTGCAGGCGAGCGCGAGGTTCTGCCAGTACACCGCCTGTCCCGCGTCGATGGCCACGGCCTCTTCCAGCAAGGCGCGAGCGCGGGCCGGCTCACCGGCATTCAGCGCCTGCACGGCGGATTGGTTCAACGCGCGCGGATCGCGACGTTCATTATTCATCGTCCCCCCTTTGAATTCACTGTAGTCGTGCCCGGCAGACCGTCGCAAGCAACCGTGCGCACCGCCCTTGGGCTCTGCGGTGGCCAGCACGTACACTTGCACGCATGGTCGATAATCACACGGAGCTCGCGCAAGCGTATCAATTGATGCGGCAGAAGCGCTTCGCGGAAGCGGACGCGATATGTCGCCGCGTTATCGAGCGGGCTCCGCGGGACGCCGCGGCCCTCCACCTGCTCGGGCTCATCTGCAAGGACAATGGCCAGGCGGAGGAAGGCGAGCGACTGCTGCGAGCGAGTATCGACCTGCTCCCCACGCGCGCCGAATTTCACGCGAATCTCGCAAACCTGCTCAGGCGTACCGGCCGGTTGAAGGAGGCCGTTGAAGGCTATCGCAAGGCGCTCGCCTGTGACGTGGCACACCTGCCGGCTCGGCTCGGCCTTTCTCTCGCGCTCAACGATCTCGGCGAGCATTCGGCCGCGGAAGCTGAGGCACGCACCCTCCTGGCGCATCGTCCCGGGGACGCGCAAGCGCAGGTTGCGCTAGCGATGGCTTTATCGGGACAGGGCAAATCGGCGGAGGCGGAATCCGCCTATCGCCAAGCCATAGCCGTCGACGCAAGCAATGTCATTGCGCACCACAATCTCGCCTCCCTGCTCGTCGCAATGGAGCGGGGCGAGGAAGCCTTGGCGCACCTGGATCGGGCAGAAGCGCTGGGGCTCAGCGGCCGGGAGCTGCTCTTCAACCGCGCGCGCGCCTTGAGTCAGTGCTATCGCTTCGACGAAGCCGAAGCGACGTACGCACGCGTGGTCGCGCTCGACCCTCGCAATCTCGATGCGCAGTTCAACCTTGCGCAGTTGCGCTACATGCGCGGCGATCCAATGTTCGCGCGGGACCTGTCCGCTGCTGCCGCAGCGGCTCGCGACGACATCGCTCTGCAGACGCTGTTCGCGAACATCATGCACAGGGTGGGCGATACGCACGGAGCGGAAATCCTCCTGCGTGATGTCATCGCGCGCCGTGGACCAATCCCGTCCGTTCGCGGAGCGCTCGCGCGCATCCTGCACGAATCCGGCCGCCTGAAAGAAGCTGAGCGAGAGGCGCTCGAAGCGGCATCGGCGGAGCCGCACAATCTCGCCTTGATCGAGACGCTCATCGGCATCCTGCTCGCAGAGGGGAAGCCCGACGAAGCACAACCTTTCATTCGCACGCGGCGAGCGCTGGAGCCGACCGAGCAGCGCTGGATAGCCTACGAAGCGACGGCCGCGCGTCTGCTCGGCGATCCGCTCTATCACGAGCTGTACGATTACGATCGCCTCGTGCGCAGCTACGACATCCAACCCCCGAAGGGCTGGAGCTCGGTCGAAGAGCTGAACGCGGCTCTGGTGAATTCGTTGCTTGCAAGGCATCGGCTCTCTACGCATCCCTTCGACCAGAGCGTGCGAAACGGCACTCAGACCGCGCGCAGCCTGCTGAGCGATCCCGACCCCGTTGTGCGCGCTGCACTCGCGGCATTTGCCGAGCCCTTGCAAGCGTACTGTCGCGAGGTGATCGGCACGGACACGCATCATCCGCTGTCCTCGCGCAACGTGGGACAAGCCGCGTTTGCGGGCGCCTGGTCGATCCTGCTTCGCCGCGAGGGGTTTCACGTCAATCACATTCATCCGCGGGGCTGGATCAGTTCCGCCTACTACGTGTCCGTACCGGCGGAGACACGCGACGACGTGCTGATGTCCGGCTGGCTGAAGTTCGGCGAGACACCGCAGCCGGTGCCCGGTGCCAGCGCGGAGCGGTTCGTGCAGCCGCTCGCGGGCCGGCTCGTTCTGTTTCCGTCTTACATGTGGCACGGGACGAACCCGATTCATGGCGGCGAATCGCGCCTCACGATCGCTTTTGACGCCGTTCCGGCCACGCCGCCAAAATGACGCCTCATGTCCGCTAACGATCCGATCTTCGTCGGGGGTGTTCCGCGCTCGGGAACGACGCTGCTGCGAGTCATCCTGGATACGCATCCCAACATCTCGTGCGGCCCCGAGCTGCGCGTCGTGCCCGCGCTGGCGAACCTCTGGGTCGCGGCCCGCACATCGGGGCAGCCGCTGCTCTCGCAGGCGTATGGTGTCGACGAGGAACAGCTGAGGCTGATCTTTGCTGATCTGATCATGGCGTTTCTGCGTCCCGCGTGGCAGGCAAGCGCCAAGCCCCGCGTGGCGGAGAAGACCCCGTGGAATCTCACCGTCTTTCCGCATCTGCGACGCCTTTTTCCCGAAAGCCCGCTCATCCACGTCATTCGCGACGGACGCGACGTCGTCACCTCGCGGCTCGAACGGGATCGTGCGGCCGCCGGTTCCGCGCCGTTCGACGCCGTCCAGGTGGCATCCGTGCGCGCACGCGAATGGGTGCAGGGAATGGAGATCCGGAAAAGCATCCTGGAAGACCCCGAGCTTGCGCGCCGCTACCACGAGCTGCGATACGAGGACCTCGTGCGCTCGCCTGAAGAGGTGCTGCGCGGAGTCTTCGCGTTCGTCGGCGAACCGTACGATCCTGCGGTGCTCTCGTTCCATCGCGTGCCGCGCGAAGTCAGTGGCTCGGAGGAATGGAGCGCGGAAGCGGTTCGTAAACCGATTTCGGAGCACTCCATCGGCCGATGGCGCGAACGGCTCGAGCCTGCCGTGCGCGATGTTGTCATGCAGATCCAGTCTCGGACCTTGCGCGAGCTGGGCTACCCGGTCGAGTGACGCGTGAACACGAGCACATTCACGCCGGACGTGACGATCCTCGCGGGTGCCCCGCGCAGCGGCGTTCGTCTCCTCGCCGCGATTCTCGACAATCACCCGCGGATGAGCAGCGGCCCTGATCTGCCGTTCGTCGTAACGATGGCGCAGCAGTGGCACGAGATTCGTCAGACGCTGGGCGCCAATCACGCGCAGTTTCATGCCCTGCCGCCGCAGCAGGTTCGACACGCCTTTCACAACGCCATCACCCGGCTCTTCACGCCGAGACTGAATCAAACGGGCAAACAGCGGTTTGTTCTTCAGTCTTTTGCGGCCTCCGTGACACTTGATGTCTTCGCGGAGCTGTTTCCGGCTTCAAAGTTTGTCTTTGTGGTGCGCGATCCCAAGGACATCGTCCTTTCGCTGCAGCGATGTGAGTGGCGTAATCCACGTGATGGCACACCGCTCCCGTATACACGCGATCCCATTGCGGGCGCGCGCATGTGGAGCGAGTTCATGCAGATCGCGATGCGGACGCTCCCGCGCCTGCAGGCCAGCGGGCGACTGGCGCTGCTCCGGTACGAGGATCTTTGCGTCAAGCCCGATGTCACCCTGAGCCGTCTCGCCACATTTCTGCATGAGGTACAGCCTGCGGCCCAGGTCACTCCGGCGTCGGCAGCGCTCGTCACGGCCGCATCGGACAACCCTCATCCGCCTCTGCGCGTGGGCCCCATCAACGCGAACTCCGTCGGCCTCTGGCGTTTGAAACTGAATGGCCAGGCGTTGTCCGCGGTGCGCACGATCGTCTTTCCGCTTGCCGGTCAGTTCGGATACGACTAGAGCCATGCCCGTCACGCCCCCGGACACTCCCTTTCAGATGCAGTCGTGGATCGACGGCCGGCAGCTCGCCGCGGCCTTCAGAAGCAGCGGGAGGCTCCACATTCCGCAGTTCCTCGTGCCGGCCGGCGCGCAGCTGCTGTACGAGTATCTGGCGAAGGACGCGAGCTGGAGTCTCGTCGTGCACGATGGCAAGGCTGTGCGCGAAGCGCAGCCTGCGATCCGCAGGCAGTTTCCGCAGCTGGATGCGGAGCTGGCCTCGGTGGCGTATGGGAGCGCACCCGAACGCTTTCAGTTCCTGTACGAGTGCGAGCGTGCGCCGGACGGTCCCGCCGAGCGTGCGGCGAACCCGACACCGCTCAATCGGTTTCTGGACTTCGTGAACTCGCGGGCATTCATCGGGTTCATTCGGCAGATGAGCGGCATTGATTCGATCACCTGGGCGGACGGTCAGGCCACCCGCTATCGCCCGGGTGATTTCCTGACGATTCACAACGATTTTCAGGCCGACAAGAAGCGCCGGCTCGCGTACGTGCTCAACCTGACGCCCCTCTGGAAGCCGGACTGGGGCGGACTGCTGCAATTCATCAACGCGGAGGGCAACGTGGCGGAGGCGTATACCCCGCGATTCAATGCACTGAATGTTTTCACCGTGCCGCAGCTGCACTCGGTAAGCATTGTGACACCCTTCGCGCAAGCACTTCGCTATTCCAT
The DNA here is from genome assembly GCA_019683695.1 of Steroidobacteraceae bacterium. GTDB lineage: Bacteria > Pseudomonadota > Gammaproteobacteria > Steroidobacterales > Steroidobacteraceae > JADGHX01. The sequence continues at coordinate 19,399 of JADGHX010000075.1, forward strand.
CACGGGATGGCTTCGCGAATGACGGCGCTGAAATTCGGACTACCTGCATGAGTGCGACCGAGCCCCCCATCGAGTTTTCCGACTCGCTCGACCTGGACGCCATCCGCCGCACGTTCGCGCGCACGGGGCGCGCCCAGGTGCGGCCGTTCCTCTCGGCGGCGAGTGCCGAGCGCCTCTATGCGTGCCTCTCCGGTGAGCTGCGCTGGCAGTTGCATCTGAACGATGGCGAGCGAGCGATCAGCCGGGACGCCGCGGCATTCGAAGCACTGCCGGGTGCGGACCGGGCGCGACTGTTTGACAGCATTCATGCGAGTGCAGCGCAGCGCTTTCAGTACGTGTTCTACAACTTTCCGCTGTCGGATCTGTACGAGCGCAGTGAATACCGTTCGCTATATGCGATGCGCGTGCTGGAGTTCCTCAACTCGGAACCGTTTCTGCAGTTCGTGCGCCGCGTGACCGGTATTGACTCCATTGCGTTGGCGGACGCGCAGGCCACGCTCTACAAGCCAGGACACTTCCTCACCGTTCACGACGACCACGCCGAAGACAAGCATCGCGTCGCAGCGTATGTCCTCAATCTGACACGCCCATGGTCGATCGATTGGGGCGGCGTTCTGCAGTTCGTCGATGCAGACGGGCACATCGCGGAAGGCTTTGTACCAACCTTCAACGCGCTGAATGTTTTCCGGGTGCCGCAACCGCATCTCGTGAGTCTCGTCGCGCCTTTTGCGCGTGCGGGCCGCTACAGCATCACCGGCTGGCTGCGGCAGAGATAGGCTGCTGCGCGGAACTGCATGCTTGCGGGTACGCGTGTCGTCTGCCGGCGCTCGACCCACCCGCGCAAAAGGGTCACTTACTTCGACCGCGCCGTGCGCTCGGTCGGCGGCGAAGACGTCACGTCGAAATAGATGTCGCGCTCACGGAAATCGATGATGAGCGCCCCCACGGTGCCGAGCACGTCCATGCCGATGAGCGCGGCGGGCCGCTTGTCGAGGTTCCAGAGCCGGAAAATGTGGAAGTCGCCGTAGGTGATTTCGGTGCCGGTGATCGTTGCGGCGCCCAGCTTGATCGGCGGCGCGATCGAGGACTGGCCTGACAGAATGGTTTCGGTGGCGCCGTAAACGTCCGTGTCCTGCCATTTCGCGCTACGGCGCCGGGAACGAAGCGCGTGGCGTAGCGCCGTATTGCCGAGCGTTCGTTCCGCGCCCGTGTCGATTACCGCGCGGGCCCGCACCCCGCCGATCACCGTATCCACTGCGAGCACACCGCCGGCAACACGCCGCGCGGGCACCTTCAGGTAACCGATCTTGCTGAATGCGGCACGCGAGCGCGTGATCTCGATGCGATCCCGCCGGAAGTCCACGAAGATGCGCTCGTTGCGCAGCCCTGCCACGCCCAGAATGCCGTCCGCATTGGACATGATGGAGGACCAGATCACCGGCACCTGCACGTCCTCCAGCACCATGTCTCCCGCCTGAATGCGCTCGATCTGCACCGTGGGCACCTGTGCGGAGCCGGTGACGCCGTTGAGCAGAATGGTCTTGTCGAACGACGGAACGAGCCCGAGCAGCTGAACGAGTCTCGGTGAGAACGTGGTATGACTGGCCCCCGTATCGACCACGAGCCGGAACGGCCCCTTGCCATTGATGTGCACCGGCGCGACCACGCGACCGATGCGGTCCATGCGCGTGGACGTCGCATACAACGGCGCATCCGGATCGGGTTGGGTGGCCGCCGGCGGCGGCGGGCTGCGCTCCACGGAGGCGGGCGGCGGCACAACGCCTGCGCTCTCCGCGGCCAGAAACGCGGCGTGCAGGAAGAGCAGGCTGAAAAGAGTGCTCACGGCCACGCATTCTGAGCGCACTCGCGCCGCAGTTCCATGAGATCGACGCCAAGGCGTTGCGCGTTCGACACAGGCGCGCGCACCTCAGGTCACACGGCCCGTGGTGCGAAACTCGACGCGATCGTGATGCCGAGGGGCCCGGTGGTCGTTGTAGTCAGCCCACCCACCGCCCCGCCCGAGACTGACGAAA
>JADGHX010000278.1 GCA_019683695.1 Steroidobacteraceae bacterium
CGCGGGGGGGGGGGGGGGTATTTTTTTAAAACAGACGGGGGCTGGGGGCGGCGAACCTCCCGTTCGCCGCAGACGATTCTCCCGATGGACTAGCGCTGCGCCTGCTGCTTGTCCCACTCCTTCTTGCCTTCGTCCTGCCCGGCCACGGAGTAGAGCACCTGCGCGTTGCGGGTCTTCTGGAAATCCTCCAGCGACTGCCCGCGCATGGCGGCGTAGATGTGCAGGTTCGTGGTGCCGACCACGGCGCCGAGCTTCTCGAGCAGGAAGAAGATCACGCCGTAGTGAATGAGCGCGCGCCAGTCCCGACGCCGCACCATGTCGCGCTCTTCCTCGGTGAGCCCCGCCTCTTCGAACATCGGCTCGGGGTCTTCGAGGAAGCGCTTGCGCCGCTCCGGCTGGATGAGCGAGTGCAGGAACGTGTTCAGCCGGAATGCCTTCACGCTGCGGTCCAGTGTGAAGGGATAGGTGCCGGGCAGCTTTTCGATGCCCGCCCACTGGCGGTGGATGCGTTCGCGGTACTGCTCCACGGATTCATCGAGCGGCTCGTCGGACGCGTCTTCGTAGATCACCGTGGCGATCGGCGTCATCGAAGGCAGGTAATACGCCTGGTGCAGCTTCTTCACCTTCTTCGAGAGCGCGCCGCGCATGATCAGCCACATGATCACCTCGGAGCCCTCGAAGCCGCCGCGCTCGGCGTATTCCGCGATCGTGATCTCGGTGAGCTTCTCCGGATCCTTCTCGAGCAGATCGAGGAACTCCATGTCCCAGGGCGTGTTGTTGAACCCGGCGCGCTCGCCGTGCACCTGATGCGACAACCCGCCCGTGCCGACGATGGCGACCTTGATGTCCTCCGGATAGCTCAGGATGGCCTTGCGGAGCGCGCGCCCGAGCTTGAAGCAGCGCTTTGCGGAGGGGATCGGGAATTCGAGCACGCCCACCTGCAGCGGCACCATTGCGCCGGGCCACGTGGGGTTGTGCGGCCACAGGAGCGACAGCGGCGAGAAGCACCCGTGATCGAGCCCCTTGCCCTGGAAATAGGACAGGTCGAACTCATCCGCGACGAGCCCGTTGGCGATGTGGCGCGCAAGGCCCGGATGCCCCGCAATCGGCGGGAGCTTGCGCGGGCCGCCGCCTTCGTCCGCCACCCAGTACCGGTCCCCCACGCCGAGGGCGAACTGCGAGTAGTGATCGAAGAAGAACGACGTGATGTGGTCGTTGAAGATCATGAAGAGAACGTCGGGCTTCTTGTCCGCGAGCCACTGCTGCACGGGCTTGTAGCCCTCGAAGATGGGCGCCCACACCGCGTCGTTCTGCTTGTTCGTGTCGAGCGCGAAGCCGATGGTCGGCGTATGGGAGGACGCGATGCCGCCCACGATCGTGGCCATGTCGAAAACTCCTGGAAACGAATCCGTAGCCTTGGGGGTTGGGGGGCCGCCGGCCCGCCTCGGCGGCGAGGTTACCAGACCCGAGGCGTCGGGCTGGCGCCGGCGGGCACGAATTCGCCCGTCTGTTCGAAATTCGGCGGGCGACATGTGGCGGCGGATGTCGGCCGCTTCCGCCGATCGGGGAGGTGCGGGTTCACCCCCCTTGCACCGCGCCCGTGCAATCCAGCGCGGTGCGAAGTGCGTTCAGCGGCTGCGGTAGGTGGAGTGGCAATCGCTGCAGACCTGCCCGCAATCGCGGCCTCGAGCGCCCGTGCACGATCCTGCGCGAGCCTCGGGCGGCGAGCTCGTCGGTGGCAGCCAGCAGGTCGCGCATCTTCCCCTCGAAACCAGCCTTGTCGCCCCAGATCAGATCGAGCGCGCGGGTCGGGATGCCGAACCCTCGGGTGTCGTGCTCGAACAGCTCGGGCGCCGGTAGCGATCGCCACGCCTTCTCGAAGGTGCGCGCCGTGAGGTCCTCCACATCCGCCTCCCGGCCGAGCCGGAACCGGAAATAGTCGTAGATGCGCGGCAACTGGTCCGCATACACGGAATTCCAGTTGAGATCCCGCGCCGGCGTCCGGTGGACCCACTCGCCCGGCGTCACTTCTTCGACGGCCATGCCGCTATATACGGCGCTCGCTCCGGGCTGTCACACCGCAATGGCTAGAAGTGGAATCCGTAGCCGAAGAACACCGTCTGCACGCCGATGAGGGAGAGGCTCCCGAGCGCAATGCCCGTGACGATGAGGCCGAAGGGCAGATACACCAGCGCGCGCACGAGGGGCGACTGCCAGTTCCAGTGATGCAGCAGGGGAAGCATCAGGTAGCCGAGGGCGAGGCCGAGGAAGGGAAGCTGCACCGTCGCACAGGCAAGTGCGACCAGTATCGAACCGCACGCGATCTCCAGCGCCTGCACGACCACATGGTCCGGATGGCTGCGCTGTGCAAACTGGCGCAGATGTTCGCGAAACACCGTGGCCCGAGAGAGATTCGCGGCAGCGTCCTTGCCGCTGGAGGGGTCCGCAGTCACGTGGAATACCGCCCGGCCCGTCAGCCCGAAGAAGAGAACGCCAATCGAGGACAACGGCCCAAGCGCGCCATACAGCGCCGTGCTGCGCGCGAGAAAGGCCATGAGCTTTCCCGGCGTGCGGTACATGTCGATGATGAAGCACATCACAGGGGAGGTCAGCGCGAGCAGCGTCACGATGTAGAGATCGCCGCGATTCAGCACATGGAATGCGGGGTCGAGCTGCAGCACGGGCACGCGCCATTCCTCACCGGCGATCACCCACGTCATGCGTTCCACCTCGCCGAACAGATTCGTGAGAACGAGGTTCGCGTTGATCACGAACAGGAAGAAGAGGAACGAGAGCGGCAGGTTGAACGTGGGCAGCAGGATGTCCAGCTTCTCCACCCATGAGAGGCGCTTCGAGAGCAGAAGTGCAACGGCCTCGCGGCGCAGGAACTCGCACGTGCCGCGCGTCCATTTCATGTGGCGCACGCGAAAGGCGCGCACGTCCTGCGGAAACTCCTCGTAGCACAACACGTCCTCGGCAAAGCGGCCGCGCCAGCCGGCTTCCCGCGCGCGCAGCGCGAAGGCGAGATCTTCGCTCACGATCTCCGGAAATCCGCCCGTATCGATCCAGGTCTGGCGGCGGATGAGCGCGCCGTGCCCCAGCAGCATGACGAATCCGTACTCGTTTCGAAGCGGGTGATACCAGCGCCAGTGGCTGTCCACGCCCGGGCCCAGATCGCGCGCGAGCGCGGAGTCGGCGTGCGGATTGCTCCGGTGCGTGGCCTGAATGAACCCGCAGTCCGGCATGGCCAGCATGCGAGGCACGAGCCGCGCGAGAAAATCCGGCGGGATGATCTCGTCCGCATCCACGAGCGCGAAGAACGGCTCGCGGGCTACGGAGCTCAGCGCGTGATTCAGGTTCCCGGCCTTGTAGCCGCGGCGCGCCGGCCGGCGCACCACCTGCACGCGGTCGCCATGCCCAGCCGCGAACGCATCGATGCGTTCGCGCCAGTGGGCGTCATAGCTGTCGTCGAGAATGTATACGCGGTAATTGGGATAGTCCTGCGCCAGACACGAGCGGATGGCGCTCTCCGCAAAGTCATTGCATGTCGTGTAGAGCAGCGCCACCGCCGGGCACCGCGCCTGTGTGAGCGCGCGAGCTTCCGGTTCGACGCGCCTGCGGCGGTAAATGGCTCCGAAAACGATGACGGCGATGTTGTAAGCCGCGTAGATCCATGCCACGTCGATGAAGAGCACGAAGAACCACAGCGAGATCCTGGCGCCAAGCGTTTGGCCGAGCACCAGCAGCCCGGCGAGATGTGGGTGGAACCACAACACGGCCCCGAGCCACATCGAGACCACGGCGATGTAGAAGTGCGGCTTCGGTCGCCACTCGCCGGTGTGCACGCGGCTGGCGCTGGCAACCGGAAATTCGCCGGCCGGAGGCTCCCTGTACATTCGCGTGCCCGATGCGGCTACAGATAGACGTTGAAGCCAGCGGCAAGTATGAGCTGATCGTCGAATCCCTCCGTCGATTCACGCCACCCATAGAACAGAAATGTCGTCCGGTTTCCGATCGGAACGGAAGCGTGCCCGAAGATCCGATCGACGCTGCGGTTTCCGCCGACGTCCTCGTCCTTGTTGCCAAGCGCGTAGCCCAGCCCGAACTGCACACCGCGAGGCGTCGTGTAAGTGCCCAGCAGGGCGCCACGCACCTCGCGGGTCGCCCCGTCATCGCCGTAGTAGAGAGT
>JADGHX010000076.1 GCA_019683695.1 Steroidobacteraceae bacterium
GCAATCATGGCCCCCGCGGCCGCGACGGAGCCCGCGCCTTCAGGTGATGGAGCGAAGCTTTACATCGTGCAGGCCGGCAGCGTCAGGGATGCGCACAAGAACCTCACGCGCGTGCAGGGGAAGGCACAGCGGGAGCTCGGAGTCATCAATGCTGTGACCGCGTATCTCACGCCGCAGCAGGTCGAGAAGCTTCGTGCGGCGCGCGGCGTGCGCGTCTACGAAGATCGCCAGGTCGCCACGAGCGGCTTGTTCGATCTGCTCAAGAGCGTGCAGAAGACCGTTGTCTCCGTTGTCAACAACGTCGTCGCGCCGGTCGATTCAACGCTGGCGAAAAACGAGCTCGTCGGTGGCACGGTGCTGCAGGACGTGGCGTTGCCGCTTGTCTCGACGGTGACCACGACGCCGCTCGTCAGCTCGATCACGAGTCCGCTGGTCAAGGCCGTGAGCAGCGGCACTCTGAAGGACGGTCGGGGCTCCTCGCTCCTGTCGCTGCTGCACGAGACGAACTATCCGGCGCTGATCGGTGCGGACGCGCTGCAGCGTGCGGGCATCACCGGCAAAGGCGTGACGATCGCCATTCTGGACACCGGGCTGTGGCAGAACCTCACGTCGAACTACGGCACGCGCATCCTGGCCACGCGCGACGTGACGAATGGCCACGTGCGCGCCGTCACCGGCGACCCGTACGGCCACGGCACGCATGTGACCTCGATTGCCGCCAGCGGCGCGCAGAATCTCGCAGGGGAGTATCTCGGCATCGCGCCGAAGGCCAACCTCGTCATCGTGCGCGCGTTCGACGATCTCGGCGCCGGGCGCTATGCCGACGTGATCGCCGGCATCGACTGGATCATCGCGAATCGCGCTCGCTACAACATCCGCGTCCTGAACCTGTCGTTCGGCGCGCCTCCGCAGTCGTTCTACTGGCAGGATCCGCTGAACCAGGCCGTGATGGCGGCGTGGCGGGCGGGCATCGTCGTGGTGGCCGCGGCCGGCAACGAAGGGCCGGATCCGATGACCATCGGCGTGCCCGGCAACGTGCCGTACGTGATCACCGTGGGTGCGCTCACGGACAATCACACGCCCTACAACGGCGAGGACGACCGGCTCGCGTCGTTCTCCTCGACCGGCCCCACGTTCGAAGGCTTCGTGAAGCCGGAGCTCACCGCGCCTGGCGGTCACATCGTGGCCTCCATGCCGAGCAACAGCTATCTCGCCACGCTGGATCCGGACTCGGTGATGGTGAGCGGGCAGCTGTTCACCATGTCCGGCACGTCGCAGGCGGCGGCCGTGACCTCCGGTGTCGTGGCCCTGATGCTGCAGGCGGACCCGGCGCTCACGCCGGATGAGGTGAAGTGTCGCCTGATGCGATCCGCACGGCCGGCGATCACCCCCTCAGGTCACCTGGCGTACAGCGTGTTCCAGCAGGGTGCGGGTCTCGTCAATGCGCTTGCGGCGGTCAACAGCTCGGCCACCGGGTGCGCCAACAACGGTCTCGATATCGATGCGGACCTCGCGGGCACGCGTCACTTCGGCGGCCCGGCGAACCAGGACGAGCAGGGCCACTACTACATCATGGACATGGAGGGCCGGCGTTGGGGTGAGGCGCTCGAAGGCGAGGGCTACACCTGGTCGCGCGGTTACGACTGGGGCCAGGGATTCGCGTGGAGTGACGGCTACACCTGGAGCCGCGGGTATACGTGGAGCCGGGGCTACACGTGGTCACGCGGGTACACGTGGAGTCGCGGCTACACGTGGAGCCGCGGCTATACCTGGAGCCGCTCGCTGCCGTGGTGGAACGGCTCACACTCCGGCGTGAGCGCCGCGCAGCCCACGTCCATCGCCTCGTGGGTGCCGAACGAGTAGGACTGTGATGCGCGTCCCTGTGCCGACGTGAGGGGTTCTACGACGTCGGTCAACGCGCCGCCGATCCGATTCGCCCAGGCTGTACGGCCCTGATCGGACGAGCATGTGCGTGGGCAGCTGGCGCTCAATTCTCTGTTTTGCCGTGTTGTGCACGGTGGGCCCATCGGTCGCCGCCGCGGCGGCGGCCGATGCGCGTCCCCTTGCGCTCGAGCACCTGACGACCTCCGACGGGCTGCCGCAGGCGACAGTGAGAACGCCCGTGCAGGATTCGCAGGGGTTCGTGTGGCTCGCCACGGAAGACGGCCTCGTGCGCTTCGATGGGCAGCAGCTCGTGCGCTACGCCCAGTCGCGCACCACGCCCGGCACGTTGCCCGGCAACTTCATCTACCAGGTCATCGAGGACGCCGATCACGATCTGTGGATCGCCGTGAAGGACGCGGGGCTCGCCCGCTGGGACCGAACCACCGACTCCTTCACGACCTACCGTCACGATCCGGCTGACCCCGCCTCGCTGTCGAGCAACGCCGTGCGCGCACTGCTCCTGGATACGCAGGGGCGGCTCTGGGTGGCCACGAGCGATGCGGGCATCAGCATTCTCGACCGGGCGACGGGGCGCTTCGAGCATCTGCGGCACGATCCGAACGATCCGGCCTCGCTGGTCAGCGATCGCATCTTCACGCTCGCGCTCGACGGTGCGGGCAACGTGCTCGTGGGCACGGAGAGGGACGGACTGTATCGCTGGGATGCGGCCTCCAGACGCTTCACGCACCTGTGGTCTGCGGACGCGGACCCCGGGGCAGGCGAGGCACAGCAGATCTCGCGTGTGCTGGCGGACCGCAGTGGCTCGCTCTGGGTGACGACGTTCGATGGCGGCGTCATCCGCATGGATCGGGACGGTCATGTGCTCGAGCGCTTTCGCCACATCCGGGGGCAGGACGCGTCACTCAGCAGCAACGACGTTCGCGCCATTCTCGAAGATCGCGCCGGACATCTGTGGATCGGCACGGCCGAGGGACTGGACCTGCTCGACCGCTCGACGGGGCGCTTCGTGCACTACCGTCACGACCCCGGGAATGCGGAGTCGCTGCGCGATTCCTTCATCATGTCCCTGTACGAGGATGCATCCGGCCTCCTGTGGATCGGCACGCGCGCGGGCGGCGTGAGCCGCTGGAATCCGCGCAGCTGGGAGCTCGGCGGACATCGGCCGAAGTGGCTCGGCAACACGCCCGTCACCGCCTTTGCGGATGCGCCGGACAACGAGGTCTGGATCGCATCGCTCGAGGGGCTCGTGCGCTTCGATGCGGACACGGGCACCGCCACGTCGATCGACGAAGTGCTCGGGCGCCGCAATGTGCTCGGCGATCCGCGCGCCATGTCGCTGCGCCTGGATCGCCTCGGCAATCTCTGGATCGGCACCATGAACGGCGGGCTGAAGAAGCTCACGCCGGCCGGTCGGCTCGAGTCCGTGCCCGTGCAGCCGGGGCATCCGCGCAGCCTCGGCGCCGCGGGCGTCATGACCATCGTCGAAAGCCGCAGCGGCCAGCTCTGGATCGGCACGTACGGCGGCGGCGCCAATGTTCTCGATCCGGCAACCGGGCTCATCCGTCAGCTTCCGTACGGTGCCGATGCACCGGGCGCGATCAGCGCTCCCATCGTCACCTCGATTGCGGAGGACTCGCGCGGGAACCTGTGGATCGGCACCGACGGCGGCGGGCTCAATCTCGCCCGCGCGGACGGCACGGTGGTCAGGGTGTTCCGCAACGATCCGCGCAATCCGGCGAGCCTGCCGGCGAACACGGTGTACGCGCTCGCCGTCGATGCGCAAGACCGGGTCTGGGTGGGCACGGACAGCGGCGGGCTCGCGCTCGTGCTGGGCTCGTCCGACTCACCGGACTCCATTCGCTTCCGCGCCATCACGCGCGAACAGGGTCTCACGAGCGATGCCATCTACGGCGTGCTGCCGGACAGTGCCGGCGGGATCTGGCTGAGCGGCAACGCGGGGCTGATGCGTTTCGATCCCGATACCGGCCAGGTGAAGACCTATCATCGCGAGCACGGCCTGCAAGGTGAGGAGTTCAGCTTCGGCGCCTACTATCGCCTGCGCGATGGCCGCCTCTGCTTCGGCGGCCCCGGCGGCTTCAACATCTTCGATCCCGCGCGCCTGTCGGAGAACCGGAATCCGCCGCGCCTTGCGCTCACGCATCTGGAGATCCTCGGCGTGCCCGCGCCGGGGCCCACGCCGTACTGGCTGCGGGATCGCATCGATCTGGACCACCGGGCGAGCATCGTCTCGCTGGATTTCGGCGTGCTCGATTTCACCTCGCCGGAGCACAACCGGCTGGCATATCGCATGGCGGGGCTGACGGATCGGTGGATCGAAGTCGGCACGCAACGGCGCATCACGCTCACGAACCTCGATGCGGGCGATCACATCCTCGAGGTGCGCGCAGCGAATTCAGATTCTGTGTGGACGCCCACGCCGCTTCGTTTGCACGTCCACAAGGCGCCTGCGCCCTGGCGCTCACCCGGCGCGTATGTGCTCTATGCGCTTGTTGTGCTCGCGCTCATTGCGTGGCGCGTGCATCTGCAGCGCGCGAAGTTCCAGGAGATGGTGCGCGCCCGCGAGCGCCTCGAAGCGGAAGTGCAGCTGCGCACGCGGGAGCTGGTGGAGAGCAATCGCCAGCTGGAGGAGGCGGCGCGGGCGAAGAGCAACTTCCTCGATCGCATGAGCCACGAGCTGCGCACGCCGATGAACGGCGTGGTCGGCATGACGGAGCTGCTCGCGCGCACGAAGCTGTCTCCGACGCAGTCCCGCCTTACGCAGACGATCCGTTCTTCCGCGCAGGTGCTGCTGCAGATCGTGAACGACCTGCTGGATCTTTCGAAGATCCAGGCCGGCAAGGTGGAGCTGGAGCGGCTGCCGCTCGACCTCGTGGACATCCTCGAGGAATGCACGAGCCTCTTTGCGGGTGCTGCGGAGAACAAGGGCATCGAGCTCATCGTATCCCCGCCGGCGCGGGAGGACGTGCGCCTGCTCGGCGATCCGCTGCGCATCCGGCAGATCGTGATGAACCTCGTGGGCAATGCCGTGAAGTTCACCGCGCGCGGCGAGATCGTCGTCCGCGCGGATATCGATCCAGCGGAGGAGGGGGAATACGCGGTGCTGCGCCTGTCCGTGGCCGACACGGGCATCGGCATGGATGCTGCGACGATCGAGCGGATCTTCGAGCCGTTCACGCAGGCGGATGAGTCGACGACGCGCCGCTTCGGGGGCAGTGGCCTGGGCCTTGCCATCTGCCACGAGCTCGCCGAGCTGATGGGCGGCAGCATCGGCGTGGAGAGCCGGCCGCAAGTGGGCTCGACGTTCACCCTTCGCGTGCCGCTGCGCGTGGCCTCGGAGCCTGCCGCAGCGGCACCGGCGCTGCCTGCGGCGCGCGTGCAGATCCTCACGCGCCGGCCCTCGTTCGCGGAATCCCTGGCACGCCATGTTTCCGCGCTCGGCCTTGCTGTCGTGCCCGGCGAAGAGGACGGCGCGACCGCCCACGCCGATGTCGTTCTCGTGGATGCGGCAAGTCATGCGGACTTCCTGAGACGGCACTCTGATGTTGCTCGTGACCGGCGTGCTGCATTCATTGCGCTGGCCACGAGTGCAGAGGCGTCAGCGTTGAGACTCGAGCAGAGCCTCGGGGCGCAGCGCATCGTGTACAAGCCTGTTCATCGTGCAGCCTTGCGTGAAGCGCTTTGCGCCGCGCTCGGCGTGAATGCCAGCAGAACGGACCTGCCATTGCAGGCGGTGCCCGAGACCCCTGCCGTGGGCGGCCATGTGCTGCTGGTAGAGGACGAGCCGGTGAACGCCGAGGTGGCTCAGGGCTACCTGAGCGAGCTCGGCTGCACCTGCGTGTGGGTGAAGGACGGCATGGAGGCCGTTGCGCGCGTGGCCGCCGAACGCTTCGACCTCATTCTCATGGATCTCAGCATGCCCTCGCTCGATGGTTTCGCGACCACGGCGCTGATCCGGCAGCGGGACACCGGCCAGCGAGTGCCGATCGTGGCGCTCACGGCGCACGACGCCGTGGGCTATCGAGAGACCTGCCTGAAGGCCGGCATGGATGATCTGCTCACGAAGCCGTACACGCTCGAGCAGTGCGCGCAGATGCTGCGTCGCTGGATCACACGCAAGCCCGCAGCAGTTGCACCCGTGCTCAAGACGGATTCACCTGAGCCCGCGGAGCGCGATGTATCACAAAGTGCGCTCTCCGCCGTGGATCCTGCTGCGGTGGCCGGTTTGCGCAAGCTCCGCAGCGGCGGTCAGGCAGACCTGTTTTCGAGGCTCGTGGATCTGTTCCAGAGCAGCTCATCAGAATCCCTGGCGCGTCTGCAGAGCGCGATCGAGAGCGGCGATTTCGAAGCGGCCCGCGCGGTCTGCCACAAGCTCATGAGCAGCGCCGCAAACGTCGGTGCGCTCGCCTTTGCCAGTCAGGTGCGTGAGCTGGGGCAGGCCTGCAAGACGGCCGATGCGGCCCGGGCAAAAGAGCTGAACGAGGCCCTGCAGGCCGCGCATCCCGCATTGATCGAGGAGCTGATGTGTCTTCGCCTGAAAGCCAGCGCGTGAGCGCAAACGGCCCCCCTGCACCCGTGGCCATCATCGCCGACGATGAGGATCTCGGCCGCCTGCTGCTGGCCGAAGCGGCGGCGGAGTGCGGCCTCGAATCGCTCACCTTCGATAACGGCGTCGAGGCGCTCGATGCCGCGTTGTCGCGTGAGGTGGCCATCGTGCTGCTGGACGTGGACATGCCCGGTCTCGACGGGTACGCAGTGTGCCGCCGGCTGCGGGCCGATCCGCGCTTTCGCACGGTGCCGATCGTGATGGTGACCGGGCATGAGGATGCCACCGCGATCCGGCTTGCGTTCGAGGCCGGCGCGACGGACTTCGTGTCGAAGCCGGTGAACTGGGCGCTGTTGCCGCGGCGGCTCGCGTACATCCTGCGCAATGCGGCGGCCGCCGAGCACATCGAGCGACTCGCGTACTTCGATGCGCTCACCGGGTTGCCGAACCGGCAGCGCTGCCTGGAAACCGCCGAGCAAATGCTCGTCGAGGCGGCGGAATCGCACGAGTCCGTCGCACTCATCTATATGGACCTGAACAGCTTCAAGCGCGTGAACGACACGTTCGGCCATTCGGTGGGCGACACGGTGCTGCGCACCGTTGCCACGAAGCTCACGAACGCGCTGGCGGGGTTTCGTGAGCAGCATCGGCACCTGCTGCTGGCGCGCTTCGGCGGCGATGAGTTCGTGCTTCTCGTGCGCGCTGCTGCCGCGCGCGAGGTGGCGGTGCAGTTGGCCAACGCCTGCTGCGCGGCCTTCCGCGAGCCGATTCAGTACGACGGGCTGGAGTTCTACTCGGCGCCGAGCATCGGCGTGGCCGTGTTCCCGGACGACGGACGCGACGTGGCCACGGTGCTCAAGCACGCGGACACGGCAATGTATCAGGCCAAGGCGAGCGGCACGTCATCCGTCGCGGTCTATACACCTGCCATGAGCAGTCGGCTGCGCAACTGGCTCGATCTCGAAGCGCGGCTGAGGCGGGCCGTGCAGGATGACCTCCTTCGCCTCGTCTATCAGCCCAAGTTCCGGCTGAGCGACAACCGCATCGCGGGTGTGGAGGCGCTGCTGCGGTGGTGTGACGCGGAGTACGGCGAGATCTCGCCGAACCGCTTCGTCGAGATCGCCGAGGACAGCGGCCTCATTCTGGACATGGGCGGGTGGGTCGTGCGGGCCGCGTGCCGTCAGCTGCGCGAGTGGCTGGATCGCGGCTATCGCATCCCGGTGGCGATCAACGTCTCGGGCAAGGAGCTGCTGCACGGCGACCCCGCGCGCGTTCTCGAAATGGAAGCGGCGGCGGCCGGTGTTCCCGCCTCGCTCATCGAGATCGAGATTACCGAGACCCTGCTGGTGAAGGATTCGGGTGTCGTGCGCGCGGCGCTCGAAAGATTCCGGCAGCTCGGCTGCCGCATCGCGCTCGATGATTTCGGAACGGGCTATTCCTCGCTCGCCTACATCACGCGCTTCCCGCCCGACCGCATCAAGATCGACAAGGCCTTCGTGCACAACGTGGATCGCTCTCCGGCGGATGCGGCCATCGCGAACGCGATTCTCTCCATCGGTGAAACCCTGAGCCTCGTGGTGACGGCAGAAGGTGTCGAGCGCCCCGGGCAGCTGGAGTGGCTGCGCGCTCGCGGTTGTCACGAGGTGCAGGGCTTTCTGCTCTCGAGGCCGCTCTCACCCCAGGATCTGGAGCAGCGCTTTCTGCGCGCGGCGGCAAACGAGGAACGCGCGGACGTGCGTGCCAGGCTGGCCAACGAGTAAGCCCGGAACTCCGACTGGCGATGCGTGTTTAACACCCCTCATTACGAGGGGAGTGCGACCATGCTGCGCCAGACTGGAAATCTCGGACCTGCTGAACGGTGGTTCTCGATCATCGCCGGGCTGGGGCTCACGCTAGCGAGCTTCGCGCGCGGCAGTGGCACGCGACGTGCCCTCACCAGTATCGCCGGATTGTCGCTCCTGTCCCGGGGCGCAGCGGGGCACTGTGGGATGAAGGCGGCACTCACTGGTGAAGCTCCGCTGAAAGAGGGCCTGCAGGATCAATGGTCGCGCATGCGCTCGGGGTTGAGCGGCGTGACCTCGCGCATGGGCGATGGAGGGCTCGGGCTCATGGGCAGCGGGGCGAAAGGCATCAACAGCATGGAAGGGCTGTACACCGCGGAGTTGCAGGAGCTGCATAGCGCCGAGTCGCAGCTCTGCACGCTGCTCGAGAGCCTGGGCGCATCGATGCAGAACGAGGAGCTCGAGCGCGAGTTGCGCGGCTATGGCACGGAAGTGAGGTCCCGACGCGAGGATCTGGAGCGCATCCTCTCCAGCACCGGCGCCAATCCGCGCGCACATCCGGACCAGGGGATGCAGGCGCTGTTGCGCGAGACTCGCAAGATGACGCAGGTTTCGGCGTCGGGCGTGCGCACGGCGGCGCTCATTTCGTCACTCCAGCGCCTGCTTCACTACAAGATCGCCGGCTACGGAACGGTGGCCACTTATGCGAACACTCTCGGTCGGGTAGAGGACGCGGCGCGTCTCGCGGAATACGCAGACCGCGACAAGGGAATGGACGAGCGGCTCAGCTCCATCGCCAAGGACATCGTCAATCCGCAGGCCCGCATTCAGCCCGAGGGCGGCGCCGAAGCCGCCGCCAGCCGTCCACACTGACGCGCGACTCGCGCGAAGACGCGGGGCTTCGGTATGGCGGCGATCGGCCGCGCGAGGGTGTGCCGCTCGCAACCGGCGCGCGGAATCGGGTGATGCAGTAGATGGCCGCCGCCCGGTGCTCGTCTGAGTGGGGGAGTGGTCGTCCGGGTTACTCCGAGGCTTCGAATACGAAACGCGCGGGCGGCTGTGTGCCGGCGCGACGGAAGCTCCCGTCACACCCTCACGCGTCCGCTCGCCTCGTGCCACGTGCGGTAATGCGGCTTCGTTCGCGAAGACGTGTTGCGCGTGAGGACGAGCTAAAGCGAGCGGGACGTGCCGCGCTGAACAGCACCGCTCGATGGTTATGAAAGTATCCGCGCGCTTGCCGCTTGTGCGCGTGCTATGACGCGCGCGTTCTGCAGCTTGGTTGCGTAGGTCGGGAAGGAGTCGGGCATTCCGCGCCACATCAGGGAGTCGACGTTTCCCACCTGCGGTGCGTTCGTTCGCAAGGTCGCGAGATCTTTGAAGAGCAGCGCCAGCTGCCGCTTCTCGCCGTGCAAGACGGCTTCGGGAAACGCCTCGATCGGGCCGTAGCGGTTGACCAGGCGCGCGGCGCCGGCCGGGCCGATGCCGGGCAGGCCGGGATAGCCGTCCGCGGAATCGCCGACGAGTGCGAGATAGTCCGGAATTCGTGCGGGTTCCACGCCGAACTTCTCGCGAACGGCGGCGGCGTTGCGAATCTTCTTGGCTCGCCGGTCCATCTGGACGACGCGATCATCCCGGACACACTGGGCGAGGTCCTTGTCGGGCGTCCAGATGCAAACCTTTTCCACGCGTGCATCATCCGCGGCAATGCGCGCCGCGGTGGCGAGCGCGTCATCCGCTTCGAGATCGACCATCGGCCACACCGCAATGCCCAGCGCGCCGAGTGCTTCCTCCAAGGGCCGGAACTGTGCGAGCAGGGCAGGGTCGACCCCCGCGCCGGTCTTGTACCCGGGCCACAGCTCGTTGCGGAACGACTCGATGACGTGATCCGTGGCGACACCGAGGTGCGTCGCCCCCTGCTCGATCATCTCGAGCACCGTGTGCAGCACACCGTTCACCGCGCCAAAGGGCTTGTCCTGCCCCTTGTTGAACCGGCGCAGCCCGTAGAAGTGACGGAACAGCTCGTACGTGCCGTCGATGAGATGAACGATCACGGCTCGCGCGCTCACACGGCAGCCGGAGTGAAGGGCGGCGTCGGGTGCTCGTTCCGTGCGCGCCGGCGCCGGATGCGCTCCCAGAGCCGTTCGTGCAGGAAATAGCCCACCGAATTGCACAGGGGCTCTATCAGGGCCACAGCGCCTCCCACCATCACGCTCCCCGTCATCACGTACACGATCGTGAACGCGATGGTGATGTGCATGGCGGTAAATGTCAGCGTCTTGAGCATGGCCAGATGATAGTCGTTCTCATTTGTGGCGCAATCGGGCGTTTCCATGAACTCCATAGACACCATCAATCGCGCCACGCGCCGCAGGCGCCACGGCGAGCGCGGATAGTCGCCAGAAACCGCTGCGCCACATCTTGTCTTTCCGACAGCCACCGAGTGATTCGCGTACGCCAACGAGCGCGCCGAATGCGGTGCGTGCAGTGTGGCACCGAAAGTTTGAACAGTGGCGCAAATCAGCGACGCCGCCTGCGTGCACCACGGGAACGCTTTCTGCTTCCGCGTCCACGATTTTGACGGGGGTGGTTTCAGTGCGCGCCCGGGCTCACCGGGACTCCAAGAAGGACACAGCGCGATGATCTTCAATTCGGCCGCGTTCCTGTTTTTCTTCGCGGCGTTCTTTCCCATCTACTGGCTGATCCACAAGAACATCCGCCTGCGCAACGCGTGGGTCCTGGTGGCGAGCTATTACTTCTACGGTTCGTGGGACTGGCGCTTCCTCTCGCTGCTCATGTTCACCACGGCCATGGATTTCTACATCGGCCGCGCCGTCCACGCCGCGCCGGCAGACGACACGCGCCGACGCAAGCGGCTGCTCGCCCTGTCTGTCATCAGCAACGTCGGCATTCTCGCCACCTTCAAGTACTGCGGGTTCTTCGTGGACTCGTTTGTGGACTTCCTGGGGGCCTTCGGCATCGAGGCGCATCGGCCCACGCTGAACATCGTCCTGCCAGTCGGCATCAGTTTTTATACGTTCCAGTCCCTGAGTTACACGATCGATGTGTATCGCGGGCAGACGAAACCCGGCGCGAGCCTCCTCAACTTCGCGGCCTACGTCGCGTTCTTTCCCCAGCTCGTCGCGGGTCCCATCGAGCGGTCCAGCCGCCTCCTGCCGCAGATCGAGGGGCCGGTGTCCTTCAACGCCCGGCAGGCGACCGATGGCGCGTGGCTCATTCTCTGGGGGCTCATCAAGAAGATGCTGGTGGCAGACCGCATCGCCCCGTACGTGGACGCTGTTTTCGATTCGCCGGATGCGTTTTCCCCTGCCACGTGCGTGACCGCCGTTCTGTTCTTTGCCGTGCAGATCTACTGCGATTTCTCGGGCTACTCGGACATCGCACGCGGCACGGCAAAGCTCCTCGGCGTGGAGCTGATGGTGAACTTCGATATGCCGTACTTCGCAAGCTCGCTGCGCGATTTCTGGAGACGCTGGCACATCTCGCTCTCCACGTGGTTCCGCGATTACGTGTTCATTCCGCTCGGCGGGTCGAAGGGTTCGCCGCTTCTGACAAAGCGCAATGTTCTGATCGTGTTCGCGGTGAGCGGGCTCTGGCATGGCGCGGCATACACCTTCCTGATCTGGGGGCTGCTGCACGGCATCGGCTATCTGCTCGATCCGTTCTCGAAGCCGCCCGGTACGGTGGGCCAGCGCCATCCGGCGCTGCGAACCGTTGCCGGCTGGGCCACCACGTTCGTGTTCGTGAATCTCGCGTGGCTGTTCTTCCGGGCACCGACGCTCGATGGCGCCCTGTCGATGCTGATCAGGATCGTATCGCCCTCCGCGTGGGCGAGCTCGCTTGCGGGGTCGGAGTTCTGGGCGCCTGTGGCGATGAGCAACTCGGAGCTTGCGGCGGCCGCGCTCCTCATCACGATGGTGTTCCTTACGGAGTGGGTCGCAAGAGGCAAGGGCGTGGACCATGCGATGCGCACGGCCCCGCTTCCCGTGCGATGGGCGTATTCCTGGCTGCTGCTGGGGTGCTTCCTACTGATGCCGCCTTCCGATTCGGGCGCTTTCATCTACTTCCAGTTCTGAACACACATGGACACTGCGAAACGGGCCTCGCTCGCGACATACGGCATTCTCACCGTGCTGTTCATCGCCGCCGTGAACGTGTACGTCGCGTCTCATCCGCTGTATCGCGGCAAGGCGGGCCGCATCGACGCGCTCTACGCGAAGCTGAGATCCGCGAGCACCACGCCTTGTCCGGAAGCCCCTGCGGGCCGCACGCTCGTCATCGGCAACTCGTATGTGAACCGTTCGTTCGGGCTCGAGACCGATTGCCGGTTCATCAAAATCACGGTCAGCGGCATGCCGCTGCAGGATGCCGCGCGCATCATCCAGCACCTGAAGCCGGAGCACCGGGTGGCGCGCGTCATCGTTGGTGTGGGTTACAACGAAGCCAATCCCGTCAACTCGGATGCATCGATGTACATGCGCTACTGGACGGAGCTTCCGTGGTACCGCTGGTTGTGGAGCCTGCCCATGGTGCGCGGTCGGGGAATGGCCCTGACGCTGCTGCGAGAAGACGCGAAATGCCTGCTCGGTTCGGAGTGCGCTCGGGTTGAGCTCGCCGCGGCACGCGATGAGGAACCGAAAACCCGCGTCGTACCGGACGCCGACACGTTCCGCCGCTCCATCGAGATGCGCTATCGCGAGTACGTGCCGTTCACAGCGAGCGTCTCGGCCGGCTTTCGGGAAACGATCGGGAACATTGCGGAAGCGTGTCATGAACGCGGCATTCCGGTGCTGCTCTACACCGCCCCGATCGCACCCGAGCTTCACGACCGCCTGGATGCCTCATTTCTCGCGAAGTTTCACGAGGAGGCGCAGCCGCCGGGCGTGACGTATGTCGACTTCAACGATCGGTACGAAGACTGGGAACACACCTACTTCGCGGATGCCACTCATGTGAGCGAGAAGGGCGCACGCATCGTGACCCGGAGCTTGCTGGAGATGCTGGGCGAGCCCGCTCCACGGACCGCCGATGCGCCCGACAACGACGGAGCCGACGAACCCGGGCCGACGATCAGTCAGGTGCGCAAGCCGGCCACGTCGCTCGCGGGCGAACGCGCGGTCCCCTGACTGCGGGGCCGCGTCGTCATGTGCTGGCGCGGGCCTTGACCCGTACCCCGTCCGACACCGCGCTGCCCGGAAACACGATCACCTCGTCGCCTTCCTGCAGCCCGGAGATGATCACGCGATAACGGCTGTCCGCTTCCCCCGCGTCCACCGGCGTGAGCGCCGCGCGCCCATCCACCACCTTGTACACGGCCCAGCCGTCCCCTTGCCGGAAGAGCGCGCCAAGCGGCGCCCGCAGAGCGTTCTGCGCTTCGCTGATGACCACGCGCGCGTCGACACGAAAATCGTGAGCAACGGGTATGTCCTTCGTGCCATCCGTGAACTGCAGGATCACGTTCGTGCGCTGTTCCTCCACACCGAGTGCGGAGATCTTCGTGCGCGCGACGGGCTCCACGCGGTCCACCACGGCGGGCAGGGGCGGCCCGCCCCAGTTCTCGATGCGCGCCGGCGCGCCGGGCTTCATGCGCACGGCATCCTGCGAGAGGAACTCGGCGACGACTTCAACGTGCCGCGGATCGCCTATCTCGACGATGGGCGTGCCGGCCGTAATCACCGCCTCGCTTTCCTGCGGCACGCGAAGCACGCGACCATCGACAGGGCTCGTCACGGGCACGAGGCCGCTGCTCGTCTTGCCGGCTTCCACGAGCGCGCTGCGCGCGCGGGCGAGCTCGGCTTTCGCGGCGTCGCGCGCGGCGCGGGCCGCGTGAAGCTGCGCATCGCTCTGATCCATCGTCGCGCGCGAGATCAGATTGGCCTCGGCGAGCTCCACGTTGCGCCGATGGTCCTGCTCGGCGAGCGCAAGATCGGCGGCCGCCGAGCGCAACTGGGCTTCCGCGGCCGTGACAGCGGCTTGCGCCTGGAAGTAGCTGCGCGTGTCGAGGAAGCCCGCTGCAGCGGGGGCCATTCTGGCCACGACGGCGTTCGCCGCGACCTCGTCGCCCGGCTCCACCTCCACCCGCAGCACGCGCCCGGTGACCGGTGCGCTGATGATGTACACGTCGTGCATGCGCGTGCGCCCTTCGTCCACCACTTCCACGCGCACGTCCCCGCGATCCACGCGCGCGAGATCCACCTCCACGGCATCGGGCAGCATCGCGGTGGCGATCGCGAGCACCGTGATCACCGCCGCCGCGGCCCAGAAGATGCGCACGCGGCGCGAGCGGCGCCGCAGGTCCTCGTCTGTCATTCAGTCCCTCGACTTGAGCACGCCCACCATGTCCAGCCGGTCCACGCCGCGCCTCACCGCGAGCGCCGCGCCCACCACGGCAAGCACGACGAACAAGGCCGATTTGCCATAGGCCGCCGAATCGGTGATGAAGGGAAAAGTGAAGAGATCGGTCTGGAACTGGGTCATCAGCCATCGCGAGAGCGCAGCGCCGAGCACGGCGCCGAGCGGGAGTGCGATGATCAGCAGCGCGCCGATTTCGGCGAGCAACACGTAAGACACCTCGCGCCGCCCGAACCCCAGAACGCGCAAGGTGGCCAGATCCCGCTCCTGTTCGGCGAACGTGACGCGGGCCGCGGAGAACGCCACGCCGCCGGCCATCAGACAGGAGAAGACAATGAACATGTAGGAAAAGAACCCGCTGCCCTGGCTCAGCAGCTTGCGCATCGAGGCGGACGCACTGTCGAGGAACGAGACGCCCGAGATCATCGGCAGCTCCTTGATGCGGCGGTCGAGCGCCTCGCGCCGGGCGGAATCAAAAAGGACATAGGCGGCGTTGACTCGCCCGGGCTCGCGGAGCGTGCGCCCGAGGGCGTTCAGCTCCATGTACGCCGCGCCGGCGAGATAGGGCTTCACAACAGCGATCACGAGCAGGTCCGCGCTTGCGCGTTGCCCTTCCGTTGCCTGCATGTGCACCGTGTCGCCGACCGTCACCCCGAGCTTCTGCGCGAGATTATAGGAGAGCGTGACGCCATCCCCGCGCATGGCCACCGGCATCATCTTCTGATCCAGCACCCGGAACAGGTACGCATTTTCGGGCAGGCCCATGAGAGTGTCGCGGCGCTGGCGGCTGCCGGCGGTGAAGATCACCTCGGCTGCACGCATTGGCTCCACGGAAAAGACACCGGGAAGGCGCGCCACCTCGGTGAGAATCTGATCGTCTGCCGTTTCGGCGAAGGTGAGGGTGGCATCCATGCGCTGCGCGACACCGAAGGTCACATCCACGATGTGATTCATCGAAAGCGGGAAATGCTGGGACGTGATGAGCAGCGCAAGCCCGAGCGCGATGCCGGTCACGGTGGTGGCCGCACGGCGCGGGAAGCGTGCAATACGGCGCACGACCATGCGCGTCTTGCCATCCAGGTTCCGCGCGGCGCGCTCCACCGTGGCGCCCAGGCGCCCGAAGCTCGTGGGCGCAGGTGGCGCCAGCGCGGCGGCGGGGGGAAGCTGGGTGGCGCGACGCACGGCCTGCGCCGCGCCGAGCACGGCGGCGACGAGCGCCACGACCACCGCCCACACATAGATGTGCAGCTCCGCATCGAACTGCAGCGCCGGAATCCGATACACCTTCGCGTAGAGTATCGCCATGTAGTTGCCGATCAGACGCCCGGTCACCACGCCGACCGCGGCCCCCAGCAGGCCGAAGGCGAGAGCGAATTTCCCGTAATGAAAGGCGACGGCCGCATTGCTGTAGCCGAAGGACTTGAGCAGGCCGATGTTCGAGCGCTCCGTCGCCACGAGCCGGGACAGGGACACGTTCAGCAGGAACACGGCCACCAGCATGAAAATGGGCGGCAGGATCGCCGCCATCGTCCGGAGCGAGGCCAGCTCGTCCGCCAGGAACTGCGCGGACAGCATGCGATCGCGCCCGTACGCGCCGCGACCGCCATATCGCGCAAGCCGCGCGTCGATGGCGGCGATGGTGTCGCGCGCATTCGCGCCGGGCGCAAGGCGCAGCACCACGTCGTTGAACGCGCCGTCCACGTCGAACGCGCGGCCGAGCGCCTCGCGGCCCATCCAGATGACGCCGAAGCGCTCCGGCTCGGGCAGCAGGGCACCGGGCGCCACCGCGGAGATGAACTCCGGGCTGCTCGCGATCCCGGTGATCTCGAGCACGCGATACCGCCCGTAGATGAGCGCTCGCAGCTGCATGCCGGGCGCGAGCGCGTTGGCTTCCGCGAACGCCTCGTTGATGAGCACTTCGTTGTCGCGCGCCGGATTCGGCCAGCGGCCTTCGCGAAGGAGCACGTCGTTCACACGCGGCCGGCGATCGGGCGGCAGGGACACGAGTCGCGCCGATACGGGGTCGGACTTGCCAGCGAGATCCAGCAGACCGATGCCGGAGACGCGCGCTTCGAGCGCATTCACGCCGGGCAGCAGCGCGAGCTCTTCCGCCACAGGGTCGGGCGCGCGCACGACGGAAACGGCGAGGTCCGCCATGCGCGCCGAATCGTAGTACGCGTCTCGCGCGCGCTCGAGCGAGTCGTACATTCCCGTCGCCATCACAAACAACGCCACGCCGCACGCGAGCACGCCGGCCACGGCAACGGCTTGCGTGCGCAACCGTTTCAGGTCGCGCAGCAACTTGCGATCGAGGGGGCTCAGGCGCATCACCACCGCAACTCGTCGGGTGAGATGCGCTGGGGGTTCTTCTCGACCGAGCGGATGGTTCCGTCCGCAAAACGCACGACGCGATCTCCGATGCGCGCAATGTCCGCATTGTGTGTGATCACGAGAGTGGTCGTGCGCAGCCGCTCATTCGCCGTGACGATGGCTTTCAGCACGTGCACGCCGGTGGCCACGTCGAGCGCGCCGGTGGGCTCGTCGCACAGGAGCACGGTGGGGCGCTTGGCGATGGCACGTGCGATGGCGACGCGCTGCTGCTCGCCACCGGAGAGCTGCGCGGGGAAGTGATGCGTGCGCGCCGCGAGCCCGACCAGCGCCAGCGCTTCCCGCGCGGGCATGGGGTTCTCGGCAATTTCCGTCACGAGCTCGACGTTCTCCGCCGCCGTGAGGCTCGCAATCAGGTTGTAGAACTGGAACACGAAGCCGACGTTGAGCCGGCGGTAGCGCGTGACCTCGGCATCCGGCGCGGTGGCCAGATCCAGATCGCGGAAGTAGGTGTGCCCGGCCGTCGGGCGATCCAGCCCGCCGAGAATGTTCAGCAGCGTGGATTTGCCCGAGCCCGAGGGGCCGAGCAGCACGAGCAGCTCGCCTTCCTCGACCGTGAGATTCACGCCGCGCAGGGCGTGCACCGCCGCTTCACCTTCTCCGTACGTCTTGCGCAGGTTCTCGAGGCGGAAGACAGGCGGCGGGGCGGCGGTCATGTGCGAATTCCAATGCCTCGCTGTCCTGGGGACCCGCTCCCTGCGCTCAGTCCTGCCGCATGACCAGCTGCCGCTGGGCGCGAGCGCCCGAGCGGTGCACGGCAGCGCGCATCAGCAGCATGGCCGTCATGGGCGAGGTGGTGACAATGAATACCGTGATGAGAATCTCGTGTATCACGGGCCGGCTGGCGAGCCCGGAGGAAATGAGCATCGAGGCCAGGAGCACGCAGCCCGTTCCGAGCGTGTTGCCCATCGAGGGCGGATGCATCCGCGCATAGAAATGCGACAGGCGCAGCATGCCGATCGAGCCGACGAGGGTGAGCAGGGCGCCCACGATCAGCAGCAGGCCGGCCGGAAGCGTGATCCACCAGGGCAGGTCTGCGATTGTCATGGCTCGATCACCTCCCCGCGCAGCAGAAACTTCGCAAGCGCGATCGAGCCCACGAAGCCGAAGAGCGCGATCAGCAGCGCCATGTCGAAATACACGGTCGTGCTCGAACGGATGCCGAGCATGAGCAGCGTGAGCATGCCGTTGATGTAGAAGGTGTCGAGCGCCAGCACGCGATCCTGCGCGGCCGGCCCGCGCAGCAGGCGGATGGCCGCGCACGTCATGGCGAGCGCAAAGCACAGCTGCGCGAAGTTCACGGCGAAATCGAGAAAGTCGGTCATTCGAAGATCTCCATCAGCGGCCGCTCGTAGCGCTCCTTGATCGTGCGGATCCAGGCGCGCTCGTCGTGGAGATCCAGCACGTGCAGCGTGAGCGTGCTGCCATCCCGCGTGAGATCGACCCATACCGTGCCTGGCGTGGAGGTGATGATGCACGCGAGAGCCGCGAGCCCATGAGGATCCCGCAGGTCCAGCGGGATGTGCAGGAATCCGGATCGCACCTGGCGTTCGCGCACCAGCCCCAGGACGATGCGCGCGACCGCGATGTTCGACCGGATGACGTCCACGATGACGCGGCCGATCAGCTTCACGGCGGCCAGCGGCCGATGCACGCGGGGCTGCAACGGGCGCACCGGGCGGAAATACAGCACCATGCCCGCTGAAACGACGATGCCGAGCAGCACCTGCCCCGGTGAGAGTGTGTTGTTGAGCAGCAGCCACATCAGCACGAGACCGCTGATGAGCAGGATCGGCGGGCGTCTCATGGGGCAGTCTCCGGGTCGTGAACTCCCGCCGCCGCATCCGGAAGCACGGCGCGGATGTACGTCTGCGGCTGATGCAGCGTGCGCGCGGCGGAATCGAGATACGTCATCGTCGGCCCGGCGCCCACAGTGAGCGCGATACAGAGCAGGACGAGGAAGGTGACCGGCCCCGCTTCGATGACGCTCAGCCGCGGAATGGTGCGCCCCGTGACACTCCAGAACAGGCGCATGCCGATGCGACTCAGAGCGATGAGGCCTGCGAAACCGCCAGCGAGCAGCGCTGCGACGAGAAGCCACGCAGGCGCGTTATCCGCATCCGGAGTGAGGGAATCGACGATTGCCGAGACGAGGCCGAGCTTTGCGATGAAACCCGCCAGCGGCGGCATGCCCGTGACGAGCAGGGCGCAGGACACGAACGCCAATCCGAGAAACGCCATCGTTGCGGGAAGGGCGACGCCCACCTCGTCATCCGGCCCGAACTCGTCGGGCTCGCCCACGCTGAATGCGGTGTAGGAGGCCGGCTCGGTTGCGGAGATGCCCTCGCCGGGCCCCGCGGTGCGCATGCGCTCCGTCATGCCCGTGAGCATGAAGAACGCGCCGGTCGCGAGCACCGAGGCGAGCAGATACAGCAGCGCAGGGGCCAGGATTCCGGGTGAGCCGAAGCCGATGGCGGCGAGCAGCGTGCCGGAGGAGAGGATCACATTGAACGCGACGAGGCGCTGCAGCTGGCGCGCGGCCAGAATGCCGGCGATTCCGAACGCCATGGTCGCAAGCGCAGCATAGAAGAGCCACGAGCCCCCGAATGGCGCTATCGGTTCGTCGAGCAGCGAGGCGACACGCAGGATGGCGTACACGCCGACCTTGGTGGCGATGGAGAACACCGCGGCGACAGGCGCGCCGGCCGCGGAATAGGCCGCCGGCAGCCAGAAGTTGAGCGGCCAGCTGCCGGCCTTCACGAGGAACGCGATGCCGAGAATCGTGACGCCGGCCTCCGCGATACCGCGGTCATCGTTCGACAGCCCCGGCCAGCGAGCGGCGATGTCCGCCAGATTGAGCGTGCCGACCACGCCATAGATCATCGCCACACCGATGAGGAACGTGAACGAGGCGGCGAGATTCACCACGATGAAGTGCAGTGCCGACTTGACCCGTTGCGTGCCTCCGCCGTGGAGCAGCAGCGCATACGATGCCGCGAGCAGAATCTCGAAGAACACGAACAGGTTGAACAGATCGCCCGTGAGAAACGCGCCGTTGAGGCCCACGAGCAGGAACTGCAACAGCGCGTGGTAGTGCACGCCGACGCGATCCCATCGCGCGAAGGAGTACACGATCACCGGCAACGCGAGCAGCGCGTTCAGCGTGATCATCAGCGCGGAGAGCCGGTCCACCACCAGCACGATGCCGAAGGGCGCGGCCCAGCCGCCAATGGTGTAGGCGCCGATGCCTTCGGGCCAGATGTCCGGCACGCGATCCGTCGTGAGATAGAGCAGTGTGACGGCGGCGACGAGCTGCAACGTGATGGAGGTCAGCGCGAGCACGATGCGCGGGCGGCGCCGCTGCTCGGCAAAGAAGATCATCGTCGCGCCCGCGATCAGCGGCACGACGATGGGTAACGACGGCAGATGCCGCAGCCAGAAGCTCACGTGTCGCGCTCCTGGCCATCAACGTGGTCCGTGCCGGTGAGGCCGCGCGAGGCGAGCAGCACCACCAGGAACAAGGCGGTTGTCGCGAACCCGATCACGATGGCCGTGAGCACGAGCGACTGAGGCACCGGGTCGGCATACAGCGCGGGATCGAGCGCGCCGTCATCCCGGATCGTCGGTGGCCGGTCGATGAGAAGCCGCCCCATGCCGAAGATGAACAGGTTGACCGCGTAGGCGAGCAGCGACAGGCCCATGATCACCTGAAACGTGCGCGGACGCAGCAGCAGCCACGTTCCCGAGGCTGTGAGCACGCCGATGGCGAGGGCGAAGACCAGTTCCATCAGAGGGTGACTCCGGATTCTGTTTGCTCTGGCGGCGCGCGTCGCACTCGCGCAAATGCGTCTTCCGCCACCGGCATGCGATGGCTGCGCAGCGACTGGTGCGCGATGGCCACGAGCATGAGCGTGGTTGCACCGATCACGAGCAGGTACACACCCAGATCGAACAGCAGCGTGCTCGAGAGGTGCACCTCACCGAGCAGCGGCACGTGGCTGTGCCATTCCAGGCTCGTGAGAAAGTTTGCGGACGCGAGCCACCCGCACGCGCCGGCGAGACCCGCAGCGAGCAGGCCGGCACCCATCCAGTACTGCGGATGAATGCGCATGTGGGACTCCACCCAGAGAGTGCCACCCACCATGTATTGCACGATGAACGCGGTGGCCATGACGAGGCC
>JADGHX010000279.1 GCA_019683695.1 Steroidobacteraceae bacterium
GACGTGCCCGTCCTGCGGCACCCGGCACGACCGGGACATAAACGCCGCCAAGAACATCCTGGCCGCTGGTCGAGCGGTGTCGGCCTGTGGAGCTGACGTGAGACATCCGGGTCCTCCCGGGTGCGGTCGGCTGTGAAGCAGGAAGCCCAGCCCGTGAGGGCGGGAATCCCCCGCCTTTAGGCGGGGGAGGAAGTCAAATTCCCGACGTTCAACATCCGCCGGGCGCTCGAAGAGGCAGCGAAGGTGAACCGCCTCGGCACCGCCGTCCGGCGCGCGCTGTCTTTCGAGGACATCGAAGTGCCGCTGGAGTACCCCGGCCCTTCGGACATCGACGCCCTGTATGGGGACCCCGCGTTCTCCCACCGCGCGGCGGTGGGAATCGCGAAGTCACGGACGATGCGGATTCGCCCCCAGTTCAAGAGGTGGTCCCTGACCGTGCCGGGGCTGCTGCTGACCAACGTGCTCGACTTCGACGCGCTCGTGGACATCGCCCGCCTCGCCGGGCTGATCGAAGGGCTCGGGGACTTCCGGTCGGGCGGGTTCGGCCGTTTCGACGCCAAGGTTGTGGACGTCAGCTGATGGCGTTCACAACCCGCAGCCCAGACGGCCGCTCGGAACGGCGGATCGTCCTCGACCTGATCCGCGACCGGAACATGCAGCCCGGGGATCTGCTCACCTACGAGGATCTGTGCGAGGCGCTGAACCGCGGGCCGGAGGAACGGCATGCGGTGTCGCAGGCGGCTCGTGACGCTTCGGACCGGCTGCTGGTGGAGGATGGCCGGGTGCTGGTGGCGGAGGCCCGCCGGGGCTACCGGATGGCGAAGGCGTCGGAGCATCTCCAGATCGCCGACAGCCGCCGTCGGCGTGCCGGGCGGCAGTTGAAGCGCGGCGGGGATGTGGTCGAGCATGTGCGGCTCGACGAGCTGACGGAGCAGGAACGTGTGACGACCACGAAGATGGTGGTCGCGCTCCGGCAGATGGCCGCCGTTGTGGATCATGTGCGGCGGCGTCAGGAGGCGCAGGACGCCGCGATCGAGGAGGTGCGGCGGCGTCTGCGGGTGGTGGAGCGGCGTACGGGTGTGCGCCGTCCGGAGACGATCGACGTCGAGACGTTGGAGTCTGTGCCTGAGCCGGCACCTTGATCGGACGCCGTGGCACGGCATGGCACGGCGTGGCGCGGCAAGGCTGGGCATGGCGTGGCCGGGCACGGCAAGGCGGGGCGTGGCAAGGCTCGGCATGGCGCGGCCGGGCAAGGCAAGGCGGGGCGTGGCAAGGCTCGGCATGGCGCGGCAAGGCTGGGCACGGCATGGCCGGGCACGGCAAGGCGGGGCACGGCAAGGCTGGGGCACCTCCGGGTGCGGGCGGATGGCATACACGCCAGGTTCGAGTCCTGGGCGCCCACCATCGCCTGACTCACGATTAGTCCCATAATCGGGACTCAGAAACGCAGGTCGACAGGGCAGGCGGCACATGATCACAGTCCCCGAACCCAACCTCCCCGCCGTCGCCGACACATGGGCGATCTCCGACGAGACCCGCACCATGCTCGCCGACGCCATCCCCCAGAACACCGCCCGCAGCTACCGCACCCAGTGGACCGCCTTCACCGCCTGGTGCGCCACCACCGGATGGCAGCCGCTGCCAGCCGGTGACGACGTCGTCACCGAATACGCGGCCCACCTGATCCGCGCCGGCAAGGCCCCCGGCAGCATCGCCGTAGCCCTGTCCGTGATCCGCACCCGCCACGACCTCGCCGGCCTCCCGAAACCCGAGACGACGGCCGCCCGGAAGCTCCTCCACGCCTACCGCCGCCAACGAGCCGACGCCGGGATCCACGACCGGCAGGCCCACCCCGCGGTCGCCGGCGAGATCCGCCGGATGCTCGACGTCATCGGCGACCCCGCCCTGGCCGACGAGAAGAAGCTGCCCCAGGTGCTTCGCGACCGGGTGATCCTCCTCCTCGGGTTCGGGATGTTCGCCCGCCGCTCCGAGCTGTCCGGGTTGAACCTGTCCGACGTCACCGAGACCGGCAATGGGCTGGTCGTCCGTCTTGCCCGCTCGAAGACCGACCAGACGGCCCGGGGCACCGAGCGGGTCCTCCTCTACGCGCCACGCCCCGACGCCTGCCCGGTGCGGGCGGTCCGGGACTGGCGGGCGTTCCTCGCAGGCAGAGGGATCGACAGCGGGCCGCTGCTGTACCGCATCAACCGGCATGGCCAGCTTCTCGGCCGGCTCTCCGGACAGGGAGTGGCCGTCGTTCTCGACAGGCTGGGAAGAGCGGCTGGGATCGGCCATCTGTCCGGCCACTCGCTGCGCGCCGGCGCCGCTACGTCGGCCGCGGAGGCGGGTGCGACGTCAGGACAGATCGAGGAGGGCGGCGGCTGGGCGAAGGGCTCCGCGGCGGTGGGCCGGTACATCCACCGGCGTGACCGGTGGATGTACCATCCCCACGCGAACGTCAACATCTGACGGCCGGCCGCGCCCATGCCGGTCCCCGACGGGTAACATGGCCGTGGATCCTGTCTGCTTAGGG
This sequence comes from Steroidobacteraceae bacterium, assembly GCA_019683695.1. Lineage (GTDB taxonomy): Bacteria > Pseudomonadota > Gammaproteobacteria > Steroidobacterales > Steroidobacteraceae > JADGHX01. The sequence continues at coordinate 2,534 of JADGHX010000279.1, forward strand.
GTGTCGGTCAAGCCGCCGCCGGGATAGCAGTCCCGGCGGCGGCTGTCTTGCGTTGTGGGTGGCACGGGCGGGGCCGAGGAGCCGGCGTGCCACAGCACCATCTCCGCACAACACGCTCCATGATCCGCGCCGAAGGTGGGCTGACCGACCAGCAGCAGGCAGATCATGGACGGCACTAGACTGCCCGTGTGCCCACGGACAACGCCATCGCGGAGGAACTGCGCGGCGTCCTGTTCGATTTCTACGGCGCTTACCGTGCCGACGGCGGCGACGCCAGCCTGATCGCCCGCCTGATCGCCCAGTGGGAGCAGCCTCAACGCGGCGACGGCCCTTCGGTCCGCTCGGTCCCCCACTCGCACGCCCCCGGCGACGACCACGCGCTCGTGCTCGCCGAGGAGGTCCGCCAGGCGGTGCTCTACTGGGCGGCCCGCACCCACCCCGCCACCTGCGCCGTCAGCCTGAAAGTCGGGCTCGATCTGCTGCCCGACCTCGCCGCCAGCCACAGGCTCGGACCGGAGGTCCTCGCCGATTTCCGGAGCCTGCGCGGCCAGGCACTCATCTGCCTCGGGTTTGAACCCGCTCCGGTTCCGATCCGGGTTCCGGGAGTGGTGTGCGGGGCGTGTGGCAGGCCGACACTGGTCTACTCGAAAAAGACCGGCCTGATCTGGTGTTCTGACGGCGGCCCGGAAGGCTGCCACGACGACGCTACACATCCGCACTGCCGGGCAGTGTGCCAAGGTTGTGGGGTGATGCGTGACCCGCGGTGCGAGGTGTGCGCCGGCCAGCTCCCTCTGGTGGAGTGCCGGCAGAACCACAGGTCGACGCGGCACGCCTGGAAGGTGCCGTTCGACCGTCTGCACGACCTGCTGGCCCGGTCGCATACGGAGCCGCTGGCGCCAGCGGATGTACTCCGACGGGCACGGTGACCGGCGTTGACGGGATTGAGCTGGGTGGCTCTGCCGGCCAGCTGGCTGGAGGCTCTCCGCGTAGCCCACGACGGACATTGGGGTGACGGTTTCGACCTGCCGGACGAGCCGGCCTGGTGTGCGGACGGGTGTGTGCGTGGGGTGGATCCGGGGTGGTGTGACGTGTGCGGACGGCAGTTGTCGTGCCCGCCGGCTGGTTGGCCGGAGTGGGACCGGACGGCGGTGGCGGCCCAGTTGCGTGGGCTGCTGGACAGGGTGGCCCGGACGTCTCGCGAGGCGGCCACTGATGATGGCGGATGCCGACCGCCTGCTGGCGCAGAAGCGGGCACCCCGCAGGACGGGCCACACGAGGCGGCCTCGTAGACTGGGAGAACCTCCGCAGGGTCCGCGCATCCCCCTCATGGCGTGGGGGGGGGGCCCCCCCCCCCCCCCCCGGGGGCCCCGCCCCCCCCCCCCCCCCCCCCGCGGGGGGTGGAGACC
>JADGHX010000280.1 GCA_019683695.1 Steroidobacteraceae bacterium
CGGGCGCCCCCCCCCCCCCCCCCCCCCCCCCCCCCCCCCCCCCCCCCCCCCCCCCCCACGCCTGCACCCAGGCTCTGCCGGGCCCAATCTGGCCGGCATGGCAACCGCTCGCACGCGCTTGCGCGTCGAGCGCTCTTTCCCAGGCCCGGCATCTACTGCTCCTGCCGTTTCCGAAGCTATTTAAAGGATCGTGACGCCGTCGCTACGGTCCGTGGGGCTGCGTGCTCGCCACCCGCAGAAGGCCACGCACGGCGCTGCTGCTGAGACAGCCGACGCAGCCGCGTTCGCAACAGCGGCGCGCGGCACAGGCTGCTCGGTGAGATCAGCCGTTCAGCCCCTGATCCGACAAGCCGACCTCCTGCAGAAGTTTGCCGAGCGCCGGCGCACGCGCTTCCGTCGCGCAGCCACCTGCATGATGCCTGCCGGCGCCGCTGCAATCCGCCGCCGGCAGTCAGTGAAAATCGCGTGACTTCGTGAGCAGCTCGCCAATGAGAGGTGAACGGTCGATGAGGCGGCGGGCAATCACATGCGTGACGCCGTGGTGGCGCTGCAATTCGCCTCGTACCTCCAGCAGGCGTGATTCGAGCATGGGGCGGCGCTGCGCTTCGGCAACGCTGCTCCACACGATGATGTTCACCGGGCCGGTTTCATCTTCCAGCGTCATGAAGATGACGCCGTTCGCGCTTGAAGGATGCTGGCGCAGCAAGACGACGCCGGCGACGCGAACGAAACGGCCATTCTCCGTGTCGTTGAGATCCACCGCCCGCAGAATGCGCTCGCGCTGCATCCGCTCGCGCAGGAGCTGCATGGGGTGCGCGCCAAGCGTGAGACCGGTCGAGCTGTAATCCGCAATCACCGTTTGCCACGGCGTGGGCGTGGTGAGCAGTGGCCGGCCCTCCTCCTCGTCGGCCGCGCGCGAGCTGCGCGGTGCGAGCGGCATGGGCCGCTCCGTACCGGCCACCTCCCAGAAGGCCAGATGACGGTTGCCGCTGAGGCCGGCGAACGCACCCGCCGCCGCGAGTGCTTCGAGATCGCCGCGATCGAGCGCTGCACGCTCGGCCAGATCCTGCACGCTGGTGAACGCACGCACCGCTCGCGCCTCCACGAGGCGCCTGGCTCCGGCCTCGGACAGCCCTTTCACCAGATGCATGCCCAGGCGCAGTGCCGGCTGCCCGTCCTCACGCGGCTCCAGCGTGCTCTCCCATCGGCTGGCCTCGACGCGCACCGGCCGCACCTCCACGCCATGCTCACGGGCATCACGCACGAGCTGCGCGGGCGCATAGAACCCCATGGGCTGACTGTTCAGCAGCGCGCACGTGAACGCCGCGGGCTCATAGCACTTGAGCCACGCGGAGTCGTAAACCAGGAGCGCGAAGCTCGCCGCGTGGCTTTCCGGAAAGCCGTATTCGCCAAACCCGAGCATCTGCCTGTAGATGCGTTCGGCGAAGTCCGGTGTGTAGCCGCGCGCGAGCATGCCGCGAATGAGCTTCTCGCGAAATCCTTCCAGACCTCCGCGCTTTTTCCACGCCGCCATCGCGCGGCGCAGAGCGTCCGCTTCGCCACCTGTGAAGCCCGCCGCCACCATGGCGAGCTGCATCACCTGCTCCTGGAAGATGGGCACGCCCAGTGTGCGCTCGAGGACGTTCCGCACCTCCTTGCTCGGATAGGTCACGGGCTCCTCGCCACACCGCCGGCGCAGATACGGATGCACCATGTCGCCCTGAATGGGGCCCGGACGCACGATCGCGACTTCGATGACGAGGTCGTAGAACTTCTCCGGGCGCAGCCGAGGCAGCATGGACATCTGCGCGCGCGACTCGACCTGGAACACGCCGACGGTGTCTGCCCGCGAGATCATGCGATAGACGCGCGGGTCCTCCGGTGGCAGCTCGCCGAGGCTCCAGCGCTTGTGATACTTGCCGAACGGCGCCCAGTAGTCGTTCACCAGATCGAACGCCCGGCTCAGCGCCGACAGCATGCCGAGCCCGAGCAGGTCCACCTTCAGCAGACCGAGGTCGTTGAGATCGTCCTTGTCCCACTGCACGACCGTGCGATCTTCCATCGCGGCGTTCTCGATGGGCACGAGCTCATCCAGCCGGCCTTCGGAGATGACGAAACCGCCCACGTGCTGCGACAGGTGCCTCGGAAACCCCACGAGCTCGTTCGCCAGGGCCAGCAGCTTCTGCAGTACGGGGCTGCGCGGGTCGATGCCCGCCTCGCGCACGCGTTGCTCGTCGATCTGATTGCCATCCCACCACTGCAGCGTCTTCGCAAGGCGCGCCACCTGCACCGGGTCCAGGCCGAAGGCCTTGCCGAGATCGCGCAAGGCACTGCGCGGCCGGTACATGATGACCGTGGCTGCGATCGCCGCGCGCTCGCGCCCATACTTGCGATACACGTACTGGATGACTTCTTCGCGCCGCTCGTGCTCGAAATCGATGTCGATGTCCGGTGGCTCGTTGCGCTCGCGTGAAATGAAGCGCTCCATCAGCATGCAAGCTTCAATCCGCTCCGGATCGACAGCGGTGACACCGAGGCAGTAGCACACAACGGAGTTCGCCGCTGACCCGCGCCCCTGGCACAGGATGTTCTGGCTGCGCGCGTAGCGCACGATATCGTGCACCGTGAGGAAGTACGGCTCGTATTTGAGATCGGCGATGATCGCGAGCTCGTTCTCGATGATGGCTTGCGTTCTCTCGCTCACCCCTCCCGGCCAGCGCCAGCGGATGCCCTCCTCCACGAGCTTGCGCAGATAGCTCTGCGGAGTCTCACCGGAAGGAACGAGCTCATGCGGGTACTCATACCGCAGCTCCTCCAGTGAGAAGGTGCACCGGTCCGCGATGACCTGCGTTTCGGCCAGCAGCTCCGCCGGATACAGTCGCGCAAGCCGGCCGCGATCCCGAAGATGACGCTCCCCGTTCGGGTACAGATGCCAGCCGGCCTCTGCGATCGGCACATTCAGGCGAATGGCCGTGAGCACGTCCTGAAGCTCGCGGCGACGTCGCTCGTGCATGTGCACGTCGCCCGCTGCGACGAGTGGCAGGCCCAGGTCGCGGCCGAGTCGTTGCAGCCTTTGCAGCCGCTCGCGGTCATCCCCGTTGCAGAGGAGCTCCGTGGCGATCCAGACGTTGCCGGGGAACCGCGCCGCAAGCCATTGCCCCTCTTCCGCGTTCGGGGGGTCGCCCGGCAGCCAGAGGATGAGGCAGTGTGCGAGCAGCGCCTGCACGTCCATGCGGTCGAGCTGGTACGTGCCCTTGTCGGCGGCGCGGCGGCCGCGCGTGATGAGCCGGCACAGGCGGCCATAACCCTGACGGTTCGGTGCCAGCGCCACGAAGCGCATGCCGCACGTGAGCCGAAATTCCGAGCCGATGATCAGCTTGAGAGGCCGGCCGCGTTCACTCTCGCGCCGCGTCTGCAGCAGGGCGCGCACGGTGCCCGCGATGGAGCATTCATCCGTGAGAGCCAGCGCGGAATAGCCCAGATCACACGCGCGTTCCACCAGCTCCTCCGGGTGCGAGGCGCCGCGCAGGAACGTGAAGTTGCTGAGGCAGTGCAGCTCAGCGTAAGCCGGCAGACCATCCGCCATGCGGCGTCCTCGAAACAACCCTCCGCCGTCCAGGGCGTGATTCTTGCGCTTGGTGCAGCGGTTCTTGCGATCTCAACAGACTTGGTGCGCTCGACAGCGGGTCTCCGGCGGGTGAGCGAGTACGGCGGCCGGCGCACGAGGGGTTGTGCCATCCATGTGCGCCACTTGCGTGTCGCCCTCCATGGCGCCACATCCCGCGCGACGGTGTGCTCGGCCACTTCACCGGAGGCCCGCTGCTCGAGAGCACTGCTGTTGTCCGCGTGGTCTGCATGGGTCAGCCGAATACGCCATGCAGGAACCAGCGATGAGGGGCGATG
>JADGHX010000281.1 GCA_019683695.1 Steroidobacteraceae bacterium
ATCGGCAGCGTCGTAGTCGTCGAATACGGCAAGCAGCACAGCGCTCATGTCTGCCTCCGTCGCGGAAGAGTGGATGAAGTCCCTGTCCGGCGCGGAATTCTACGCCCCTGCCGGCTGGGCGACAGCGTGCGCAAGCCATCCGGATGCGGACGTCGTCCGCGATTGCCACCGCGCGAACGAATGGCTTCGCCAAGGCTGGCGAATGCTCATGACTGCTGCTCGCACTGTGTATCGCGGGTCGCGCACGGCCATGGGCCCGCTCGCCTTCTTGCGCTCGGGCTTTGGCCGCCGCGGTCACTCCGCAGGAGTCGGCGCCTCTGTCGGACGCGACTGCACGGAATCCTTGCGAGCCAGATGTCGCTTGCGGATCTCGTCCCAGAGACCGGCATTGCGGATCCCCAGCTTCTCAGGCTCGAACACCGGGTCGAGACCCGCGCGCTTTTGCGACTCGTAATCCTTCAGCGCCAGCAGCGCGGGTTTCTGCAGAATGAGGATGGCCACGATGTTGAGCCAGGCCATGAGCCCCACGCCGAGATCGCCCAGTCCCCACGCGACCGTGGCACTGCGAAGGGCGCCGTACGTCACCGACGCCATGATCACGAGTTTCAGCGCGAACACCATCCAGCCACGGTGCACGTTGCGGTTGATGTACTGCACGTTCGTTTCCGCCATGTAGTAATAGGCCACGATCGTCGTGAACGCGAAGAACATCAGCGCCAGCGCAACGAACGGCGCTCCGAATCCGGGCATCACGGACTCCACCGCCGCCTGGGTGTACGCGGGCCCGGTTTCAACGCCCGGAAGGTTGTTCACGATCATCGAGCCGGCGGGATGGCTCACGTTGTACCGACCCGTGGTGAGAATCATGAACGCGGTGGCCGAGCACACGAGCAAGGTGTCCACATAGATGGAGAACGCCTGCACGTAGCCCTGCTTCGCCGGATGCGAGACTTCCGCGGCCGCGGCCGCGTGAGGGCCGGTGCCCTGCCCCGCCTCGTTGGAATACACGCCGCGTTTCACGCCCCATTGCACGGCAAGGCCCAGCACGGCGCCGAAGCCCGCTTCCACGCCGAAGGCGCTTCGGATGATCAGCGCGAGCACGCCAGGAACATCCGCAATGTTGATCAGCATGATCAACAACGCCACGAGCACATACCCCAGGGCCATGAAGGGCACGACGATCTCGGCAAAGCGTGCAATGCGCGTGACGCCGCCGAAGATGATGACTCCAAGCGCGATCACCATCGCTGCCGCGCTGACCAGCGGTGGAATGTTCCAGGCGTTCTGGAACGCCGTCGCGATGCTGTTTGCCTGCACTCCGGGAAGCAGCGCGCCGGTGGCGAGAATAGTGGCGACTGCAAAGAGCAACGCATACCAGCGCTGCCCCATTGCCTTCTCGATGTAGTACGCCGGTCCGCCGCGATAGCGGCCGGTGTCGTCTTTTTCCTTGTAGATCTGCGCCAGCGTGGATTCGATGTAGGCGGTGGACGCGCCGAGGAAGGCGCTCATCCACATCCAGAACACGGCCCCCGGCCCGCCAAAGGTGATCGCCGTGGCGACACCGGCGATGTTGCCCGTCCCCACGCGCCCGGACAGCGACATCGCGAGCGCCTGAAACGACGAGACACCGGCTTCGGATTTTCCGCCGGTGAGCATCAGCCGCACCATTTCGCGGGCGCCGCGCACCTGCATGAAGCGCGTGCGGATCGAGAAGTACAACCCCGCCCCGAGGCACAGGTAAATGAGCGCCTGGCTCCAGACCAGACCGTTCAGAAACTCGACGACGTCGGCCACGCACGACCCCCGGCAGACACAAAGGCGCGAGTGTAGACGCTCGCGCGCGCCTGGATCAGTGAATCGCGCTCATCCATGACGCGCGAGAACCGCTCGTCACGAACTTGAGGCGCTTCGCCGAGGCTGAGAGGCCGCTCCAATGGCCGGTTCGGTGCCCGCAGCCGGTGCGGCCGGCGGCGAAGTCCGACCGAGTCCCGAATGCGCCCCGCCCATCGAGCTCCGCACAAACCACTTGCGCTGCCCCGCTCCGGGGCTCGCGGGTAAACGGGTCCCTTGAGCCGCTCTGACCCTCCGGGCCGCTCTGAAACACGCGCGCTCTGCTCTGTGAGCGCCAAGGTCAAGGAAGAGTGTCTGCGCAGGAGAAGTGAGAGCGCGCCGGAAAGTCAGCGACCGCTGCGCTCTCCGTTGCGCTGGTGCGGGGGACGATGCACTTCGCGGACGACCTCGGCATCGACCACGTCTTCCTGAAACGCTCTTCCCGCGTTGTCGGATTCGCGCTCGGGGGCTTCTGCGCCCTGCACATCCATCTCCTGTGACCAGGCTCTCAGCTCCTTACGAACGGCTCGTGTTTTCCACCACAGGTACAGCCCAAAGACCACCAGCGCCACCAATGCGACGGCGAACAGCACGAGCGACACGGCCACCGCGCTGATCAGCACGACTGCGGCCGCGGTTACGCTCAGCACCTTCGCGAGCAGGCCCGAGGCGCGCGAAGGCGAACGGCCGCCGTGGTAACCGAGCATGAAGCGATCGTCGTCGTATCTCATGAAATGCCTCGTCTGCTTCTGCGCGAACGATTGCGCGCGGACATCGGTTCCCTCCGGATCGTGGCCGCGTACGTGTCACTGCGTGATACGACCACACCGGCGCGCTCAGGTCGTCCCTCGTACTCGCGCTCCGACGTCCCTCTCTCGAGGGACTGCGCGGCCTCTCCAGTCGCGGCGAGCTCACAAGGTGCCGGGTCTCGTGAGCAATGCGTGACGCAAGACTATGCCTGGTGCAGGACTCCGGCCAACTGAACCCGTGAATCGGCGCGATCGGATTTCTCTATCCTGAGGTCAGGTCCGAGTGAATGAATCGTCCGCATGTCGCCGTCGACAGTATCGCGAAACTCCGAGCTGCGGCCGCTCCACAAGGACCTACCGATGCGGCTCCCGCGAGGGAGCCGCAGGCTCCGGAAATGCGAGCACCTCGGAGGTATACGTTTCCACCAATGCACTGAACGGCGTGCCATCCGGCAGCGTGAGCACGGCCCGGTGCTGCAGCACTTCCCGCGGAATCCTCAGCCTTGCGGAGCGCTGCTCCGGAATCGACACCCCCATCTCCCAGCCCTCCGGCAACGGCGACCAGAGCACGGTGGCTGACAACGTGCGGCGCCGGAACTGAAGCGGCCGTACGACACGGCCGAAGGACGTGTCCGTTGTATCCAGCGTTCGATTCATCTCGGGCGTGAGCCGCGAAGGGACATACCAGTTTTCCGCCTCCGACAGCACGTGATCGCCGCATCGCAGGCGCACCCGCCGATAACGCACCGGCTCGCTCGTGCTCACCCCAAGCAGTTTGCGCTGATCTGCCGTGGGCTGCCTTTCGGCACCCTGCACGCGCTCTGCGATCACCTTTGCCGGAGAGGCCAGATGGTGCTTCTCACACCACTCATCGAGCGTGAGTGTGGCGCTATCGTGGCTGAGCAGATTCGCGTTCAACGTCTGTATGAGCGCGAGCGCCTGCAAGCGCGTGACGTACGTATCTCGCCAAGTGACGCCCCGCGAGCCGGGCTCATCATCCGCTCTGGCGAAAGTCGTCAGGAGCAGTGCAGTGAGGCTGATGAACAGAGCTCGTTGCACAATAGCCGGCATTGCTGATCTCATCGACAGGTCTGGGTCCGTGCGCGGAAAACTCCGTGACCTGATGCCTGTTGTCAATGCCGACGCACGCTGCCGCCTCCCTGCCGCTCATCCCGCCTTTGATGACGCGAACGCGAGGATGCGATTGGCGATCGCATCGTAGTCGCGGCCGAGATGATGACCCTTGCCGATCCGCGCTGTCGTGGCGTGCTCTGCAGGCAACTCTGGACACAGCGCGTCCTTGTCCCCCTCTCCATAGAGG
>JADGHX010000077.1 GCA_019683695.1 Steroidobacteraceae bacterium
TTGTGTATAAGTGACAGGTCCAGTGGCGCATGATCGAGGAGTTCGATACGGCCGATCCGGTCGTCGACGGACTGCCGGACGACTACTTTCGTCTCGTGGTCGAGGACTACATTGCCTCCGGTGCGCCTCATCGGCGCGGCATGATCGGGAATGCCGACTCGCTCCTCGTTCCCGCCCGGGATGTCGTTGAGTTCGCGGTGCAGTGGCTGGAGAGCCGATTTTCCCCGCCTGAGGCGCGTTCACCGACTCCTTGATTCAAGCGCCGCCGAAAACCTGCGCTGGCGCACTGTTTCAAGCACACGCGGACAAGGTGCCCGCTCGTCCACTCCGATGGTCCGAGAGGATCAAACCGAGCAAGACGAGCGGAGCGAGACTTACTGGATGCGGGCGTAAGCAATGTGAGCCACGTCGGTCAGGCTTGCACAGACAACCTCACCTTCAGCCCATGCGCACAGTCATCCTCCAAGCCCATGCCCGCCAACAGGCGTCGTTTCGATGCTGGTCTCGAACTTCGCGATGAGCGGCCGGGCTTTGGTGATGGCCGCGCGAACCGCCGGCAACGACAGCGAGGCATCGTGACTGGCCTTGCTGTCCCACACCTCCGTGAACCAGATGGCGTCGGCGTTCGATGGGTCCTTCGCCACGATGTAGCTGAGACAACCCGGCATGCCCTTGATGCCTTCCAGTATCGCGTCGATCACCGCGTCCCGCTGGCCGGGCACGGCGATCATCTTTCCAATCAAACCGTACATGGAGTCCTCTTCGCGAACTTGTAGCTGGTGCGCTCGTATCCGAGGCGCTCATAAAACGCGTGCGCGTCGGTGCGGCGCATGTTGCTGGTCACCTCGATCACTTCGCAACCCGCTTCGGTGAGGATGACCTCCGCCGCTGCGACGAGTGAACGCCCGATCCCGCGGCCACGAACACTCGCATCCACCACGAGCGCGCTGATCCGGCCCACGGGCCGCTCTCGATGCAGCACATGCGTGTGATGCAGAGTGATCACGCCCGCAAGCGTTCCGTCCTGCCGATCGGCCACGAGCGCGATATTTCCCGCTGCCTCCCACTCAGCCCATCGCGCAAGAATGGAGTCGCTTCGGATGGGATACCCCAGCATCCCGAAGAGACGTTCCAGCTCAGGTGCGTCCGCACGAGTGGCCCGACGAATCGTGGGTGACGTGCTCATGACCGAAGTGCCGAAGCGAAACGTCGCAGGAAGAAGGCCGTTGACGAGCCCTTTAGTCCCAGGCTGGCGGGTGTCGCCGCACAGACGAGCAGGCCATTGGTGCCGAACAGGAAGTGTTGCGAGTGGAACATCGGCTTTCGCTCTACGTCAGTCTCGAACCGCGAGTCTCCCGGACAGGGATGCCGGCCGGATCGAAGCCCTTTAGGAAGTTCACGTTTAATGCCGAAATGATCAGGCGTGACGCGCTTGCGATGGAACGGGTAGATTCCGCAGACCTTGCAGAAGTAATGCTTCGCCGTAAACGTATGGAACTGATACAGCGTGAGGCACTCTTCACCCGCCAGCAGCCGGAAGCGGCTCTCGTGCACCTTCACCATGAGCGCATTCTTCCGGCGGCAGATGGAACAGTTGCACGTCGTCAGCTCCGGAAAGTCCGTTTCGATCTCGAAACGCACGGCTCCGCAGTGGCAGCTCCCGCGGCGGGTTCGAACTGGACGGTCCGTCACGGGCACCTCGCAATCCGCATGGTCAGTAAGGACACAGCATCCCGAAAGCGGCGCGTGCGCGCAACGGAGCGTTCAGCTACACGCCCTCATGTTCCACGTGCCCGCCATCGGTTGTTGGCCTGTGTCGCAGCTGTGTGGATGGCCACATTCCTCGCCTCCGCGCCGTGCGCCGAGGCAGCACCGCAACCCGTGTTCTTTCGGGACGTGAACGTTATCCCGATGACGAATGAGCGCATCCTGCAAGCCCGCGACGTGCTCGTCACAGACGGCAAGATCCAGAAGATCGTTCCTGCGGGCACGCTGCAAGCGCCGACGGACGCGCTGATCGTGCAGGGCTCGGGCCGATATCTCATGCCTGGTCTCGCAGAAATGCATGCGCATCTTCCGCCGCGTGCAAGCCAGCAGGAGGCGCTCGACATTCTGCTTCTGTATGTCGGGCACGGCGTCACCACCATCCGCGGCATGCTGGGCGACCCCTGGCACCTGCAGCTTCGGCAGCAGCTCGAACGTCATGAGGTCCTGGGCCCGCGCCTGTTCACGGCAGGCCCTTCGTTCAACGGCAACAGCGCTCCGGATATCGAGACGGCACGGCGAATGGTCCGCGAGCAAGCCGCTGCCGGATACGACTTCCTGAAACTCCACCCCGGGCTCAAGCGGAACGTGTTCGATGCGATCGTCGCATCCGCTCGCGACGCGACGATGACGTTTCAAGGGCACGTGCCCATCGACGTCGGCGTGCCGCACGCGCTGCAGGCGAAGCAACGCGCCATCGATCATCTCGATGGATACGTCATGGCCCTTGCGGACCCGGGCTGCGCCCAGAAGGTGCGAACGAGCTTCATCTTCGGCATGGAGCTCGCACACTGCGCAGATCTGAGCCGCATCCCGGCTCTCGTGCGCAGCACGAAGGAAGCGGGCACCTGGATGGTGCCCACGCAGATCCTGCTGGAACAGTGGGCAATTCCGCCAACGCGTGAAGCGCTGCTCGCACGCCCCGCGTTGCGCTACCTGCCAGCGGGCACGGCGGATCGCTGGCTGAACCAATTGCACAACTTCATCGGGCCGAACTCTGTTCCCACAGCAGAAGGCAAGCGTTACATCGAGGTCACGCGTGCACTCATCCGAGAGCTGCACAAGCAGGGCGTGCCCATCGCCGCGGGTTCGGATTCCCCACAGGTCTTCAACATCCCGGGCGACTCGGTGCTCCGCGAAATCGCGCTGTACGTGGACATCGGCCTCTCACCGTATGAGGCCCTCCGCACCGCGACTGTGAACCCCGCACGGTTCTTCAGCGCTGAGAGCCGTTTCGGCACCGTTCGCGAAGGTCTCGAGGCAGACCTGATTCTCATTGAGGGCAACCCGCTCTCGGATGTGCGCGCCCTTCGCCAGCTCGCCGGCGTGATGGTTCGCGGCCAGTGGCTGCCGCGTGCCACGCTCGATGAGAAGCTGAACGCGCTGGTTGAACGCGTGAACCCTTGAGAGCGCCGGGGCCGCCGCGACCCCGCGCACGCCCTCCTCGAACGTTTTCTGAGCGCACAGCCTCGCGACGTCGATACTCGGCCTTGAGGTTATCCAGCCGCCACTTCAACTGCGAGGGAAGCGATACGTTCGCCGCGGTAAACGCCGGTCGAGCTGATCCGTCGCGAGCCCGTCGCGAGCCGTCTTCTTCAGCGCACGGCGTCGCCGCGTCGGTACTCGGCGGTGAGGTCATCCAGGCGCTGCTTCAGCTCCGGCGGAAGCTGTACATCCACCGCGGCAAGCGAAGGTCCGAGCTGATCCGGCCGGCTCGCGCCGATGATGGGCGCGGTGATCACCGGATTGGCGAGCACCCAGGCAACGGCAAGGGTAATCGGCGAGATCGAGGCCTCTTTCGCGATCGCGACGAACTCCTGCACTGTCCTGAACTGCCGCTCGTGCCAGTAGCGATTCTGGTACAGATCGGCGGCAGTGCCCAGGGTGAAGCGCGTGCCCTGCGTCGGCCCGGTCGTGAACGTGTGCTTTCCGGTGAGCAACCCGCCCGCAAGCGGGTTGTACGGAATGACCGCCAACCTCTCCTCCGCGGCCAGCGGCAGCAACTCGCGCTCGATCTCCCGAAACAGCAGGTTGTACCGAGGCTGCACAGATACGAACCGCACCACCCGCAGCACGTCGCTTCGGCCAAGCGCCAGCGCCAGTCGATAGGCCAGGAAATTGGAGCAACCCACGTAACGCGCCTTGCCCGACTGCACGATCGTCTCCAACGCGCGCAGCGTTTCGTCGAGCGGTGTCTTGGGGTCGTCCGCATGCAGCTGGTACAGATCGACGTAATCGGTCTTCAACCGACGCAGCGAGGCATCGATGGCGTCCAGCAAATGCTTGCGGGATGAGCCCTCATCCCAGTCGAGCGGCCCCATGCGCCCGTATGCCTTGGTCGCGACGATGAAGCGCGAGCGCTTGCCGACCAGCCAGCGCCCGAGAATCTCCTCCGTGCGCCCGCGGGTATCCAGCTCGCCACCGAGGGGATACACATCGGCCGTATCGAGGAAGTTCACGCCCGCTTCGGCCGCGGTGTCTAGAATGCGGGCCGAGACGGATTCTTCCGTCTGCAAACCAAAGGTCATCGTGCCGAGGCAAAGCCGTGAGACGGTCAGGCCCGTCGAGCCGAATCTCGTGTATTGCATGATCCCGATCCGTGCGCGTGTCAGCCCACGCCCGATTCTGCCAGCTTCATCCTTCATTGGAACGAGTCCGCCTGCAGCGAGTCGCGTGGACCAAGCCTCTGTTTGCCCGCCGGAGAACACATGAGCCCCACCACAGAATGCATTCGCGCCCGGTCATGCATCGACAAGCTGCCGAGGCAGACGAGGGTTCACTCTGCAATGCAAAGTACTTGACGCCCTACAGCCCCGCGCCTAGAGTCGCGCGCATGCTCAGGGAAGCCGCAACGCACTCCTCCGTGCCGCCGGAAGGCCGCTCCACCGCTCCCGTGCCCATTGAGAGCCGTGCGCTGGGCACGTTGAGTTACATCCGCGCGTCCATCGATGCAGCAGGCTCACTGGCCGTGCCGGGCATGGCCGGCATCGTGATGGGCGGCATTGGCATGCTGGCCGCAGGGCTTGCGGCCACTCCATCGCTCGCTGCGTACTGGCTGCAGATCTGGCTTGCGGCGGCACTTGTCGCATTCGCGCTTGGCGGCACGCTCATGGCCCGCCAGGCGGCGCGCCACGGGCACACGCGTCAGTTCGCGCCATTCCGGAAATTCCTGCTGTGCCTGTGCCCTGCACTCTTCGCCGGGGCGGTACTCACGCTTGTGCTGTGGCAAGCCGGCATGGAACGGCTGATTCCCGGCACATGGCTGCTGCTGTATGGCTGCGCTGTCATGGCAGCGAGCACCGTCACGGGCATGCTGAACATGCGTCTGATCGGTTGCATGGGCGCGGTCTTCATCCTGCTGGGCCTCGTGTCGTTCGCGGCGCCCGCAGGGGTTCACACATTGATTCTCGGGCTGGGTTTCGGCGCCCTGCATCTGCTCTTCGGCATTCTCATCCGGCAACGTCATGGCGAATAAATCCGCAACGGCAAAGCGCGGCGAGCCCGCAACCCGCGCTCCTGCGAAAGCTGCGCGCAAACCCACGCCTGTGCCACGCGTGGGCACCTCCGCGGAGGATGCAAAGTTCGATCGTCTGGTCTACGAGCGAGTGCGGCTCGGCATCATGAGCGCGCTCGCGGTGAACGAGCGGCTCTCCTTCAATGAGCTGAAGAGCCTGTTCGACGTGAGCGACGGCAACCTGAGCGCACACGCCCGCAAGCTCGAGGAGGCGGGCTATCTGGAATGCCTGAAATCCTTTGAGGGGCGCCGCCCCAAATCCGAGTACCGCATCACGCCAGCCGGCCGCAAGGCGCTCGAGCGCTATCTCGAGCACATCGAAGCGGTCATCAAGGCAACCCGTCGCACCTGATTTTTTTTGGCCACTCACTCTGCCATGTAAAGTTCTCTGCGAATCCGAATGCACGTCGCGATCATCATGGATGGCAACGGCCGCTGGGCCACACAGCGCGGGCTCCCGCGCTCGGCGGGCCACGTGGAGGGCGCGAAAGCGGTGCGCGCCACCGTGGAAGCGGCCGCGCGCGCCGGCATCGAGACGCTCACGTTGTACGCCTTCTCCGCAGCCAACTGGCAGCGCCCTCGCACGGAGGTGGATGGGCTCATGTTCCTCTTCCGGCGCTATCTCTTCGAGGAGACACGCCGGTGCGTGGAACAATCCATTCGCGTGAACGTCATCGGCCGGCGGGACCGGCTCGACGAACGCCTCCTGCGCGCCATCGAGCGAAGCGAGCGACTCACGGCAGACGGCGTTCGCATGCACCTGCGCATCGCCGTCGATTACTCCTCTCAATTCAGCATCCTGGAAGCTGTGAAGCGCGCCCGCCGCTCACAGGACCTCTCGCCCCAGCAATTCCAGAGCCTGCTGCACGAAGCAGACCACTCTGCCGTGCCCTCCGGTGAGGTGGATTTGCTCATCCGCACCGGGGGCGAGAAGCGGCTGAGCGACTTTCTGCTCTGGGAGTGCGCATACGCCGAGCTGCACTTCTGCGACTGCCTGTGGCCGGACTTCACCGAGCAGCACTTCCAGCAGGCGCTTGACGACTACGCCGGCCGCGTACGCCGCTTCGGAAAGGTGAACGCGGAACACTCGGCATGAAAGCGTCGCCAGATGCCATCAGCGTCCCCGGTTTCGGCACGACCCGCACCTCACATCACGGAGAAGCTTCATGAAGGCCTTCGCCACGATCGGACTCGGCTCTCTCGGCACCATCAGCTTCCAGCAGGCCATTCACGCCTCCCGCGCAGACCGCCCGCACGGCGTTTCCGCGGACTGCTGGCTGCCGCTCGACGAGAACTTCGGCGTGGTGCTCTCCCGCAAGCCCTGCGGCGGCGGCATCACCGGCCATTTCATGGTGAAGCAGAATGGCATCTGGCATCGATTCATTGACGAAGTGACCGGCACCGGGGCCCCGGCCTCCGCGGAGGCGAATACGCCGCGCGGTTGAATTCGCAGGGCCACTGGACCGGCACCGCCTTCGCCGCGTATCGTTCGCGCGCGACGCGCACTCCCAGGAAATCTCCTGACTCGTTCTCGGCGCGTACCCTTGCGAATCGGACGCGACGATGACGAAACCCTCGAACGGCAGCGCGAAGCGACTCATCCGCGTCGACCCCTTCATCGTGGCCCTCGTGCTGGCGGCGGGGCTCGGCTTCGTGCTGCCCGCCCGCGGCGAAGCGGCAACGGCCGTCGGCGTGCTCACGAAAGCCAGCATCGCCCTCCTGTTCTTCTTTCAAGGCGTGCGCCTGCAGCGGGACGCTGTCATCTCGGGGCTCACGCACTGGCGCCTGCAGCTGCTCACGCTCGCATCCACTTTCGTGCTGTTTCCGCTGCTGGGCATTGCGAGCCGGGCGGTCATGCCCGGGTTGCTGGACAGCGCGCTCTGGCTCGGCGTGCTTTATCTGTGCGTGCTGCCTTCCACCGTGCAGTCATCGATTGCGTTCACGGCCATTGCGAAAGGGAACGTGCCGGCGGCCATTTGCGCGGCCACCGCGTCCAATCTTCTGGGCATCGTGATCACGCCCCTGCTCGTCGCGGGCCTTCTGGGCCTGCACGGCGGCACGGCCTCACCCCTCCACCAAATCCAGAGCATCGTGATGCAGTTGCTCGTGCCCTTCATTGCGGGGCAGATCGCAAGCCGGTGGTTGCGCCCGTGGGCCACCCGTCACCCGAAGCTCCTCACGATCACGGATCGAGGCTCGATCATTCTCGTCGTGTACGCCGCCTTCAGTGCCGCAGTGCTGAGTGGCGTATGGGAGGGCATTGCCTGGGTAGACCTGCTGAAGCTGCTCCTGCTGAGCGTCGTGCTTCTCGGCGTTGTGCTCACCACGACCACATACGTGAGTCGTGCGCTGCGCTTCACACGTGAAGACGAGATTTCCATCGTGTTCTGCGGCTCGAAGAAATCGCTCGCCACGGGCGTACCGATGGCGAACGTCCTCTTCCCGGCCGCAACGGTCGGGCTCGTCATCCTGCCCGTGATGCTTTTTCACCAGCTTCAGCTCATCGTCTGCGCGTTCCTCGCCCGCCGGTATGCGGAGCGCGCTGCGGCGCTTCAGCCACAAACTGGAACGCGGCTCACGTAGCGCTTGACCGCTGCGCCCGCGCGTCACGACACTCGGCCTCAATTCAACACGCGCGGCGCTCATCTCAGGCGCACGCGCGTAAACAGGGCGCTGCATCGAGCAATCAGCCCGCTCTCGATGGGGGTGGAGCAGCCGGTCACAGCCCGGTCCTCTTGCCAACGGTAGCGAAGCGCGTTGTCCGAGAGGCTCGCCGCACGCGAGCGTCCCAGTGAATGAGGTGGCCATGAAAATCGCGGACCTGTTCAAGGTGGAAGGTTACGGCGTCATCGTGACGGGTGGCGCAAGCGGTCTGGGGCTCGGCTTCACCGAAGCGCTGGCGGGCAATGGCGCGCGCGTCACGATGCTGGACATCGACGAGCAGCGCCTCGCCACGGAAACCGAGCGCCTGCGCAAGCGCGGCTACGACGTGCGCGGCGCGGTGGTGGACGTGCGCGACCACGCCCGGCTGGACCAGGCCTTCGAGGAAGCGGTGCAGGCATACGGCCGGCTCGACGTGGTGTTTGCCAATGCAGGCATCGACTCCGGCCCCGGCTTCCTGCGCGAGTGGGTGGGCGCGAACCGCACGCGCAACCCGGATGGCGCCCTGGAAAACTACAGCGACGAACGCTGGAACAAGGTGATCGACGTCAATCTGAACGGCGTCTTCGCCACGATGCGCGCCGCCGCGCGCTACATGAAGCCGCAGAAGTCCGGCCGCATCATCGTGACCACCTCGCTTGCGGCCCTGAAGTGCGAGGCGGTGATCGGCGCGGCCTACATGGCCGCCAAGGCCGGCGCCGCCCACCTGGTGCGGAACGTCGCGCTGGAGCTGGCGGGCTACAACATCACCGTCAACGCCATCGCCCCCGGGTTCTTCGTCACGAACATCGGCGGCGGCCACGCCCACAACCCGGAAACGCAGAAGACCGTCTCGAAGCACGTACCCATGCACCGTGTGGGCTTCCCGCGGGACATATTCGGGCTGGCCCTTTTTCTGGCCTCGCCTGCCTCGGCCTACATCACCGGACAGCAGATCGTCATCGACGGCGGCTGGGGCCTGGGCGAGGTGGACTGAAGCCGCACGGTGCGTTTAAGGTTTCGCCATCGCCGCAGGGCGACTCTGGTCCAGCCGAACACCACAAATCGAACGCAGAGGATTCACGGAACATGAAGGCGCTCTATCCCCTCGCCGCGCTCGCGGCGCTGGCCGCGGGCAACGCATATGCGGCGTGCACCTATCCGACGCCCCCGGAGTCCATTCCGGATGGCAATACCGCCACGCTTCAGGAAATGGTCGCGGCGCAGAAGGCCGTGAAGGAATTCGACAAGCAGATCACCGCCTACACGGAATGCCTGAAGCTCGAGCACGAAGCCGCCCTGGCCAGGAGCGAAGGGCTCACGGACGAGCAGAAGCAAGAGCTCGAACGCATCCAGATCCAGAAGCACAATGCCGCCGTCGAGGCGGACGAGGCCCTGGCTGCGCGCTTCAACGAGCAGCTGAAGGTCTTCAAGGCGAAAAACGCCAAGAAGTGAGCCGCGCGCGAGCATTGCGCGCGGCACGAGGCTCACGAACGTGCTGACCCCGGCCGAAGCGGAAAAACTGATCGGGGAGCGCCTCGCGTGCCTCCCGATCGAATCACTCCCTCTCGCGCAGTGCGCGGGCGCCGTGCTGCGCGAGAACATTTACGCGGAGCGGGACCAGCCCCCGTTCGACCGCGTCGCCATGGACGGCGTGGCCCTCCAGAGCGAGGCCGTGAAGGCCGGCCATCGGCGCTATCGCATCCAGGCCGTGCAGGCTGCGGGCGATCCGGCGCTCACCCTCGCCTCGCGCACCGCCTGTATCGAAGTGATGACCGGTGCCATTCTCCCGGTCGATTGCGACGCCGTGGTGCCGGTGGAGCAGATCGTCAGCCGCGACGGGGAAATCGAGCTGGGCGCCGACGTTCAGGTGGAGCGGTGGCAGAACGTGCACCGCAGGGGCAGCGACTCACGGCAAGGGGCGCTGCTGCTGTCCACCGGCACCCGCCTCACCGCCCCGGAAGTGGCGATTGCCGCCTCCGCCGGCATGGCCCGCGTGCGGGTCAGCTCCCAGCCGATGGTGGTCGTCATCTCCACAGGCAATGAGCTCATCGAGCCGGGCGAGCCGATTCTGCCGCATCAGGTGCGGCGGTCGAACGTGTACGCCATCGTCAGCGCGCTGCGCCGGCAGGGTTTCCAGCGCGTGGCGGACGACCACGTGCGGGACGATGCGGAGGTGCTTCGCGCCCGTCTCAAGTTCCACCTGGATACGCACGACGTGCTCATCCTGAGCGGCGGCGTGTCGATGGGTCGCTTCGACCTCGTGCCCTCCGTGCTGAAGGAGCTCGGCGTCGAGGTGGTCTTTCATAAGGTGGCGCAGCGGCCCGGAAAGCCGTTGTGGTTCGGCGTGGCGCCTTCGGGGGCGGCCGTGTTCGCCCTGCCGGGCAACCCCGTCTCCACTTTGGTGTGCCTCGCGCGATACGTGGTGCCGGCGCTCTTCGCGTCCATGGGCCAGACGCTGCGCCCGCCGGAAAAGATCGCGCTCAGCGCGCCCGTGAACGTGGGTGCGGCGACGGCGCTCTTCATGCCCGTGCGGGTGGACATCGACGACTGGGGCCGCGCCTGGGCGGTGCCCTGCCCCACCAACGGGTCCGGGGATTTCGTCGCGCTCGCCGGAACGGACGGCTTCGTCGAGCTGCCTCCTGGTCCGAACGTGTACCCGAAAGGATTTGTCACGCGCCTGTACCGGTGGTAAGAACGGTCCGGCAATGCCCGGACCCGACGTCGTCATCCCCCTGAAGAGCCTCAAGGCGCCCCGCGATACCCTCGCCCGACCCATGCGCGATCTGCGCATTTCGGTGATGGATCGCTGCAACTTCCGCTGCCCTTACTGCATGCCGCGGGAGACGTACCACGACAAGTACCAGTTCCTGCGCACGGCCGAGCGCCTGTCGTTCGACGAGATCGTGCGCCTCGCGCGGCTCTTCGCCCCGCTCGGCGTGCGCAAGCTCAGGCTCACGGGCGGCGAGCCGCTCCTGCGGGCCAATCTGCCCGACCTCATCTGCGACCTCACGAGTGTGCCCGGCATCGAGGATGTGGCCCTGACCACGAACGGGGTGCTGCTCGCCCAGCACGCCGCGGAGCTGAAAGCGGCGGGCCTGAAGCGCATCACCGTGAGCCTGGACAGCACCGACCCGGCGGTCTTTTCGAAGATGAGCGGCGGCCTGGGCGCGATCGAGGACGTGCTGGATGGCATCGAGCACGCCCGCCGCGCCGGCCTCGATCCCATCAAGATCAACACCGTGGTCCAGCGCGGCATCAACGATCACACCGTGCTCGATCTGGTGGAGCGCTTCCGCGGCACCGGCGTGATCGTGCGCTTCATCGAGTACATGGACGTCGGCAACCGCAACCACTGGCAGCCCGAGCTCGTCGTGCCCTCGAAGGAGCTGGCCGCCCGCATCAACGAGCGCTGGCCGCTCGAGCCGCTCGAGCGCAACTATCGCGGCGAAGTCGCCGAGCGCTACGGCTTCAAGGACGGCCAGGGCGAGATCGGCTTCATCTCCTCCGTCACACAGCCGTTCTGCGGGGATTGCTCGCGCGCCCGCCTGTCTTCGGATGGCGTCTTCTACACGTGCCTCTTCGCCACGCACGGCACGAGCCTGCGGGACGTGATGCGCAGCGGGGCGAGCGATGAAGAGCTGACGGAGCTGATCCGCAACGTGTGGCTCAACCGCGCAGATCGCTACAGCGAGCTGCGCGCAGAACTGCGGCGTTCGGCGGGCAACCAGCCGAAAGTCGAGATGTACTACATCGGCGGCTGACCTCGTGGCGCGCGCCCGCAAGTCCGCCCGCCCTCGCGGGCACGGTCTCACGCATCTGGACCCGCAGAATCGCCCCACCATGGTGGACGTGGGCGCGAAGGACGTGACGCTCCGCGTGGCCGAGGCGGAGGCCCGCATCACCCTGCCCCGCAATGTCGCCCGGGCCCTGCAGGAAAGCGGGCATCGAACGAAGAAGGGCCCGGTATTCGATACCGCGATCATCGCGGGCGTCATGGCCGTGAAGCGCACGCACGAGTTGATTCCGTTCTGCCATCCGCTGGGCCTGAACAAGTGCGACGTCGAGATCGAAGCCGCGCGGGGCGGCACCATCGTCATCCGCTGCCGCGTCTCCGTGCATCACCGCACCGGCGTGGAAATGGAGGCGCTCACCGGGGCCAGCGTCGCGGCGCTCACGATCTACGATATGTGCAAGGCCCTGTCCCACGACATCCAGATCGGCCCCATTCGCCTGCTGGAAAAGACAGGCGGGAAGCGGGACTTCCGCCGGGCGATGCCAGCCCGGCGCCGTCCGGCGTAGGATTGCGGGTCCGATGAGCGCTTCCGCACATGCTCCCGCCGGCGCACCGGCACCCGCTCCCGTTTATGGCCTCGTCCTCGCGGGGGGCCGCAGCACCCGCATGCAGCGGGACAAGGCCACGCTCGCGTACCACGGCAAGACGCAGCTCGAATGGGCCATGGAGCTGATCGAGCCGCTCGTGGTGCGGGCCTTCGTTTCGGTACGGCCTGACCAGACGCGGGATCCGGTGCGGTCGAAATACCCGCAGGTGGTGGATACGCACGAGAACCTCGGCCCCATCGCCGGCATCCTCGCCGCGCAGGCCGCGCACCCGGAGGTGGCCTGGCTGGTGCTCGCGTGCGACCTGCCGTTCCTGGACTCGGCCACGCTCCAGCACTTGCTGTGGGCGCGGCAGCCGGACCGCATGGCCACAGCCTATCGCTCGAGCCACGACGGTCTGCCGGAACCCCTGTGCGCGATCTACGAGCCGCACAGCCGCGAGGCCATTGCTGCGTACGTGGCGGGCGGCAAGCAGTGCCCCCGGAAGTTTCTCATTCAGTCCGATGCGCATCTGCTGGAGGAGCCCAACCCGCGCGCGCTCGACAACGTCAACACGCCCGAGGAGTATGGGTCGGCCATGAACACGCTCGCGTCCCCGGAAAACCGCCCGTCCGCCGCCAACAACAGCAAGACCGTGCGCGTGCAGTATTTTGCGCTGTTGCGCGAGCAGGCCGGCCGCAGTGACGAATCCGTCGTCACCCATGCTGGCACGCCGCGCGAGCTGTATGACGAGCTGAGAGCGCGCTATCCGTTCTCGCTCGGGCCGGAGATGCTGCGCGTGGCCGTGAACACCGAGTTCGCGGACTGGTCGCAGCCGCTCAAGGACGGCGACGCCGTCGTGTTCATTCCGCCCGTGGCGGGCGGTTGATCGTCACCATGAATACGTTCCGCTTCAGCCACGAGCCGCTCGATCCCGCCGAGCTGGCGAAATCGCTGCGCGACCCGGCGTGCGGCGGGTACACCGCCTTCGAGGGCTGGGTTCGCAACCACAACGAAGGCCACAACGTCACGCGTCTCGAATACGAAGCGTTCGAGCCGCTCGCCATCAAGGAAGCCGAGCGCATCATGGCGGAAGCCGTGGAGCGATTTGGCATAGAGCACGCCGCCTGCGTTCATCGCGTGGGAAGCCTTGCGATTGGAGATCTCGCCGTGTGGGTGGGCGCGAGTGCCCGACATCGCGACGAGGCGTTCCGCGCATGCCGCTACATCATCGATGAAGTGAAGCATCGTGTGCCCATCTGGAAGAAGGAGCACTACGAGAATGGCGACTCGGGCTGGGTAAACTGCGAACGCTGTGCCGCACCGGGCGCGCACACGCAGATCGAGCATGCTCATCACGAGCACGATCACCCTCACGAGCACGGCCACTCTCACGCACACGAGCATCAGCGCGGGGGCTCTCACCGGCATCACGCCCACAAGCACGGATCACCGCAGTCCGGGCCGCTGGTACACGAGCGCGTTGCGAAGCTCGTGCCGGATTACTCGCGCCAGATGGTGCTGAAAGAGGTAGGCGCCACCGGCCAGGCGAAGCTGCGGAGCAGCCGCGTGCTCGTCGTCGGTTGCGGCGGGCTTGGCGTGCCGGTGCTGATGTATCTCGCCGGCGCCGGCGTGGGCCGCCTGGGCCTCGTGGATGCGGACCGGCTCGAACCCTCGAACCTGCATCGCCAGACACTGTATGCGCTCGGCGATGTCGGCGAAGCCAAATCGGTGCTCGCGGCGGAGCACGTGCGCGCGCTGAACCCGGATGTGGATGCCCGCGCGTACACCCTGCGCCTCACGCCCGAGAACGCGCCCGAGCTCGTGAGCCAGCACGACGTCGTGGTGGATTGCACGGATAACTTCAGCACCAAGTTCCTGCTGAACGACGTGTGCGTCCGGCTGAACAAGCCGGTCATTTTCTCGAGCCTGTACCAGTACGAAGGCCAGTTGCAGGTCGTTCGCCCGGATCGGGGCGGCCCCTGCCTGCGATGCGTGTGGCCCGAAGCCACGCGCGACGGCGTCGTGGGGAACTGCGCCGAAGCAGGCGTTCTCGGTCCCGTGCCGGGCGTCTTCGGGAGCCTCCAGGCACTGGAAGCACTGAAGATCGTCCTGGACCTGCCCGGCCAGCTCGGCAACGACCTGCTGATGATGGACCTGCTCACGCTCGGCACGTCGCGGCTGCGTGTCCGGCGCGCCGCGTCCTGCCCGGATCACGCCGTGAACGAAGCGCGCACGAAGCCCGGTGCCAGCGCGGCGGTGGCGAAAATCGAGCTCACGTTCGATTCGCTGGACGAGGCCGAGTCGCAGGGATTCCAGATCGTGGATATCCGCGAGGCACAGGAGCTGATCGACCTGCCCACGCCCTCCGGCAATGCCCGCCACATCCCAATGGCGGACCTCCTGCAGGGCCCGAGCGGACTTGCGGCCAGCGAGAAGTACCTGCTCGTCTGCGCAAGCGGCAAGCGCAGTCTCGCCGCGGCAGAAGAGCTGCGCTCGCGCGGGTTCGACGGCGTGTATTCGCTGCGCGGCGGGCTCGCGGCCCTGGCGCGGCGCTCACTCATCTGAGCAGAACCCCGTGCGCGGGGCAGTGCGATTCACGGTTGCGGCTCTGACAGTCGCGGTGTCCATCGCCTTCGCGGAAGAAGACGAGCGCCGCACCGACACCCCGCTCTTCGACTACGCCCTCGAGCAGCCCTCCCCGAGCGCGCCCTTCGCTGGCACGCTGAACAAGCTGGTTGCGCAGCATACGGCGGAGATCGCGCGCAATCCGCCTCCGCCGGACGGCGAATGCGCGCAAACGCTGGGCGCCAGCCGTTTCGCCCGCCTGTACGAGGATCTCGCCGTGGCGCTTGCGAACGCGGGCGATTACGACGGCGCGATCAGCGCCCACGAAAAAGCGCTCGCCTGCACGCCGCGTGCGATCCCGGTGCACGCCGCGCTCGCCGAGGAATTGCTGCACGCCGGGCGTTACAAGGAAGCGCGCGCGGCCGCCCAGCGCGCAGCCGCCATTCGCCGCACGGACCTCTCCGAGCTCCGGCCGCTCGACAGCGTGCTCATGCAGCTCGATTTCATCGACGAGCGCTGGGCCGAGTCGGTCGCCCGGCTGCGGGCCATGGCGGCCAGCGAACCGGATGCCGAACGCGCCACGTACTGGCAGATCCTGCTCTGGCTGGCGCAGCGACGCGCCGGCGTGCGCGAGCCCGAGCTGGCCCAGCGTGAGGGCGAGCACGTGCACGAGGGGTGGCCGATGCCCATCCTGGACTTCCTGAAAGGCTCGCTCACGGAAGACCAACTGCTCGAACACATCGAGGACGTGCGCGACGACCGCCGCCGGCGCGAGTTGCTCGCGGAAGCGCTGTATTACGTGGGCCAGGCTCGTCTGGCCCAAGGGGAGACGGAAGTCGCGCGGCGTTACTTCGCCGCGGCCGTGAACCTCAAGGTGCTGTACTTCATCGAGCACCACCTCGCGCTCGCGGAAGTCACCAAGATGCGCGCCGCCCGGGAGGGCGACGCGCATGCGCTGGAAACGAATGAGAGCGGCCGGGACGTGGCCGAGGCGCCGTCAGGCGATCGAGGCGGTTCTCTGGAGTGAACGCGAGGGACGGACGTCAGTACTCGTCGCGATCGGAGTCGTCGTCGTCATCATCGTCGTAATCGTCGTCGTCCTCGTCGTCGTCGTCCCAGTCTTCCTCGTCCTCGTCTTCGTCTTCTTCGTCCTCATCCTCGTCGGCGTCGGACCAGCCTTCCGGCTCCTCGGTCAGCTCCAGGTCCATCTCATGCCACGCCTCGAGGTCGATCTCCTCGATGTCGCCATCGAGGTATTCGATTTCGATCAGCTCAGAGTCCTCGTCGACCGACAGCACGCGGAACGACTCTTCTTCTTCCAGGTTTTCGTACCACTGACCCGGTGTCGGTTCGTAATCTCTGCTCACCGCTCGCTCACCTTGCCCAAGCCCCGATCTGAGGGGATGGCAAGTTTAGGGGCTGGCATTCGGCCAGGCAACGAGGGACCGAGCGAGCATGCGATACTACGGCCTCGTTCGCGTACGTTCCTCGCACCATGTCAGCGCAGCGCTTTTCCGACACGTCACCTCTGGCCACGGCCCGACGCATCGTCGTCAAGGTAGGCTCGGCCCTGCTCGTCGATCAGGATACCGGGCGGCTGAATCGACCGTGGCTCGAAACCCTCGTCGCGGACTTGCTGCGTCTGCGCGAGCGTCAGCAGCAGGTGATCCTTGTCTCCTCGGGCGCCATCGCGCTCGGCAGGCGTCAGCTCAAGCTCGCGAAAGGGCCGTTGCGCCTGGAGGAGAGCCAGGCCGCCGCGGCCGTGGGACAGATCCGTTTGGCGCATGCCTACAAGGAGTTGCTGGAAGCAAAAGGCGTCACGGTCGCGCAGGTGCTGCTCACGCTGGAGGATAGCGAACAACGCCGGCGCTACCTGAACGCGCGCGCGACACTTGAAGCATTGCTGGAGCTCGGGGCACTACCTGTCATCAACGAGAACGACACCGTGGCGACCGCCGAGATCCGCTACGGCGACAACGACAGGCTCGCCGCACGCGTCGCGCAGATGGCCAGCGCGGACTGCCTGCTGCTGCTGTCGGATGTGGATGGGTTGTACACCGCGGACCCGAACACGAATCCCGGCGCTCAGTTCATCGACCGGGTGATGCACATCACCCCCGAGATCGAAGCCATGGCCGGGCGCACGGTGTCGGACGTGGGCTCCGGTGGCATGACCACCAAGATCATGGCAGCGAAGATTGCGGTCGCGGCCGGCTGCCATATGTGCATCTCCGCCGGACACCACGAACATCCGGTGAGGCGTATAGAAGAAGGGGCGCGCGCCACGTGGTTCGTCCCTACCGCAACGCCGGTGGCCGCACGCAAGCAGTGGATTGCCGGCACACTCCGCCCCGCCGGCGCCCTCTGCATCGACGAGGGTGCGTTGAAGGCGCTGCATTCGGGCAAGAGTCTGCTGCCTGCGGGCATCGTGGAAACCCGCGGCAAGTTCGAGCGCGGTGATACGGTGAGTGTTCTCGCGCCGGATGGCACGGAAGTCGCGCGTGGCATCGTCGCGTATTCGGACGCGGATGCCGCGCGCATCATGGGTCGAAAATCGTCGGAGATCGAAGCCCTGCTGGGTTTCCGCGGACGTGCGGAGATGATTCATCGGGACGATCTCGTGATCATGCGCGGTCCGGCCGCACGGGTTGCCGGAGCCGCTGAGGTCGTGCGATGACAGCAGAAGCACAAGCCACCCCCCTCACGGAGGTGGGGCAAATCATGGAGCCACTGGGCAAGGCCGCAGTCGAGGCGGCCTCCGCGCTCGCCGTGGCCACCACGCTTCAGAAGAACGCTGCCTTGAAGGCAGCAGCGCGAGCCATTCGGGATTCCGAAGCCAGGATCCTCGAGGCCAATGCGCAAGACATGCAGTCCGCCCAGCAACGCAATCTCAGTGGCGCGCTGCTGGATCGCCTGAAGCTCGATGAGAAGCGAGTGGAAGCCATGGCTCGCGCCATCGAGGAGATCGTCGAGCTGCCGGACCCGATCGGCACCGTGGCTGCGGAATGGCAGCGACCGAACGGCCTGCGCATCCAGCGCGTGCGCGTGCCGCTGGGCGTGATCGGCATCATTTATGAGAGCCGGCCCAACGTGACGGCGGATGCCGGGGCGCTGTGCCTGAAGTCCGGCAATGCGGTGATCCTGCGCGGCGGCTCGGAAAGCGCGCGGTCGAGCCGCGCGATTCACGAGTGCCTGGCGGCGGGCCTGCATGCCGCGGGGCTCCCGGAAGCGAGCATTCAGCTCGTGCCCACCACGGACCGGGCCGCGGTCGGCTACATGCTGTCAGGCATGACGGATTACATCGATGTGATCGTCCCCCGCGGCGGGAAGAGTCTCATCGAACGCGTGAAGCGCGAGGCGCGCGTGCCCGTGATCGGCCATCTCGACGGCAATTGCCACGTGTATGTGGACCGGGACTCGGACGTTCGCATGGCCATTTCCATCGCGCTGAACGCCAAGATGCGGCGCACGGGAATCTGCGGAGCCGCGGAAACGCTGCTGGTGGACAGCGCCTGCGTGGACACGCATCTCGCGCCCGTCGTGCAAGCGCTGCTCGATGCCGGCTGTGAGGTGCGTGGCGACGAGCGCGTGCAAAAGGCGGACGCCCGCGTGAAGCCCGCCACGGAGGACGACTGGTACACCGAATATCTGGATTCCATCATCGCCGCGCGGGTGGTGGACGGTGTGGATGGCGCCATCGAGCACATCGCCAAATACGGTTCGGCGCACACCGAATCCATCGTCACGGAAAATGCAGACACGGCGGAGCGCTTCCTGCAGCGGGTGGATAGCGCCATCGTGCTCCACAACGCCTCTACGCAGTTTGCGGATGGCGGCGAATTCGGCATGGGCGCGGAGATCGGCATCTCCACGGACCGCTTTCACGCTCGAGGGCCGGTGGGCGTGGCCGAGCTCACCAGCTACAAATACGTGGTACGCGGATCGGGGCAGATTCGACCGTAGAAGCCGGTACCCGCCCGCCGGGCCGCAGCTTCGCGAGAGCTGCACCAGCCGTCGGCGGCAACAGACTGCAGGAGGTAGCCGCCGAACTGGCGGGCGTGGCATGTCGACCTCTGATCCGTACCCGGGTGCTTTCGACCGCAGTCGCCACTGCGCCCGCGGGCGCACAGCTTAGCGACAGCATCCCAAGCGCATCGGGTCCACAGGCCACAGCAGTAACCGGCCGAACCGCGGCAGGGGAGCGTCGACCTCTGGTCGGCATCGGGTGTGATGTCCACCGGAGCGGGCAGCGGGCGATGTGACTCAGCCGGCAGCACCCTTCCGGTGCACAAAGCATGCCCCGGGGGGCGCCGGCAGGAGCCGACGGCATAGGCCCTTGGTCCATGCCCGCAGCTCTCCGCTTCGACGCGGCCCGGCACACCAAGGCGCTTGAAAGTAAAAGGTTTGTCCGCACGCTATCGGCTCGGCCGGCACCCGGGTAAAGTGCCGGTGCGCCGAACCCCAGTCCGGGTTTTCCGGTCGGAAGCCGGCGCCTTTTGGCCCAACCCCTGAATCGGAGCTGCACACGCCGCCATGAAACGCATTCTGCTGTTTCTCGCGACCAACATCGCAATCATTGTCGTCCTGACCGTCGTCGTTCACCTGCTCGGCCTGGACCGCTATCTCTATGCGCAGGGCGGGAGCGTAGGGGGTCTGCTCGCCTTCGCAGCCGTGATGGGTTTCGGCGGCGCCTTCATTTCGCTCGCCCTGTCCAAGTGGATCGCCAAGCGCACCATGGGCGTGCAGGTGATCGAACAGCCCCGCAACGCCACGGAATCCTGGCTCATCGAAACCGTGCGTCGTCAGGCGCAGGCCGCCGGCATCGGCATGCCCGAGGTCGGCATCTTCAATTCGCCGGAGCCGAACGCGTTTGCCACTGGCGCCTCCCGCAACAAGGCGCTCGTTGCCGTGAGCAGCGGGCTGCTGCAGCGGATGAACCGCAACGAGGTCGAGGCCGTGCTGGGCCACGAGGTCTCGCACGTGGCGAACGGGGACATGGTCACCCTCACGCTGATCCAGGGCGTGGTGAACACGTTCGTCATTTTCCTCGCGCGCATCATCGGCAACCTCGTCGACCGCACCGTCTTCCGCTCGGAGGATGGCCGCGGGCCGGCGTATTTCATCTCGGTCATCGTGGCGGAGATCGTCCTCGGCGTGCTCGCCAGCATCATCGTCATGTGGTTCTCGCGGCAGCGTGAGTTCCGCGCGGACCGCGGCGGCGCCCACCTCGCCGGCCGGGAGAACATGATCCAGGCGCTGGAGCGGCTGAAGGCTGTGCACGAGCCGCTGCCCTCGCAGTTCGCGGCGTTCGGCATCGCCTCGGGCGATGGACCGAGCGGCATCAAGCGGCTGTTCATGAGCCACCCGCCGCTGAACGAGCGCATCGCGGCCCTGCGTAACGCCGTGGCCTGATCGCCTGGCCGCCCCCGGGGGCCCCGCCCCCCGGGGGGGGGGGGGGAAAGGCGGGGGCAAAAACCCCCCCCCCCCC
>JADGHX010000078.1 GCA_019683695.1 Steroidobacteraceae bacterium
GCCCGGACGGATTGCCCGAAGACGTGAGACACTTCGCGTTCTCCGTGGCATCGGCTGCGGAGCACAACGGGTGGAAGCGCCGCTTGCGCGAGCACGGCGTGGGCTTCTCGGAAGAGGGCCACGGCGCTCAGCAGTCGATCTATTTCAAGGATCCGAACGGAGTCGTGCTGGAGATCACCACCCCAGCCAGCGCACAGCAGGCAACGGCGGATCCGCACGCGCACGACGTGGTGAAGCGCTGGATGGAGGCGGAACGTGGATAGACGCGAAGTGCTTTTCGGCGGACTCTCGATGGCAGCGGGCGCCGCGATGTCCTCGGGTACAGGCGCGGCGACGAGCTCCGGCCCTCTCATCACGCGCAAGATTCCTTCCACGGGAGAAGCGATCCCGGTGATCGGGCTCGGCACGTCCGGCCCGTTCGAGGTGGGCCGGTCGAATGCCGAGCGGGCGCCGCTCAAGGAAGTGCTGAACGCCTTCTTCGCCGCCGGTGCAAGGCTCATCGACACATCGCCCATGTATTCCACGGCCGAAGCCGTGCTCGGGGATCTGCTCACGCCCTCGATGCACGAGCGCGTCTTCCTCGCGACGAAGGTGTGGACGCGCGGGGACCGCGAAGGCGAGGAGCAGATGAAGCACTCGGCGCAGGTGATGAAGCATCCGCGGCTTGATCTCATCCAGGTGCACAATCTCCTGGATGTCGACACGCACCTGAGGACGCTCCGCAAGATGAAGGAGCAGGGGCTCGTGCGATACATCGGCATCACGCACTACACGGTCGGCTCGCATGCGGATCTGGCGCGCATCATCGAGCGGGAGAAGATCGATTTCGTGCAGCTCAACTACTCCGCTGCCACGCGCGACGCGGAGCAGCGATTGTTGCCCCTCGCCGCGGATCGCGGAGTGGCTGTGCTCGTGAACCGCCCGTTCGAGGACGGCAGGCTGTTCGATGCCGTGGAGGGAAGACCCGTGCCACCCTGGGCCGCGGAGATCGACTGCACGAGCTGGGGCCAGATCTTCCTCAAGTACGTGATCTCGCACCCCGCCGTCACGTGCGTGATCCCGGCGACCGGCAAGGTCAAGCACCTGCAGGACAACCTGGCGGCCGGTCGCGGCCGATTGCCGGATGCGAAACAGCGGGAACTGATCGCGCAGGAGATGGATACCTGAGTGCGCTCGCAGCCCGCGCGGCGCCAGGAGGCTCAGCGGTGCTCGACGAACAACGTTCCCTCACTCATGCGCACAGCCGTGCCGCCAACACGCACCGCGGTGACCTTGCCCGCGGACTTGTCGGCTTCCACGTGCAAGAGGCTGGGGCGGCCCATTTCGAATCCTTGCTCCACGATCCAGCGGCATGTGCCCGTTTCGATGGATTCGCGCCTGGCGAGATATCCGGCCAACGCGGCTGCGGCGCTGCCAGTGGCCGGGTCCTCCGGGACGCCGATCTCGGGTGCGAACATGCGCGCGCGCACGTGCGACCCGGGCAGCTCGGGATCGCGACAGAACACGAACGTTTTTGAAGTCCCGGCATTTCGCAGAACGCGGCTCCACGCCCCCGTATCCGGCCGCGCTCGGGCGAGCGCCGCACGATCCCGAACAGGCACGAACAGGAAAGGCACGCCACACGACCAGCTCTCGGCGACCTCGCCTGTGCTCGCAAGATCATCCGGTTCCACGCTCAGCAGGCGCGCCAGATCGGCAGCCGCGGGTGCGGGCGGACCGCGCTCGGGGAGCCGGGCAGCGGTGAGCTGAATGAACGGCGGACCGCTCTCGCGAGGCGTGACCTGGATCCGCACGAGACCGACCTCGAGCTCGAGGCTGAACTCGGATGGGGCGCCCACACCCGCCGCGATTCCGGACTCGACCAGAAAGTGCGCGGTGCCGATTGTGGGATGACCGGCAAAGGGCAGCTCGCCTCCCGGAGTGAAGATGCGCAGCCGGCGAAGCGCGCGTGCATCCCGTGCAGGCACGATGAACACCGTCTCGGACAAATTGAACTCGCGAGCGATCTGCTGCATGAGTGCCTGCGGCAGCTCCGGCTGATCGCAGAAGACCGCGAGCGGATTGCCGCCGAACGGCTTGTCCGTGAAAACATCGAGCGTGGAGTACTGGAGACGCATGACTCGTATCTCTACCACAGACGAGCGCCGGTGTGTTTCCCTTGGTAACGCTTCGCGGCTGGTCACGTTCCCTTCGACGTCAATCGTCGACTCAATCGCGCAGGTTGCCTCATATCCAGTTGACTTCCGTGGCGCGCCCGGCGAAGCGGGTCCCCGCCGGCCGCAGTCGGCCGGCGACTACTTCTTGCGAGCAGGTTTGCGCTTGTTTGTCGCGCGACGCGTTGCCGAAGCGCTTCGGGAGTTACGGTTTGCCCGCGCGCCGGCGGCCCGTGTCGCCGTGGCTTTCTTGACGGGCACGCGCAGCTTGAACTGCGGCGGTTCGTTCAGATTGCGCAGAAAGATCTGGCGCGCATCGGGCTCCATGTGAACCCAATCGACCTTCTCGGTGTGCGTCCGTCGCAGCTCGCGCTCGGTAATACGCGCTTCGGCGCGGCTCCGGCCGGTGCAGGATGTCTCGAGGCGATTTGTTTCGCCCGTGCGCAATACCTCCGCAACGGCGTGGGCCACTTCCGTGGCTCGCGCCAGATCCGTGTGCGCAACCTTCGTGTAGTACGCACGTGCACCGGGCAGCGCTGCGCACGCAACCGGCACAGTTCCATCCCCTTGGCGCGTGATCGTGTACTCGAACTCGTTTCGGCGCTTCCTCACGCGGGTGACGGTCTCCTGGCCAACACCGATCACGTTGACGAAGCGCTCGTCGCCCGGAGCAAGGCGAGTGACCAGGTCTTGTGCGGACGCGAGTAGCGCCGCATCCGGCTGTGGCCCGCTGCTCGGCCACGCGTTGATATCCAGAACATTCAGGGCGTCGTCGAACCCGGCCGGCGGCAAGAGGTGATACAAGCTCGGGAACGTGCTGAACACATCGCTGGCGAGCGCTTCCGCGGACTGCTCCGGTGACGCGAGCCGCGCGAGCTTGCGCACCACGGCGTACACGCCTCTCAACGCTTGCAGCGGTGCATACGAGCCCGAGTTCGGCGCACCGAGCAGCACGACGCGCTCGATATGCGCTGTGCGGGGGCATGCGAGAGCGGCGCGACTGACGAGCGCGCCCATGCTGTGCGCCACGATCATGACCCGCCCGCGCTCGGCAGCGAGGCGCTCTGCGAACTGCTTGCCCAGGGTATCGATTCCGAGGCGCCAGTCGTAATCGTGGAAGAGCGGATCGAAACCCGCGATCCGCAGATGCAATTTCAGGCGCAGATACGTGAAGAGCACGACGCCGAGCGACACGATCGGCACCTCGCTCGGCAGCCTGAGCAGACGGAGATTGCCGTGGCTGATGTCGACAGGGTCGATCCACAACACGTCGTTCGGCAGCGGCTCGGGCCGCCGCAACCCGAGCTGCGACCCCATGATGCCGGGGACGATGAACACGCGCGGCGCATCCGGAAGCGGCCGCGCACCTTCAGCCTCTCGCGCGAGCCGCACGAGCGCTTCGTATTCGTGCTCTCCGAAGTACGCCGCCAGTTCACGCTGGTGGTGCCCGGTTGCGAGCAGGTGCTCGACAACCGAATCGCTCCAGGCGAAGCGATCGTACGGGGTGACGTGATCGATGTGCGTGTCTGGCGGACTCACGCCGCCTCGCTACTGCGCACTGAGCGGACGAACACGCGCCTCGACCGGCACCTCGGCGCCGTTGGCGAGGAGCAGAACGAGCGGCACGGACTCGCCGACGGCGGGCTGCTGCGTGAAGCCGCTCAGCATGAGGTGCAATCCGCCCGGCTTGAATTCGACACGCTCGCCCGGCGGGATGATGAGCTGGTCCCGATGGCGCATCTGCGTTTTGCCGGCAGCTGTCATCGTTTCGTGAATCATCACGTGATGTGCCGCCGATGAGCGCGCGCCCGTGACGATGACGGGCTCGCGGCCGGTGTTCTGCAGGACGAGATACACGGCGGCCGTGTCCGCGCCGGGCACCTGGCGCATCCACGCATCCTTCACGAGCAGCGGGCTCGCCTGCGCTGCGGCGATCGCCGACGTGAGAAAGGCCGTACACGCCAGAGCCAGTGCAGCGAGTCTGTTCACGCGAATGCTCCGTAAGGGGAGCGCGATTATGCCAAAGGCGCGCGCGGGCAGCGCGCGCAGTCGCGGTTCAGGTGGCGTGCTCGCGGATGAGCTTGCAGATTGCGTCGATCGCAGGCTTGCGCGCAGTGGTTTTGCGCCACACAGCGCCCACGTGACGCACGGGCGTCGGGCGCGCAAAAGGACGCAGCACTACACCGCGCGCACTGCCATAAGGGCCGCGGCTCGCAAGCTCCGGCAACAATGTGACGCCCGCGCCCGTGGCGACCATCTGTCGCAAGGTTTCCAGGCTGGTTGCGCGAAAGTCCTGCTTTTCCTGCATTCCGACACGGCTGCAGACTTCGAGCGCCTGATCGCGCAGGCAGTGGCCATCTTCGAGCAGGAGAAGCGGCTCTTCCTTGAGATCGTCGAGTTTGAGCGTCTGCTTCTTCGCGAGACGATGATTCTCGGGCAGCGCCACCGTGAACGCCTCATCGTAGAGCGCGCACGAGTCGAGCCCTTCGAGATCCACGGGCAGCGCGAGCACACCCAGATCGATCTCCCCCGTGCGCAGTTTTTCGAGCAGCTCCGCTGTCTGGTACTCGTAGAGGCGCAGCTCGAGACGCGGCAAGCTCTTGCGAATCTCGCGCGCGACACGCGGCAGCAGATATGGCCCGATGGTCGGGATGAGCGCCATCCGCAGCTTGCCCGCAAGCGGATCGCGATGCGCGCGCGCGAGCGCGACCACTTCGTCGCTCGCCTCGAGAATGCGGCGGGCGCGCGCGACGATTTCCTCGCCCGCGTCCGTGAGCGTGACGTGCCCGGGCTGGCGTTCCACGAGCTGCACGCCGAGGTAGTCCTCGAGCTTCTTGAGCTGAGCCGAGAGTGTCGGCTGGCTCACGAACGAGCGCTGTGCCGCGCGGCCGAAATGCCGCTCATCCGCCACGGCGACGAGATAGCGCAGGTCCTTGAGCTTGAGATCGGACATGACTTGGCAACGGGCCTTCGATATACCGGGTCTATCGAGATTATAAAGTCAATCGATTGGACGCATGAAGGCGCTCCACCGAAGATGCGTGTCGTTCCCGTTCCCCCGAACCCGACAACGACGGAGTCAACACGCATGCTGGGTATTGGACAGAAATTTCCCGCTTATTCGCTGACCGGCGTGGTCTCGAACGACCTCGAGCACGCGTTCCAGCCGTTCACGCAGGACAGCCATCCGGGCAAATGGCGCGTGGTGTTCTTCTGGCCGAAGGACTTCACGTTCGTCTGCCCGACCGAGATCGCCGCATTCGGCAAGCTCGAGAAGGAATTCCGGGCGCGGGACGCACAGGTGCTCGGTGTGAGCATCGACAGCGAATACGTGCATCTCGCCTGGCGCAAGGAAAAGGAGGAACTGCGCGACCTGCCGTTCCCCATGCTCTCGGACATCAAGCGCGAGCTCTCGAGCGCTCTCGGCATCCTCGACCCCGAGGCCGGCGTCGCCCAGCGTGCCACGTTCATCGTGGACCCGCAGAACATCGTCCGCTTCGTGTACGTGACGGACCTCAACGTCGGGCGCAGCCCCGAGGAAGTGCTGCGCGTCCTCGACGCGTTGCAGACCGACGAGCTGTGCCCCTGCAACTGGAAGAAGGGTGAAGACACCCTGAAGGCGGCCTGATGAGCCTCGACACCATTCGCGACTCGCTCCCGGACTACGCGCGCGATCTGAAACTCAATCTCGGCAGCGTGCTCACGCCGGCCGGCGCGCCGGGGTTGTCCGGAAAGCAGATCTGGGCGGTAGCGGTCGCTGCGGCGATCGCCTCCCGCAACGTGGATTTCGCCCACAAGCTCGAAGCGCTCGCGGCGGCTCACCTGGACGATGCTCATCTGACTGCCGCGCGCGCCGCGGCAGCCATCATGGGCATGAACAACATCTACTACCGCTTCCTGCACCTGGTGGAGGACGCGGAATACGCCCAGATGCCCGCGCGCTTGCGCATGAACGTCATCGCCAACCCTGGCGTCGAGAAGCTCGATTTCGAGCTGATGTCGCTGGCGGTTTCGGCGGTGAACGGCTGCGGCATGTGCATCGTCGCGCACGAGAAGCAGCTGCGTAAGCACGATGTGTCGCGTGAGGCGATTCAAAGTGCGGTGCGCATCGCGGCGACCGTGCACGCGGTGGCAGGAGTGCTCGAGCACTCGGCGGTGACGCCTCAAGTTGCGGCCGCAGCGGCCGCTTGATCTTTCAGATGCGAGCCACGGAGGGCTCGCCGGGTCCCGCCCGTCCTTTACGGGCCGGATCCCGGCAGCGCCGCGACGGTGCGCGTTTTCGCGCGTGCGGCGCTGAATCCGCGGCAGACCTGTTTGCCTGCCGCGCCGGACCCCGTCCAGACGGGGGGGTTCAGGGCGACCGGCCGGGGCACCCGCCCCCGGCCCGTCGCGGTCCCGGGTCGGTCGGGTCCCTTGCGCGGGCGCTGGACGTCGCCTGAAGGAACCGCGGACGGCGACGGCGCTGATCGGCCCCCGCGCCCCTCGCGGCGTCCGCCGGGGTCGGTATACTTCCCCGCGCAATGAACAGGGTACGTCCGCCCAACCTGTCGGCCGGCGTGGTGGTCGTCCGTCAGGCCGAGCCAGGCTGGCTCTTTCTGATGCTCCGCGCCTACCGGAACTGGGACTTCCCCAAGGGTCTGGTTGAAAGCGGCGAAGATCCGCTCGATGCGGCCCGCCGCGAGGTGACGGAGGAAACGCTCATCTCCGACCTCCAGTTTCCCTGGGGCGAGCGCTACTACGAAACCGCCCCGTACAGCCGCAACAAGGTCGCCCGGTACTACGTGGGTGAAACCCACAGCAAGGAAGTCACGCTCCCCGTGAGGCCCGAGTTGGGTCGCCCCGAGCACCACGAGTGCCGCTGGGTTCCGTACGAGGAGGCGCTGGAGTTGGCTTCGCCGCGCATCGCTCCGGTGCTGCAATGGGCGGCCGCGCAGATCGGTATCACCTCGCCTCACGAGATCCCCGCCACGGCCGAAGCCGCGCCTCGCTGATCGACTCCGGGATCGATGAGCCCAAACGAAGAAGGCGGCCTCGTGGCCGCCTTCATTCGCTTCGACGTTGCGAAATCGCAGGAGGTCTACTTCTCGATGGCGTAAGCGTGCCGCCTGCGCAGGCCCATCACGCCCACGAGGATCAGGGCCGCCGCGAACAGTCCCGTGATGCCGGGTTCCGAAACGGCGGTCGGAGCGCCGTCACGCGAGCGGATGAACATGCGGCCCTGCTCGACGTAGGCCGTGAACCACTCTCCCGCGCTGAACAGCGCATCGCTCAATCCCCAGCCAAATCCCGTGGCGCCTTCGAACAGTCCACTGCCGCCCGTGATGGTGTAGCTCGTCTGCAGCGTCTGGGTGTTGGCCTCGAGCAGCGCACTCAGCGTGCCCCACAGGCTGTTACCGGCCGGGCCGTAGTCCACGAACTGCCACGAGCCCGCGGTGGACGCCGTCGGCGCATCACACGAGATGCCGGTGAACTGCAGAGCGCCGTCGAATTCCCAGGCGAGCGTACCGGGCACGTCGTTCGAGGGGTCGAAGGCCACGCCGCGCACATCGATGTTCGCGGCCCCCGAGTCGCAATCGACGTAGGACCGCAATCCGGTGTTCGTGAAATCGAAGGTGAGGAAGCCCGCGGAAGCGATGCCGGGCGCGAGGCACGCCAGACCTGCGAGGGCGAGGAGACTCGAAATTTTCTTGTTCATCGGATCGACCAATCCCGGTCAGCGTTTGATGACGGGCGGAAGGGAAGCAAAATGGATGCCAGTTCTGGAAGTCGTTTATTTACAATAGGTTACGCGAATGCCTTCATCGTGAGCGCTGCTGGCTGTAAAGCCTGGCGACGTGATGTCCGTCACACACAGCGGCGGGATTGAGACTTTTGGCTTAGTTGAACGCGCCCCGTGCCGGTCAGAAGCGGAAGGTCGTTGGCGCGTTTGAGCGCGTCGGTGCGGGGGGCTCCGTCACGCCGCGCGCTGCCATCGGTTGACGTCTAAATGAGAATAATTATCATCTCCGGACCCACGGAGGCGTCTCATGAGCTTGCGTCCCGACATCCGCGAACTCCCCGGTGTGCCCGAGGCGGCGGCAATGCAGTCCAGTGCGGAAGGGGACGGTCCCCGCCGGCTCTTCAGCGAGCAGCTGATCGGCCCGGCGCGCGAAGTCCTGATCCGGCATGCGGGCTGCGATTACAGGCTCCGCATCACGCGCCAGGGCAAGCTCATTCTCACCAAATAGCCTTCGCGGCCGATTTGCTGCCGGGCCTGCCAGGGAAGGCGGGCCACTCCCCGCGTGCGTGGCCGTTTCTGATTTCTCCTCAGGCCGGGGCCCTTCATTCCGGGCCCGCGGCTCGGAGCGCGTGATTCGGCACGGGTTTTCATCAGCGCCTGCAAAGGCAATCGCCTTCCGTGCTGATCCCGACGCGTGCACCGTTCGTGAAACGCCACACGTCAGCCGTGCGTACACTACGCGGCGCCACCTTTCGTCATTCTCCGAACGCGCAGGATCGAGCTCATGAGCAAACGCCTTTTGCGGGAATGTGTCGGGGCGATTCTCATGCTCGTGATGCTTGCCGTGCTCTTCCCTGCGCGGGCATCGGCTTCCGTCACTGTCACCGACGACAGCGGGCGCAGCCTCACGCTGCCGCATACACCGCGAAAGATCATCAGCCTCGCGCCGGGGGCGACGGAAATGCTCTTCGCCGCCGGTGCGGGCGCGAGCGTGATTGCAACCGTGGAGTTTTCGGAAGAGCCTCCTGACGCGCGCCGCATCCCCCGCATCGGCGATGCCAATGCAATCGATATCGAAAGAGTCGTTGCGCTGCGCCCCGACGTCATCGTGGTCTGGGAAGGTGGCAACAATCCCGGGCAGGTGACGCAGCTCGAGCGGCTGGGCATTCCGCTGTATCGCCATCGGGTCGAGCGCCTCGACGACCTGGCCGCTTCGCTGCGCCGGCTCGGCGCGCTCGCGGGCACACCTCAAGTGGCGGAAACCGCCGCGCAGCGCGTTGAATCGCGCATCCGCGGACTGGCACGCACGTACGGCGGCGGGTCGGAGGAAACCGTGCTTCTGCAAGTGTGGAACCGCCCCATCTACACGGTAGGCGGCTCACACATCATGACGGACGCGCTTCGGCTGTGTGGCGCGCGCAATGTGTTCGGAGACCTGCAGCAGAAGGGTCCGGCCGTGGATACGGAGGCCGTGATCGCGCGCAATCCGCAGGTGATCGTGGCCGTGGCACCGCCGGGCGTCGCGCGTGAATGGCTGGATGAATGGAAGCGCTATCCGAGCCTGCGCGCCGTTCGCAACGATGCGCTCGTTGCATACGAGGATTCGCGGCTGTCCCGGCTGGGACCGAGCATTCTGGATGGCACGGCCGTGCTCTGTCAGGCCATCGCCCGCACGCGGCGCTGACTTCCAGCGTCTGCATGCCCGCTCGGCCGACGCAGGTTGTCCGAGCCGGCTCGGCCTGGTGCGCCAGCAACGCGAAGCGGGAAGCGCGGCTCACGAGACCCATCTCGCCTGGCCGTTCCATCACGCTCGACCGGCGCAGGCCGCGCGTGCTGGCTCGGCATCGTGCACGGGATGCGCGAAGGACACGCGGGCAGCTGACGGGATCGATGTCGGAGTGCGCTAATCGCGGAAGTTGTTGAACTGCAGCGGCACGTCCAGCTTCGATTTGCGCAGGAGCTGAATGGTCTCCTGCAAATCGTCGCGCTGCTTGCCGGTCACGCGCACCTTGTCGCCCTGCAGGCTCGCCTGCACCTTGATCTTCGAATCCTTGACGATGCGCTGGATCTTCTTGCCCGTCTCCTGATCGATGCCGTGCTTCAGCACCACCTCCTGCGTGGCCGAGGACAGCGTGGTCCTGGGCTCCTTGGCATCCACGCACGCCACATCGATACCGCGCTTGGCGAGGCGCATCTTCAGAATCTCCAGCATCTGCTTCAACTGGAAATCCACCTGCGCATGCAATGTGACGGTGAAGTCCTTCAGCTCGAACTTCGCGCCCGTGTCCTTGAAGTCGAAGCGCTGCGCGATCTCGCGGTTGGCCTGATCCACGGCGTTCGCCACTTCATGGGCACTGAGCTCGGAAACGACATCGAACGACGGCATGACACTCCTCGGTTGAAGCCGCGCGGAGACGGCGGGCGTGCGGGCAACGCCTTTTCACAAGCGCCGGGAGGCCGGTGCGCAGCCGAGCCGCACACCGCAACGGGCTACGGCGCCCAGACGAGCGCGACCTCCTCGACCGCGAGATCGGATTTTCGCGGACTCAGACTGACTTTTCCAAGCCGCAGGTCCTGCGCATCGAGCGATCGTTCGAGCGCGGCGACTTCCGCGTCGAACTCACGCTCGAGCTCCGCGCGGTCCGCGCGCAGCGCTTCGAGCTCGGCGTCCGCGCGATCCACATCACCGCTCTCGCGCCCGATGCGCCCTGCGGCGCGCGCTGCGGTCGCGGCCCGGTTGAGATGCGTCACCGACAAGCGCTTTCGCCCGAGAAAGGCACCGAAAATCGACGCGCCAACGGAGAACGCCGTCTGCAAACGCTGCTGTGATAACTGCGCCCGCTCGCGCGCGACGCGCTCTTCTGCCCGGCGCTGCCGGTCTTCGAGCGCTTCAAGCTTCTTCGCGTACTTGCGCCTCAGCTGCTCCACGGCGGCATCCCGCTTCTCGCGTGCCAGCAACGCAAGGCGCGAGCGGAAATCTCCTTCGCTCTCGCCAGCGCGGGAGGTCTCCCTGAGCGCGTCGCAGACGAGTACCTCCGCACGCGCACTCTCGTACAAATATGAAACGAGCGCCTTGCCCCACTGCGTGTAGGACGCCGCGCGCATCGCCGCCGCAGGCAGCGGCGCAAACGACGCGTCTGCGACGGGATTCCGTTCCAATGTGGCGACGAGGTCCGCGCGCGGTTGCGCTTCGTTCCACAGCACGCTCTTGCCGTCCGTTGAGAATGGCGCGAGATACGCTTCCGTGCGCCACTCGTCTCGCCGGAGCTTTGCGTCGACGAAGTGCAGCTTCGCCACGCCCATGATCATGGGTTTGTACGCGACGCGCTTCGCGGAGCCCCCGGCTGATGTCGCCGGGAGGAAGTATTCAGGGACGCCCGGTGGCGCAGGGTCACGAGCTCGCGTTGTTGTCGGGCTCGGTTCGCCGGACGCCGAGAGCGCAGCGCTTTCCACGCGCGCATCATCTGCGGCGCGCTCGGAAGCGCCCGCTGCCGGCGCGGAATGGGCTGCCTTCCGATCCGCCATGAGTCGCGAAATCTCCGGCCCCGTGAGCGGCCCGCGCAGGAACGACAGCGCCCAGCGACTCTGAAAGAGCACAGGTGCATCGTCGTGGACGTTGCGCATCAGGAACACGCGCTGCGCGAGCCCGGAGATCATGCGGTCGAGGCTCTGGCGGTCGGACGCCGCGGTGCCGCCTATCGCGCTCTCCAGCCCCTCGATCACGCGCTGCTTGTCGCGCTCGGTTTGCAGGCGCCCGATGAACCAGGTGCCGGCGTTCGACAGCCCCTTGTAGTCGAGGTCCACCGGATTCTGCGTGGCGAGCACGCAGCCGAGCCCGAACGCGCGCCCCTGCTTCAGCAGCGTGAGCATGGGCGGCTTCGATGGCGGGTTCGCGCTCGGCGGGAAATATCCGAAGATCTCGTCCATGTAGAAGAGCGCGCGCAGGCTGGAAGTGCCGGATTGCGTGCGCATCCACGCGATGAGCTCGTTCAGCACCAGCGAGACGATGAACATGCGCTCCGCATCATTCAGGTGCGCAATCGACAGGATGCTGATGCGCGGCTTGCCTTCACTCGTGAACAGCAGTCGCTGCACATCGAGCGGCTCGCCTTCCATCCACGCCGCGAATCCCGGCGAGGCGAGCAGGTTGTTGAGCGCCATCGCGAGCTCAAGCCGCTCTTTCGCCGGGAAAAAGGTTTCCAGATCGAACGCGCCCACGCGGTCGAACGGCGGCCGCTGCACGAGTCCGATCAGTCCGGCCATGTCGAGCCCGGTGCCCGGCGCGGACTCGCGCCAGGTGCGCTCGAACAGATGCGACAGGAAGACGTGCTCGCGACTCTGAAGCGGATCCACCTCGCGCCCGAGCAGCGCCAGGATCCCTGAAACGAGTGTGCCGACCCGGTCGCGCAAGGCCGCGGCATCGTCGATCACCTCACGCCCCGGTGCGGAGAAGGAACGCACCACCGAGAGTTGCAGCCCCGCGCCGCTTCCGGGCGTGTACACGGCCAGATCGACGGCATTGCGCAGGCGCCGGATCCGTTCGCCGGACTGCCCCCACTCCTCAAGCCCGCGTTGCCAGCTCGCCGCGGTCTGCGCCGCGAGCTCCGCCACGCTCACGCCCTTGCGCGCCGCGTCGCCCGCGTCTACCCACGGCTCGAAGTCCGCCGGCGCAAGCGCCGGAAACGTGAGCAGGAGATTGGCCAGATCGCCCTTGGGATCGATGCAGAGCGCGGGGATGCCATCGATACCGGCTTCCTCAAGCAGCGCCAGACACAACCCCGTCTTGCCGCTGCCGGTCATGCCCACGCAGACCGCGTGCGTGGTGAGATCCCTGGAGTCGTAGAGCAGCAGCTCGCCACTGGCGTCACCACGCGCGGGATCCACTTCCCGCCCGAGATAGAAGACGCCGAGCTTTTCGTAATCCTGCATGGGGGCCGGCCCGCGTGCGGTGCCGTCAGCGCTTGTTCAATTCAGCCTCGAGCTTCTTCTTGTATTGCCGCGTCAGGTCCGCAAACCGTGGCGTCAGCCCCGCATCCTCATACACCGGGTCGCCCTGCTCGTCGGTGGAGATGACCTTCTCCCCGGGCACATAGGGCATGGCGGCGGCAACCTCCTGCAGCGCCGTACCCAGCAGGTCGGTGATCAACTGTTCGACGGTGCGCCCCGGAAACAGCTCAGCCAGCGCATGCAGCCGCGCCGCTTCCTCCACGGGCAATCGAACCACGTACTGCGACGCCGTCCGCGGGCCCGCGGCATTCTGCCGCCACCTCTCCAGCAGCTCTCGAAATTTCACTTTGTTTCGCTCCAACGCACCGTATCGAAGAGGGCGCAATTCTAGGTAGCCGCCCGAACCCTGACCATTGCGTCAGCAACTGTCGGGCCGTGCGGTGTGGGGACGCGCGCTTCGCCGACCCCCGGGCGCGCTTCGACGCACCGCGCCGAGCCGGCGCGCCGGATTCGGCACGGTGAACCGTGTTTGCCGGAAGGCTCACCGGGCGAGCGGCGGAAGACCCGGGGCGTCAAGGTCGCCCGACAGGTCAAAGTCTCCCGGCAGGTAAGGATCCGTCGCGAAAGCGGATGCTTGTCCGCCATGCGCCGGCGCGATTTTGGTCGGAGCCGCGGGTGAGCGTTGCCCTTCCTTGACGCCCCGCGCGCCCCCCGGTAATACTCGCCGCGCATGTCGCCCATGGCTCACAACACTCTCAAGGCTTGGTGGTGGCGCCGCTCCTGACGGAGAGGGCGTTTCGGGCCAGTTTCGCGACGTAAACAGAATCGAAGGCTCCAGAACCCATCTCCGGTTCGCATCGGGGATGGGTTTTTTGTTGTCTGCGCGCGGGTGCGCAGGGGGTTCGGGAGGATCACGGGGTGAGGCCGCATTTCGACATCTCGGGCGATCTGGATACGCCGGTTTCGGCGTTCATGAAGCTTGCGGCGTTCCAGCCGCGCTTCCTCCTCGAGAGTGTGGAGGGCGGCGAGCGTCTTGCCCGGTATTCGTTCATCGGCTTCGGGGACTGCCTCGAAGTGAAGCTCGATCGCGATGGCTTCCTCCTCGGCCGCGAGCGCCGTCCGGTGCCGCAGACCCGCGACGAGCTGTTCGCCACGCTGCGCGATGCGCTGGCGCGCTCACCCCATCCGCTGCCGGAGATGGCGGGCGTCCCGCTTGCGGGCGGGCTGGTGGGATACGCCGCATACGACATCGTTCGCTTCTTCGAGCGCTTGCCGGCGCGTTCGGCGCTCGATAGCGGCTTCCCGGTGCTGCACTACGCCGCGCCCAAGTCGCTCCTGGTGTTCGATCACCTCACGCGCGGAATCGCGCTTCTGCACGACGGCACCGAAGCCGAGCGCCAGTCCCTGCGAAAGGAAGTGATCCAGGCACTGCGCGGCGCGCTGCCCAACAACCGCCGTACCGGCCGCTACTCCCGGCCCGTGGCAGGGCTCAGCCGCGAAG
Organism: Steroidobacteraceae bacterium; assembly: GCA_019683695.1. GTDB lineage: Bacteria > Pseudomonadota > Gammaproteobacteria > Steroidobacterales > Steroidobacteraceae > JADGHX01. The sequence continues at coordinate 14,321 of JADGHX010000078.1, forward strand.
AGCACATGGCGGGCGTTCGTCGCGTACAGGAATACATCGCTGCGGGAGACGTGTATCAGCTCGTGCTCTCCGTGCAATTCGGTGGCCGGCACGACCTGCATCCGTTCGAGGTGTACCGCGCGCTGCGCTTCATCAACCCTTCTCCTTACATGTACTACTGCGCGCTCGGCGATGTGACGGTAGTCGGTTCCTCGCCCGAAGCGCTCGTGAAGTTGAAGCAGGGGAATGCCGAGCTGCGCCCCATTGCGGGCACGCGGCCTCGCGCCGATGACGCGGAGGTGGACGCGCAGCGCGAGACCGATCTCCGCGCCGATCCGAAAGAGAACGCGGAGCACGTCATGCTCGTGGACCTCGCACGCAACGATCTGGGCCGCGTCGCGCAGCCCGGCAGTATCTACGTGGACCCGTACCGCTCCATCGAGCGCTACAGCCACGTGATGCACATGGTGAGCGGCGTGCACGGCAAGCTCTCGCCCGACAAGGACGCGTTCGATCTCTTCGGCGCCACGTTCCCTGCCGGCACGCTCGTCGGCGCGCCGAAGGTGCGCGCCATGCAGATCATCGACGAGCTGGAGCCCACGAGTCGCGGCCTGTACGGCGGCACCGTGGGCTACTTCGGCAAGCGCGGCGACATGGATCAGGCCATCACCATCCGGACGCTCGTGTTCCGGGGCGACGAATACAGTTATCAGGCGGGCGGCGGCATCGTCGCCGACAGCGTGCCGGAAGCCGAGCACGAGGAGGTGCTCGCGAAGAGCGGCGCCGCCGTGCGCGCGCTCCAGCTCGCGGAGGAAGGCATGTGAAACCGAAGCTCCTGCTCATCGACAACTACGATTCCTTCACCTACAACCTGGTGCAGGCTTTTCTCGTGCTGGGCGCGGACGTGCGCGTGTTCCGCAACGACGCCATCGACGTCGCCGCCGCTCAGGCGCTCGCCCCCACGCATCTGTGCATCTCACCCGGCCCCGGCACGCCGTACGACGCGGGCGTTTCCATGGACATGATCCGCGCGTTTGCGGGCCGCATTCCGGTCTTCGGCGTGTGTCTCGGGCATCAGTCGATCGTGGAAGTGTTCGGCGGCAAGGTGGTGCGGGCCGGGCGGCTCATGCACGGCAAGACCTCGCGCATCGAGCACGACGGCCGCACGCTCTTCGAGGGGCTGCCGAATCCGTGCGAGATCGGCAGATACCACTCGCTCATCGCGCAGCCGGAAACCCTGCCCGCCGTGCTGGAAGTGACTGCGCGCACACCCGAAGGCGAGATCATGGGCGTGCGCCACAGGCAGCTGATGGTGGAAGGCGTGCAGTTCCATCCGGAGAGCGTGCTCACGCCGGAGGGCCCGAAGCTCATGGCCAATTTCCTGCGCCTGACCGGCGGCGAGCGCCGCGCGGTGCACACGACGGAGACCGCCCATGCCGCTTCCGCGTGATCTGCTGGAAAAGCTGCTCGAGCGGCGCAACCTCGACGAGGCGGAAGCGGCGGAGCTGCTTGCGCATCTCACGAATGCGGACACCGCGCCCGCCATGTCCGGCGCCATTCTCGCGGCCCTGCGCACGAAAGGGGTCGTGGCGGACGAGCTGCGCGGCTTCGCGCGCACGATGCGTTCGCTGGCGCGCCGGCCGGACATCCCGGCGGATGTGCGCGCCATCGATATCGTGGGCACGGGCGGGGATGCCTCCGGGAGCGTGAACATCTCCACGGGCACCTCCATTCTCGTCGCCGCCTGTGGCCTGCCGGTGGTGAAGCACGGCAACCGTTCGGTCTCGAGCCGTGCGGGCGCGGCGGATGTGCTTGAAGTGCTCGGCCTCACGATCCCCATGGACGAGCGCGCGGCCGGCGCCTGCTTCGAGGCCACGAAGTTCACGTTCCTGTTCGCGCCGTACTACCACCCGGCCATGAAGGCCGTGGCACCCGTTCGCGCTGCCCTCGGCGTGCGCACGGTCTTCAACATCCTGGGGCCGCTCGCCAACCCGGCGCAGCCGCCATTCCATGTGATCGGGGCGTTCAGCCTGGAGGTGGCGCAGGTGATGGCCGAGACGCTCTCCGGTCTCAACATCGAGCGCTCGTTCGTCGTGCATGGCGCGAACGGCTGGGACGAGCCGACGCAAGTGGGCCCCTTCACGGTGTTCGATGTGCGCCCCGGGCGTGTGGACGTTGGCGTGCGCGATGCGGCGGATTTCGGCCTGAAGCCGTGCACCGTTGCCGCCCTTGCGGGCGGAGACGCGCAACACAACGCGCGCGCGTTGCGCAACGTGCTCACCGGAGAAGACAAGGGTGCGCACCGGGATTGCCTGCTGCTCGGCGCGGCTCTTGCGCTCGAGGTGGCCGGCATGGTGCGCAATCCGAGAGAAGGTGTGGAGCTTGCCGCCTCCGCCATCGATAGCGGTGCGGCCGCACGCTTGCTCGATGCGCTCGCGGCGTTTGGCACGTCAGGCGGAGCGAAGGCGTGAGCGCAGACTTTCTTCAGCAAATGGCGGAAAGCAGTGGCGAGCGCGTGCGCGTCGCGATGGCTCAGCGCTCGAGCGCGCAGCTGCTTCTTCAGGCGCGCGCTACGCCCGAGCCGCCGGCCTTGCGGGCTCACGCAGCCGGCTTCGATTTGCTCGCGGAGGTGAAGCTGCGCTCGCCCGCCGCCGGGCAGCTGAAGTCTTCGGACGAGAACGTGAGCGAGCGCGTCAGCCGCTACGCCGCCGCGGGCGCCGCAGCCATTTCGGTGCTCACCGAGCCGAGCCGTTTCGACGGCTCGCTGTCGCATCTCGAGCAGGCTGCGCAGGCGCTTGCGCCGCTGCGTGTTCCCGCCATGCGCAAGGACTTCCTCGTCGATCCTTATCAGGTCATCGAAGCTCGCGTGGCCGGTGCCGGCGGTGTGCTCGTCATCCTGCGCATGCTGCCGCGGGATGTGCTGGAGACGCTCATCGAGCAGGCACTCGAGCTCAATCTGTTCACGCTGCTCGAAGCGTTCGACGAGCAGGACATCGAGCTGGCGCATACGCTCGTGCAGAAGTACGCGCAGCGTGCCAACGGCAACGGAGATGGGCGCATCCGTCTTCTCGTCGGCATCAATTGCAGGGATCTGGTCACGTTGAAAGTCGTGCCGGGCCGTCTGGAGCAACTCGCGCATCTGCTGCCAACTGGCGCACCGCGCGTTGCCGAGAGCGGTGTGGGCTCCGCGGAAGATGCGCGGCGCGTTGCTTCGGCCGGTTACGAGTTCGCTCTCGTGGGCAGTGCGTTGATGACCGCGCCGGATCCGCATGCGCTCGTCAGCGAAATGCTCCGCGCCGGCAGGGCTGCGCGCGGTGCCGTGCTGCCGGGTTCAACCACCGCTCGTCCCACGGCGGCCCGAGGCGGGTGAGCGCGAATGTTCATCAAGATCTGCGGCATGACCACGAATGAGGCCGTCGACGCGGCGATCGCTGCGCGCGTCGACGCCATCGGGTTCGTGTTCGCCGAATCGAAGCGGCAGGTGACGCCCGCGCGTGCCGCGCAGCTTGCCGCGCCGGCGCGCGGGCGGGTTCGATGTATCGCCGTGACGCGCCATCCGACTCAGGCGGTGATCGACGACATCCTGTCCGCATTTCGCCCCGACGTGCTGCAGACCGATGCCGAGGATTTCCCCGGCCTCACGCTGCCGCGCTCACTCGAGCGGCTGCCCGTCGTGCGCGCCGGGCGCAACGAGCCCGAGCCGCTGCCGTCACGCGTGCTGTTCGAGGGCCCCGTCAGCGGCACCGGCATCCCCGCAGACTGGCTCGCCGCGGAAGGCCTCGCGCGGCGCACGGAGCTGATTCTCGCGGGCGGCCTGTCACCCGCGAACGTGGCCACCGCGATTACGCGCGTGCGGCCGTGGGGCGTGGATGTGTCGAGCGGTGTCGAGTCGGCGCCCGGCATCAAGAGCCCGGAACAGATTGCGAGCTTCGCAAGGTGCGCGCGCGCGGCCTTCGCAAGCCTGAACGACTCTGCGCGCGCCAAGGAGACCGTGTCGTGATCGCCCCCGATGTGGATACCCGACGCCTGCTGGCGGATGAGCTGGCGGGCAAGTTCCCCGACGCGCGTGGCCGCTTCGGTCCGTTCGGCGGCCGCTATGTGCCGGAGACGCTCATTCCCGCGCTCGAGCGCCTCGAGCAGGGCATGCGCGATCACCTGCACACGGCGGAGTTCGAAACGGACTTCGCGCGCGAGCTGAAGAGCTGGATCGGGCGCCCCACCGCGTTGACATACGCGGCGCGGCTTTCGGAGAAGTGGGGCGCGCACGTGTGGCTGAAGCGCGAGGACCTTGCGCACACCGGCGCGCACAAGATCAACAACGCCATCGGCCAGGCGCTTCTTGCGAAGAAGCTCGGAGCGAAGCGTATCGTCGCAGAGACGGGTGCCGGGCAACATGGGGTGGCGAGTGCGGCAGCGTGCGCGCGCATCGGTCTGCCTTGCACGGTGTACATGGGCGCGGTGGATATGGAGCGTCAGGCGCCGAACGTCGGCCGCATGCGCTTGCTCGGCGCGACTGTCGTCCCTGTCACGAGCGGCGATCGCACGCTGCGCGCCGCAATTGATGAAGCGCTCCGGGACTGGGTGTCGGACCCGCTCGGTACGTACTATCTCCTCGGCTCTGCCATCGGCCCGCATCCGTATCCGTATCTCGTGCGTGAGCTTCAGTCCGTGATCGGTCGCGAAGCGCGTGCCCAGATGATCGCCGAAGCGGGCGGCCTGCCGGATGCGCTGATCGCCTGCGTCGGCGGCGGCTCGAATTCGATTGGCCTCTTCCATCCGTTCATCCGCGATGAGTCGGTGCAGATCATCGGCGTGGAAGCGGGCGGGCGCGGTGCCGGTCTCGGTGAGAATGCGGCCACGCTCGCTTACGGTCGCCCGGGCGTGCTGCACGGGTGTTACACGATGCTGCTGCAGGACCAGGAAGGGCAGATCCAGGAAACGCACTCGGTGTCCGCCGGCCTCGATTATCCGGGTGTCGGGCCCGAGCACTCGCTGCTGCTCGCCGCCGGCCGCATTCGCGCCGAGACCGCAAGCGACGAGGAAGCGCTCGCCGCGGTGAAGGAATGTTGCGAAAGCGAAGGCATTCTGCCGGCCATCGAGAGCGCGCATGCGCTCGCCGGTGCAAAGCGCTGGGCGCAGGCACACCCCGGCACGCGCGTGCTCGTTGGCCTGTCCGGCCGCGGGGACAAGGACATGCCTACCCTCCAGACCACCTTGCTCGCACAGGGCCACTCATGAAGCCGCGCGATCGCATCAGCACCGCCCTCCGCTCCGCCTCGAACGGCCGCGATCCGGCCATCGTGGCCTTTCTCACGGCCGGCCATCCTCGCAAGGAAACCTTTCGCGAGACGCTGCATTCGATTGCAGCGGGTGCCGACGTCGTCGAAATCGGCGTGCCATTCACCGATCCCATGGCGGATGGCGTCACGATCCAGCGCTCGAGCCACGTTGCGCTCGCGCAAGGCGTGAGCCTGCGCTGGATTCTCGACGAGCTCGCCGCCATGCCAAAGGTTGACGCGCCGGTGCTGCTCATGAGCTATCTGAATCCGCTCCTCGCGTTCGGGCTCGACAAGCTGCCTGCCGCGGCCGCGCGCGCGAACGTGTCCGGGTTCATCGTCCCGGACCTGCCGTTCGACGAGAGCGACGAGCTGCGTGCCGCGCTCGATTCGGAAGGTCTCGCGCTCGTCCAGATGGTCACGCCCGTCACCACACCGGAGCGGCTTGCGAAGGTGTGCGCTGCGAGTCAGGGCTTCATCTACGCGGTGACGATGACCGGCACGACCGGCAGGAACGTTTCCGTGCCGGAAGATGTACTGGCCTATCTGGATCGCGTGCGTGCCGCCGCGAGCCTTCCCGTCTGTGCCGGCTTCGGCATTCGCAACCGCGAGCAGGTGGAGCGGCTGAGCGGGCATGTGGACGGTGTGGTCGTGGGCTCGGCGCTGGTG